>WTFW01000066.1 GCA_011523785.1 Chloroflexota bacterium | reverse complement strand
ACGTTGGTGAGCACGTTGGTCTTGGCCACGAGGTGCAACTGCTTGCGCTCGTTGCGGCGGCGGGTGAGCTCGAACGCGTAGCGCACGGCGCGGGCGGCGCCGCGATACGTGGTGCAGTGAATCTGGGTGGAGATCTCGTGGTCGGTCCCCTCGTATTGCACGCCGCCCATGCCGGTGTACATGCCTTCAGTGTTTTCGCGGACGACGACGAAGTCGATTTCGTCCGGGCCCTTGTCCTTGAGCGGCGTATCGACGTTGGGGTAGAGCTTGACCGGGCGGAGGTTGATGTACTGGTCCAGCTCAAAGCGGGCCTTGAGCAGGATGCCCTTCTCGAGGATGCCGGGAGCGACGTCGGGGTGGCCGATGGCGCCGAGGAAGATGCCGTCGAAGCCGCGGAGGTCTTCGAGAGCCGAGTCGGGCAGGGTCTCGCCGGTGCGAAGGTAGCGTTCACCTCCGAAGTCAAGTTCGGTGAGGTCGTAGGCGAAGCCTTCCGAGGCGGCGGCGGCCTCGAGAACCTTGAGAGCTTCGGCGGTGACTTCGGGTCCGGTTCCGTCGCCGGCAATAACAGCTATGCGATGCACGGGGCGCCCTGGCCGATTGCGGCCGCGTAGAGGTAGGCGGGCGAGGATACCGGAGACCAGGGCCGCGTTGGGACTCTAGACTCACCGAATGTCGAAGATTCTGACCGCGCCCGATGTGTCCGTGCGGCGGGTGACGCATCCGCCGGGGGACCATTTCTTCGGGTATTACGAGAAGACGCCGTGGTCGCCGTGGGGCACGCGGGTGCTGGGGATGCGGGTTGGGTTCCGCGACCGGCAGCCGGGTCCCAAGGACGAGATCGAGCTGGGGCTGATCGATCCGGAGGGCATGCAGCCCTTCGAGCCGTTCGCAACGACTAAGGCCTGGTGCTGGCAGCAGGGGACGATGCTGCAGTGGGTGCCAAGAACGGCCGACTGCGTGGTCTATAACCGGCGGCGGGCGGGGCGTTTTGAGGGCGTCGTGCATGACCTGGCGAGCGGGGACCGGCGGGAGTTGGAGCGGGCCGTGTATGCGGTGGACCCGGTGGGGCGATACGCGATCGGGCTGAACTTTGCACGGCTGGCGACGCAGCGGCCGGGGTATGGCTACGAGGGCGTGGCGGATCCATGGGCGGACGAGGGCGCGCCCCGTGAGGACGGGGTGTGGCGGATCGATCTGGATAGTGGCGACGCCGAGCTTGTGCTCTCGCTGGCGGAGATCGTGGGCATGGACCCGGACGCGAGCATGGCCGGGCAAATTCACTGGCTGAATCATGCGCAGATCAACACGGACGGGTCGCGGGTGGCGGTGCTGCACCGGTGGCAGCCGTCCGACGGGCCTCGGCAAACGCGGCTGGTGACGCTGGCGCCGGACGGGTCGGACGCGCGGGTGATCTGGGGCGCGCGGCTGGTATCGCATTACGACTGGCGGAGCGCGGACGAGATTCTCGCCTGGGGCGGAGCGCCGACGGCACCGAATGCGTTCTGGGCGGTGAGCGACGTCGGGGCGGAACCGCAGGCGTTTGCGCGGGACGTGCTGACCGAGGACGGGCACTGTTCGTATTCGCCGGACCGGTTGTGGATCGCGAACGACACGTATCCGGACAGCGAGAACCTGCGGCGGTTGATGATCGTGCGGACGGCGGACGGGTTGCGGGTGGACCTGGCGGCGTTGCATGCGCCGCCTGAGTTCGACGGTCCGTTGCGGGTGGACCTGCATCCGCGCTGGAACCGGGACGGAACGGCGCTTTGCATCGATTCCGCGCACGAGGGGACGCGGCAGATGTACACGGTGGACCTGCGGCCGGCACTGGCTGCCGCGGCGGCGATTCCAGTGGAGGCGCGGGTCGACGCCTAGAATGCGCGCCGGCGACATCGCCGGAAGGTCAGGAGAGCGTTCATGAGTTGGGGCATGTCCGGAATGTGCGGGGAGATCGCGGAGCCGCTGGATGAGCAGATCGCCGGTCTGCGGGTACTGGGGGTTCCCCGGGCAAACCTGACGAAGCTGCGCCTGACGGCGGACGGGCCGGCGCTTTCGATCGATGAGCTGAGCGACGAGCAGCTGGCCGAGCTACGCCGGCGGCTGGATGGGAGCGGGATTGGCTGCTATTGCGTGACTTCGCCGGTGGCCAAGTACGCGGTGGACACGGACGAAGCCAAGGTTGAACGGCAGCTTTCGCGGTCGATCGAGGCGGCGAACGTGCTGGGCTCGCGGTGGATCCGCGTCTTTTCGTTCGCGCCGCGCGACGGCGTGACGGCCGCCGAAGACCGCGACGCCGTGAAGGGCGCATTCGAGCGGCTGGTACGGCGGATCGAAACCGACGGGGACGGGGCGGTGGCGCTGCTGGAGAACAACTACCGCATGTACACCCTGGACGGCGATTCAACGCTGGACATCCTGTCGGACTACGACCCCGGTGAAGTGGCGCTGGCGTTCGACGCGCACGCCTACGTGGCGAGCGAAACGCAGCCCTTCGACGAGGCCTGGTCCAAGGTCGAACCTTGGGTACGGGTGCTGCACCTGAAGGACTATGTGGCGGCGACGGGCACGATCGTGCCGATCGGGCAGGGCGACGGGCAGTGGCCGCAGATCATGAAGGCCGTGGATCCCGAAAAAGTGGAAGACCTGGCGCTGGAGCCGCACCTGCATAACTCGGCGTACGGCAAGGGACGCGACGGCCTGGACCTGTTCCGAGAGGCACGGGACGTGGTACTGGCAATGTTGGACGCGACGGGCAATCCGCGACCGGCAACGAACGTGAACTGAGACTCGTACGCGCTTAGTGGCTGGCGGCGGCTGAGGGCATCTCCTCGGGGCGCATGGCATCGCCGACGGCGCGGACGTCGTCGGCGCGGTGGCCGATGATGGCGCCGTCGTCGAGGAGCCGCTGCTGAAGCCGCGTTATGTCAAGTTCTCGGCTGCCCAGGCCACTCGCGGCCGAGATTGCGGCGGCGGTGCCGGCAGCCTGGCCCATGCCCATGCAGGTGACGGTGACGCGGCTGGAGGCGAGCGCGGCCGACTCGGCCGAGTGGCAGCGGCCGGCGACCCAGACGTTGGAAAGTTCCTGCGGCGTCAGCGTGCCGTACGAGATGTCGTAGGGGCGGGTGATGACGTGCTCGTGGTAGCCGGACGAGTCGACGGGATGGCGGTCCAGCCACCAGGCGCCGAGCGAGACGGCGTCGTCTTGGGCAACGGCCTTCTGGATGTCGTGGGCAGTGAGCACGCGGTCGCCGCGGATCCGACGAGTTTCGCGCACGCCGACGACCGGGCCCGAGGTGACGAAGTAGGCGTCCTTGAAGGCCGGGATGTGTTCCTTGAATAGATCGAACATCAGGCGAGCATCTTTGCGGCCCTGGATTTCGGCGGCCGAGAGGTCGTGCGGATCGGTGCCGTTGCCGGCGAAGCGGGTGGCGTTGAAGTAGTAGTCGCGCTCGGCGTAAGGCGCCATCCAGGGGCCGCCGTAGAGCTTGAGACGGCCGTCGGCGACGGCCTGCTTGAGCAGGGCGCTGCAGTGGGCTCGGACTTCTGGGGTGGCATCGAAGCCGCCGACGCGGAAATGCAGGCTCATAGGCTGCTGGGTGTCCAGGTCCTGGTCGTAGGGAGCGCCGGCGAAGGCGGCGACATCGGCGTCGCCGCTGGCGTCGACTACGGCCTTCGGCTTGATGACGCCAAGCCCACCCTTGTTGGCGACCACAACGCCGGTGGCCCGGTCGCCTTCGCGGACGACGTCGGCCACGACGGAGTGATAGAGGAGTTGGGCGCCGGATTCCTGCATGAGGCGGTCGGCTTCGAGCTTGAATCGCTCAATGTCGAAGTGGATGACGTGGCGATCAAGGTTGGCCAGGGACTGACCGACTTCGGCGTTGAAGCGAAATCGCGTGGAGGCGAGCTCTCCCGTGGCGGTGGTGTGGGCCGCGGCGCGGGCCAGGTCGAATACAACGCCGCCCACCACGGGCAAACCCGAGCGAAGGTCAACGAAACCGTCGAGCGATGCCCCAACGACGCCGGTGATGTAGCCGCCGGCGAAGCCGCCGCGCTCGACGACGAGCGTTGACGCGCCGGCGCGGGAGGCGGAGATGGCGGCCACGGTGCCCGCGCAACCGGCGCCGACGACGAGGACGTCGGGCGTGGCTATGACATCAAGTGAGCGGCTGATTTGCATCGGGGTGTGACCTGGGTTTCCGGGGCCGCGCGAGTCTACCGGTGTCCACGTGCCGGAGTTTCGGCCGGATCAAGTCCGAGGCTCAGATTCCCCTTCGACGGGCCAGCCGTGCACGGAGACCGTGACCCGAACGGACTTCACATCGTCCGCCTCGAGACGAGCCGCGACGGCCTGGAGGATGTCGGGGACGTAGAAGCGCGCGCGGAAGGCGGTGGCGTTATCCCGACACTCGAGACGGGCCTCGGTACCGTTGATGGAGCCAACGCGGCAGCGCGCCGCAACGGCGGTGCCGAGCACCTCGCCCAGGACCTCTCGCAGGGCGTCGGCCGTATCCAGACGTCGCGCGCCGTAGCGCAGGTCGGGACGGACGGACAACCCTTCGACCAGATCGCGGATGCTGCGCGGCCGGCCTTCGCGTCGATCAGCCATGGACGCGCTCGATTTCACCGGCTCTCACGTGATAGTGGGCCGCGTGACGGAGCGCCGTCTCGTTCAGCAGGCCAGGATCGGCGGTCGTCACCAGGGCCTGGGCGTCGGCAGGCAGTTGGTCGATGAGCAGCCGGCGGTGCGCCGGGTCGAGTTCGGCCGCGATGTCGTCCAGCAGCAGCACGGGGCGTTCGTTGCGTTGCCTATAGGCCACATCGTGCTGGCCGAGCTTGAGGGCAAGGGCCGCGAGGCGAAGCTGGCCGCGAGAGCCGACGTGGGCCAACGGGCGTGTATCGAGCCGGGCCTCGAGGTCGTCGCGATGGGGTCCGAGGCCCGAGGTTCCACGCTGGACGTCCTGGTTGCGTCGTTTCAGCAACGCGGCGCGGAATCCGGCGGAATCCAGGCCGAGTCCCGTGGCGCGGTAGGCGAGATCGAGTCGCGCTCCGCCGCGCATGGCTTCGAAGCCCAGGTTGACGGGCGCACGCACGCGGGCCAGGTAGCGAGCCCGGGCGGCGGTGACTTCCACGGCGGGCTGGGAGATTCGATCGTCCCAGAACTCGAGCTCAGCGGGTCGGCCGAGTCCGCCCTGAAGACGGCGCAGCAGGGCGTTGCGTCGGGTGAGGAGGTTCTCGTAGGTGGTGAGATGGGCCGTGTAGGTCTGGTCGACCTGGGCCACGGCCAGGTCGAGCCAGCGTCGGCGGCCGGAAGGGGCGCCGGTCCAGAGATTGAGGTCGGCGGGCGCGAAGCTGACGGCCAGGAGGCGGCCGGGCAGATCGGCCAGGCGGGTGAGGACGCCGTCGACTCGGGCGCGGCGACGGACGCCGGATGACTCGCCGTCGTCGGGGCGGGTGCGGGCGACGATCATCTCGATTGCGGAGGGGCTGGCGGCGGATTCGACCTGGGCACGGAGACGAGCAAAACCCTCGGCAGCCGGGGCGTCGAAGCGCACCCAGGCGGCCTCGGGTCCGGGACGCAGGCTCTGGGCTGACGCGAGGATGTGCAGGCCGTCCAACAGATTGGTCTTGCCCTGGCCGTTGCCGCCAACGATCACGCTGGGACCGGGCGGCACATCCAGCGTCAGACGCCGGTAGTTGCGAAAGTTGGCGAGGTGGAGTTGAACGACGCGCACTGGGATCTGCCGGCATTGTCGCACCGGTACGGCTGGGGTCCGGGACGTATGCGGGAGGCTGGAACGGCGGGGTATCCGAGAACTAGAGACGCGATTGCGCTTCGCTGTCGCTCCAGTCCAGGCGAAGGGCCGTGAGCTTCTGGCGATTCCACACGAGGTAGCCCAGCAGACCGAGGGTGAGCAGCATGACGACCGCGCCATACAGCACGAACGCAGCGACCAGGATCCACGACAGCCAGGTCCAGAACACAACCAGCAGCACAAGCCCCAGGATCGTGACGACCGACAGAGCCAGAAGGGCCGCCAGGATTTTGCCCTTGAGGGTGCTCGGGACTATCCTCGCCACGTCAAACGCCGGGACCGGAAGCTGCCAAGAACATGTCAATCCAAGTCGTTACCGACAGCACTGCATCACTGCCTCCCGAACTTGCAGCGGAACTGGGGATTACGGTAATCCCGACGCACGTGACGTTCGGGACTACGAGTTACCGAGACGGCGTGGATCTGGACGCCGACGAATTCTATCGGCTGCTCGAAACATCGCCGGACCACCCGATGACCTCGCAGCCAAACCCGGCCGAGTTCGCGCAGGTGTATGGGCAAGTCGAGGGCGACGGACCGATCGTTTCGATCCACGTGTCGACGGACCTGAGCAAGACGGTTGAGTCGGCCCGGCAGGGCGCGGCGCAGGTGGACCGCGAGATCCTGGTGCTGGACTCGCGGCTGGTGGGCCCGGCGATGGCGTTCAGCGTGATAGCCGCGGCGCGCGCCGGACGCGACGGGGCGAGCCTGGAGGACATCCAGGGCATCGTGGCCGACCACGCGGAACGAGGGCACCTGATCTTTGTGGTCCAGACGCTGGAGTACTTGAAACGGGGCGGACGCATCGGCGGCGCGCAGGCATTTCTGGGGTCGTTGCTGAACGTGAAGCCGGTGCTTGAACTGGCTGACGGCGTGGTGGCGCCGGTGACGCGAGTTCGCACCATGCGCAAGGCTCACGCGGCGATTGCGGACCGGGTAAGCGAGCAGGCGCCGAACGGGGTGTCCAGCTGGGCCATTCTGCACGCGGACAATCAGGCTGAACATGATCGCCTGAAGCGCGACCTGGCCGACGGTCTGAACGCCGAGGGCGATACGATCCCCAACCTGGCCATCAGCCCGGTGGTGGGAACGCACACGGGACCCGGGGCTTTCGGGTTCGCGTTCCTGGCGCGGGCCTAGACCGGCGATGGAACCCCGTCGACCGCGGCGGCCTGGCGGATCTTCTGCATGACGTCCGCCAGCGACCACCAGGCTTCGACGCCGACGCGGCGGAGTTCGAACAGGCGTTCGAGGTTGTGCAGGATGCCAGGCACGGTTGAAACAGCTGCCCGGTATTCGGCGGCGGCGACGAGCGCTTTGACGTCAGGGTCGAAGCGGCCGAGGGGATAGGCGAAGTAGTCGACGCCGTCGACCTCGTCTTCCAGCCATTGACGCGACTCGACGACTTCGGCCTGGGCAGCGCCCAGATTGGACCGATATAGCGGCGGCAGGTCGGCGTGGTTGAACGTGTGGGAGCCGACCGTGACACCGGCGGCGCGCACGGACTGAATGTCGGCCAGCGTCATGTGCCCCTGGCCGTAGCGATCAAACCCCGGCAGGACAAAGAAGACGGCCGGTACGCGCAGGTCCTGAAGCACCGGCAGCGCCCCGTCGACCTGGTCCAGCCAGCCGTCATCGAACGAGACGACGAACGGCCTGTCGGGCAGTTCGGCCCAACCTTCGATGGCCGCGACCAGGTGTTCGAAGGAGACGGGGGAGAGTCCGGCGTCCATCAGGCCGTCAAGCTGTGCCTGGAATGCCGTGGGGCCGGCGATGCGGTGATAGGTGAGGATCGGCGCCTGTACCTCGGATGGTGGATCAGCGGTCAGGCGTTGGACCGGGGCCGGGCCTTCGGCGCCGCGAGTGCGCTCGGTATCGTCAAGCGTGACGAAAAGGTCGCCCAGATGGCCGGGGGTCGGCCGGGCGTCCACTGGTGAGCGGTCGAGCATTCGGACCAGGTCGCGCTGGTAGAGGCGGATGCGCCAGCCGCGCCAGTCGAAGGGCGCGCTGGCTGGCGGTCCGGCGCGGTCGCGGCGGGACTCGTCGGTCCAGGGATCGGCGAATGGGCCATCGGAGCCCGCGGCGGGGGGCGCCTGGAGCGCCCGGGCCATGGCCTCGCCAAGATTCGCGAGCCGCGGCACGCCGACCTGATGGGCGCTGGAGCGGCCGGGGGCGTCAAGGCGTCCGTGATTGAAGTATTGGTGCAACGCGTCGCCAGCGAACAGGCCGGGGGTGATGGGATAGCCGAGGACCGCGGGTCCGCCCACAGCTTCAACGGCGCGAAGAAAGGGGGCTTCGACCGGAATGCCCGACACTTCGCGCCAGCGGGAGCGTCGATCAGCCATTTCGCCGCCCGGCGTCAGATTGGCGGATCAAGCCGGCAACTGCCGCTCGCACGGGAGGCGGCGCCCATCGGGACTACCCGCGGACGGACAGCGGATTCCGCCGCCTACAGGCTCAGGGCCGGTCCAGATGAGGCTGCCGCGCTCTGCTTGGCGACGTCCACGCGGTACTCGTGGGCCATGTTTCGGGGGTCCGTGACCGACGGGTCACCCTGGAACTCGCCGCGGGCGGCGGCCGGCACGGCCATCAGATTGGCGTTGGTGACCTGAGGCGGGACGGCGCACTCGGGGGCGATGATGTCGATGCCGGCGGAGACGATGTCCTCAACCTCAAAGGCGACATCCTCGGGCCGGCCGCTGAGCAGGGTGACGAAGTTGCTGACGTTGCCGACGAGCTTGAAGTCGCCGACGACGGCCTTGGCCTCGTGCGGGTCGTTTTCGGTGGCGAAGTGGAACGCCTCGAAGCCGGCGTCCTTGATGTACTGCATGCGGTCGAGGGTCTTGCCGCAGCAGTGGAGGATCACGGGCGAGTTGATCTCCGGCGTGATTTTCTGGTGGACCGGCATGAGGAAGTCGCGGTAGGTCTCGGCGCGGACGAGGTCGCCGGTGGAGTGGTCGGCCAGGCAGATGGCGTCGGCCCCGGCCTCGATCTGGGCGTTGGCGAATTCGATGGAGGCCGGCATGAGCCGATCGAGGCAGGCGTGCACGTAGTCGGGATCGAGGATGACGTTGATGAGGAATTCCTGCGGCCCGAACATGTGATACGAGAGCGTCCACGGGCCCATGACTTTGCCGATGACGGCGGCGTCGGGGTGGCGTTCGCGCAGGATCTTGATGGAGTCGATGACGGCCTTGGTTTCGCGGCGTTCCAGGAAGTCGTCGGGGATGACGATCTCGTCAGGCGTCGTCCAGGGGTTGGGCGGACTGACGGCGGGCATGCGCGGGCCGGAGATGATCTTGCCGGTGCCCTTGTCGAACTCCCAGGGGTCCTCGCCCCACTCGATGTCGGCGCCCAGGGCGGCGGCGCCGAGGATGATGCTGAAGTAGGGCATGATCGAGTCGTAGCCGTGTTCGGTGTAGCTGCGCTCGGCCAGTAAGGCGATGGGTGCGGCCTCGTAGTGAGCGTCGGGCCATTCGATGCCGAGGCGGCGCATTTCCTCGTAGGTCGCCAGGGACGTGGGGCTGCCTACGCAGATGCGGTCCACGGGTTTGCCCTGGAGCGCGTTGAGGTAGCGCTCGCGACCGGTCATCGAGCCGTTTGATTCCGTTGTACTCACGCGAACACTCCAAGGCGGGCGCCGTCAGCCGAAGTATAAGCGGAGCGCGACGAGCGGCTGATTGGCGTCCAGTCTTTGACCGGGAATTGAGGCGCCGAGTAGCATCGCCTCGCGGAGGCGTCGCGTGGCGCCGCCGAACCATTTTCTCAATGCGATTCATTCGACGATTCGTACAACACACCCTTCTGGAGGCCAGCCGTGGAAGCCCTATTGGCGATCGTCGCCGGATTGGCGGCGCTCGTAGTAGGGCTCGTGGCGGGCTACTTCTATCAGGTCCGGCTATCCCAGGCGCGCGGGCGCGAATTCGCGCGCCGGGTGGAGCACGAACTGGCAGAAGTCGAAGCCCGACAACGAGCCAGTATCAAGGAAACCAGCGCGAAAATCCGCAACGAGCGTGCGGACGCGGAGCGCGAGTCGCGCGAGCGCCGTCGCGAACTCCGCCAGCAGGAGCGGCGTCTCCAGCAGCGTGAGCAAACGCTGGACAATCGTTCGGAGCGTCTTGACGACCTGGAACGCGAGTTCCTGAAGCGCGACGACTCACTCGATCAGCGCAAACGCGGACTCGACCAACGCGAGACCGAGCTGGAGGATCTGCGCGAGCAGCAGGTAGCCGCGCTGGAAGCAGCGGCCAGCCTGACGCGTGATGAAGCCAAGACGGAGCTGTTGGCCTCGGTCGAACGCGAAGTACGCGAGATTTGCGATCAGCGCGTTCGCGAACTCACGGCAGCGGCCGAGGAAAACGCGGAGGCGCAGGCGCGCTGGCTGGTCGGGCTTTCGCTGCAGCGGGTCGCGGCGGCACACACGACCGAGATCACGACGTCAGTCGTCGACCTGAAGAGCGACGACATGAAGGGTCGCATCATCGGGCGGGAAGGCCGCAACATTCGCGCCCTGGAAGCGGCCACGGGCATCGACATCATCATCGACGACACGCCGGAAACGGTGGTGCTGTCGGGCTTCGACCCGGTGCGGCGGGAAGTGGCGCGGGTGGCGCTGCAGCGGCTGACGGAAGACGGCCGGATCCATCCGGCGCGGATCGAGGACACGGTGACTAAGGCGCGGTCCGAGGTCGAGGAAATCATCGAGCGGGAAGGTGAGCAGGCGGCCTACGACGCGGGCACGCCGGCGCTGCCGCGCGACATTCTTCGCTACATGGGTCGCTTGCGGTTCCGCACGAGCTACGGGCAGAACGTGCTGAGCCACTCGGTGGAAGTCTCGCTGCTGGCGGCGACCATGGCAGCGGAGATTGGTGGCGACGTGGAAGTTGCGCGCCGAGCTGGATTCGTGCATGACATCGGCAAGGCGATCGACCACGAGATCGAGGGTCCGCATGCGTTGATCGGCGGGGCGCTCCTGCGACGGTCCGGGCTGTCGGAAGACGTGGCCCATGCCGCCGAGGCGCATCACTTTGAGGTGGAGTTGCGCAGCTTCGAGGCATTTGCCGTGGCCGCGGCCGACGCCATTTCAGCTTCGCGACCTGGCGCTCGGCGCGAGACGGTCACCCGCTACCTCCAACGGCTGGAGAAGCTGGAGGAGATTGCGCGGTCGTTCGACGGCGTCGACAACTGCTACGCGATCCAGGCCGGCCGCGAGCTGCGGGTGCTGATTCGTCCGGACCAGGTGGACGAAGCCGGCGTACAGCGGCTGGCGAACGGCATTGCGAAACGCATCCAGGAGTCAATGGAGTACCCGGGTCAGATCAAGATCACGACGATCCGGGAAACCCGCGCGGTGGACTACGCGCGCTAGGCGCGGGGCGCGGGCAAGGCGGTCGGACGGCGGGACTGGTCAGGCCGAGCCGCGTGTGCTAAAGTTTTGTTTATCAAACTTTGCTTTATGTATGAGGCGGACGTGAAGGCGGATTTGGCCGCAATGCGCGCCTATACGCGCGCGCTCGCATCGCGAACCCGACTGGTGACGCTTGACGAACTGGCATCGGCGGACGAACTGGATGTGAGCGAGCTGTCGCGCCGCGTCGGGGTCAGCCAGCCGCTGATGTCATGGCACCTTCGTCGCTTGCGTCGCGCCGGGCTGGTTCGAGCACGGCGACAGGGTCGCCGCATGCTCTACGGGCTTGACCGTGCCACCCTGAGCGCCCGCCACGCGGCGCTGAGCGACCTGATCGACGACTTAACGGCGTCCTCGGCGCGTGGATCGGACGCCGAATCTCCCGAGCCGGCCCGAGCGCTGGCGTAGGAATCCAGGAGGAAGAAACGTGTCCAAGGTTCGAGTGGGAATCATTGGCGTGGGCAATTGCGCCTCGTCGCTGGTGCAAGGCGTGACCTTTTACCGCGATGCCGCAGCCGACGAATTCATCCCCGGCTTGATGCACACGCAACTCGGCCCCTATCACGTTGGCGACGTGGAGTTTTCGGCCGCTATCGACATCGACCGGGGCAAAGTGGGCAAGGACCTGTCCGAGGCGATGACGGCGCCGCCGAACAACACGCCACAGTTCGCGGAGGTGGGACACCTGGGCGTGCCGGTAGTGCGCGGGATGACGCACGACGGGATTGGCGCCTATATGGCCGACACGGTGTATAAGGCCGAGGGCGCGACCGACAACATCGTCGAGCTGCTGAAGGACACGCACACGGACGTAGTCGTCAACTTTCTGCCGGTGGGCAGCGAAGAGGCGACCAAGTGGTACGTGGAACAAGTCCTCAACGCCGGATGCGCGATGGTGAACTGCATGCCCGTGTTCATTGCGCGCGAGGAATACTGGCAGGGACGTTTCCGATATGCCGGCGTTCCGATCATCGGCGACGATGTGAAGTCGCAGGTTGGCGCCACCATCACGCACCGGGTGTTGACCCGGCTTTTCCGCGAGCGGGGCGTCAAGGTGCTGCGCACCTACCAGCTCAACGTGGGCGGGAACTCGGACTTCAAGAACATGCTGGAGCGCTCGCGGCTGGAATCCAAGAAGATCTCCAAGACCGACGCGGTGACCAGCCAGCTGGAATACGACATCGGGGCCGAGAACGTCCACATCGGACCGAGCGATTTCGTGCCCTGGCTGGGCGACCGCAAGTGGGCCTACATCCGGATGGAGGGCGTGTCGTTTGGGGGCCAGCCCTTGAACGCCGAGCTAAAGCTGGAAGTGGTGGACTCACCGAACTCGGCGGGCGTGGTAATCGATGCGCTGCGCTGCTGCAAGATCGCCATGGACCGAGGGTTGAGCGGCGCGGTTGAAGGGCCGTCGGCCTACCTGATGAAGTCGCCGCCGATCCAGTACTCGGACGAAGAGGCGCGCGTGATGACCGACGAGTTCATCCGCACGGCTGACATTGCCGCCGGCGCCAGGAGCGATGCATAGCGCGTGATCACCTTAGTCGCCATCGCCGCGCAGGCTGAACGGTGGGTGCCCCGTCCCGTGAAGTTCGGCCTGGCCCGTCTGTTCGGAATGCTGGTCTACTGGCTGGTTCCGCGAATCCGGCGGAACACCACGGCCAACATGTCGGTGGTACTGAGCCTGCCGCCGACCGATCCGCGCGTGCGGGCGCTGGCGATGCGGTCGGTGGTGAATTACGCCGAGTTCACGGTGGACTTTTTGCGCACATACCGGATGACCCAGGAGGAATTGCTGCGTCACACCGTGCGCATTGAGGGCCTGCAGCACCTGCAAGCGTTCAAGCACATGGGTCGCGGCGGCATCATGATCACGGCGCATTTCGGCAACTGGGACTGTTGCGGGAGCCTGGTCTCGGTCGACCAGCCCACGCACGTGGTGGCCGAGACGTTCGGCAGCAGGTCGGTGACCGCGCTGCTGGACGATGTCCGGGCGCGCAAGAACCTGAAGACGATTCAATTGGGGAACGCGGCGCGCGGGATTCTGCGTACGTTGCGGCGGGGCGAGTTCGTGGCGCTGCTGGCGGACCGGCCGACGCCGGGCAAGGGCGTGCAGGTCATGTTTTTCGACCGGCCCGTGTGGGTGCCGGAAGGCGCGGCGGTGCTGGCGCGGCACACGGGCAGTCCGCTGCTGGTGGGCGGGATGATCAGATATCACGACGGCACGTACTCGGCGCACGGGATGCCGCCGATCACGATCGATCGCGATCGTCCGGCAGCCGAGGCGGTCCAGGAGGCCATGCAGCAGGTGATGCGGGACCTGGAAACGCTGATTCGCAAGGCGCCGGCGCAGTGGTACATGTTTCGCCCGATGTGGCCGGAGGCGCTCGAGACGTGAGGATTCTGCAGGTCTCGCCGTACGACTTTCCCTACCCGGGAGGCGTGACCCAGCACATCCTCAACCTGGAACGGGAACTGCGGGATCGCGGCCACGAGGTGGCCATCATGGCGCCGAGTACTGACAACCAGGTTGAAGAGAAATTTCCAGGGTTCGTGCGAATCGGATCGCGCGTGGTGCCGCTGCCGGTCAACCAGTCGCGGGCGCGGCTGACGTTGTCGCCACAGCTGGTGCCACGGGTTCGGCGTTACCTGCGCCAGCAGCACTTCGACATCGTGCACTTGCAGGAGCCACTGGTGCCGGCGCTGCCGCTCACGGTGCTTCAGTACTCGACAAGCGTGAATGTTGGGACGTTTCACGCCGCGCGCAATTCGGCACTGTTCTACCGGACGACGCGACCCCTGATCCGACGTCTCCAGCGCCGTCTGCACGGGAAGATCGCGGTCTCCGAAGCGGCCAGGGAGCTCGTGTTTCGCTCGTACAAGGGCGCCTATCGGATCATCCCAAACGGCATCGACGTGGACTTTTACGGCGCACCGCAGCCGCCGGCCGGCGAACTGCGGGACGGCAAGCTGAACATTGTGTTCGTGGGCCGGCTGGAAAAGCGCAAGGGCCTGGACTATCTGCTAAGGGCCATGGCGCTGGTGTGCCAGTTGCGCCCGCAGGCGCGACTGATCGTGATTGGTGCGTTTCGACCGGGCCAGCGACGCGCCTATCTGCGGCAGATTCAGCAATTCGGCTTGCGGCACGTGATGTTCAAGGGCTTTGTTTCTGACGAAGAGAAGCGGCAGTACCTGCAAACCGCCGACATCTTCTGCTGGCCGGCGCTGGGTGGCGAGAGCCAGGGCATCACGCTGCTTGAGGCCATGGCCGCCGGGACGCCCGTGGTGGCCTCGGACATTCCCGCCTCGCGAACCATGCTCTCCGACCAGGAGGAAGCAATCCTGGTGCCGCCCAAAGACCATGTGGCCCTGGCACGCGCCCTGATGCGCGTGGCCGACAACCCGGACAAACGCCAGCGGATGGCGGACGCCGGTCGTCGACGCGCCCACGACTTCACCTGGAGCACGGTTGCCGACCGGGTGCTGGCCTACTACGAGGAACTGCTGAATGAGGACGAGCTTGGCGGGCCCTATTGGTCAGCCGACGCGGACCTGGTGCGAGCGGGAGGCTCATCGTCGTGAACAAGGCGCACATCGAAGCGAGCACGCGCCGAACGGTGGAACGACTGGTGACTCCGCTGGCGCGGACCGGGATTGATCCGAACGCGCTGACCGTGGCGGGGTTAGCCGTCAGCGCGCTGACGGCGGTGTGCATTGGCTTTGGCTGGACACTCGCGGGCGGGCTGCTGGTGCTGGTGACCGGTGGCTTCGACATGCTGGACGGGGCCGTGGCGCGAGTAAGCGGGAACGGGTCGAAGTTCGGCGCGTTTCTGGATTCGACGCTGGATCGTTGGGCCGAGGGGCTGATCTTTACTGGCCTGGTCTGGCATTTTGTGGCGCAGGACGCGCGGATCGAGGTCGTCTTAGCGGTGACGACAATGATCGGGTCGATGCTGATCAGCTACACGCGGGCACGCGCCGAGGGCCTGGGCGTGGACTGCGAGATCGGGATCCTGCAGCGGCCGGAGCGACTGCTACTGCTGGGGATCTCGCTGCTTGGACCGGCCTGGCTGTTGAGCGCCGGCCTGTGGGTGCTGAGCGTCGTGACGCAGGTCACCGCGGTTCAGCGGATCCTGCACGTGCACGGCGAACTCGAGCGGCACAAGGGCTCGGCCGCCGACGAAGGGACGATCGACTAGCTCGGACTCAGTCCAGAGGTAGCGCGACGGGCTGGCCGCTGAAGTAGGAGGCGTAGCCGGCCAGCAGTGTCTCGACCTGGGCAACGCCGGAATCGGCGTTGTTGATGGTTTCGCTGCCATCGTCAATGCAGGTAATGAACTGGTCGATGAGCGCCTCAATGCCGCCGGAGTCCATGGCGTCGACGCGGGTCGCTCCCTTGCCGTCGTCGCCGGGTACGCCGTAAGCCGTGGCGGTGGGCGGCGATCCGTCGGCCACGATCGAGCCCTTTGTGCCAACGACCGATACCTTGTCGACCCCGCTTCCCGGGTCGGTCGTGCGACCGTAGCGGCCGGTGGTGATGGTGGACGTCACGCCGTTCTCGAACGTCATGTGCATGATGGCGAAGTCTTCGAGACCGCGGTCGGCGTGGGAGCCCAGCCAGTACTGTCCGAGTTGGGCGTAGACCGAGGTGACTGGTGAGTTAGCCAGGTATTGCACCTGGCCGACTGGATAGAGGCCGATCTCGTGCAGTTCGCGCTTGGCCCAGACGTCGTGTCCGGAGCCGGAGGGATCGGCGTTTACGGCGCGGTACGTGAAGCGCGAAAGGTCCTGCGAAATGGCGGTCGTCCAGTCGTCGGGGACCGTGCCGGCCTGGCCCTTGGCGAAGATCAGGTCCCAGTGGATGGTCTTGAGTTCGCCGATCGAGCCGGCGTCCAGCTCAGACTTGATCTGCCGCATCATGCTGGACATGTGGCGTCCGTAGATCACGGTGCGGACGTTGCGCCGGCGGGCGGCGTCGGCGATTGCTTTTGCCTCGGCCACCGTAATCGCGTTGGGCTTGTCCATGAACAGGTGCTTGCCGGCATCCGCCAGGCGGGCCGACAGGCCGCCGCGGCGCTCGAGCTGCGGGCAGACGCTGACGATGTCTATCGACGGGTCGTTCGCCACCGCGTCGATGCTCTCGATGTAAGGCACGCCGTACAGGTCGGCCTCCGAGCGGTTGGTCTCGACGACGTAGTCGTCGATCTCGCTGGGATCGTCGGCCACGCAGACGACCTCGGTGCGCGGGTGATTGGCGAACGTCGGGGCGTACTGCTGCGGCTGGTGCATGGCGCAACTCACCAGCGCGACTTTATAGGTCGGCTTGTTGCCCACGGGTCGTACTCCTACGGCGGTGTGTCAGACCAAGCCTGACAAGCCGGCGGCCTGGTCGGCAAATCCGCCGCCCGCCGGCGGACGGAGGTGAGGCTGTGTTTAGTTAGCGACTCGCAGTGGCATGCCCCAGCCAGCGTCGGCTTCGACGTCGTAGGAGAGCTCCACGCCCGTAGCCGGGGCCATGTACTCGTATACAACGCCGCGACGCCCGTTAGGAGAGGTGTTTGGCGCCGAATAGTGGTACGTCAGGCAGTGAAACAACAGCGCGCCGCCAGTCTTGAGCTCGGCGGCCACGACCTCCGACGGGTCGATCAGCGACTCGTGCAAGGGATCTTCGAAAAGACCGCGGCGGTGACTGCCGGGCACGACCTGAATGCAGCCGTTCTCAAGCGTCGAGTCGTCCAGGTAGTACTGGATGGCGACGACCGGCACCTGCTCGGGCTGCAAGTCGGTTCCCCACGGGCGGAGACGGTCAGCTTCCTCGTGCGTGATGAAGCCTTCCGGCAGGTCCTGGTGCCAGGGTTTGGCTGAGCCTTCGAACGGCGGCTTCACCATCATCTTGGAGTGATGGAATCGGATGTCCGGACCGATCAGATCCTCCATGAGGTCCAGCACTTCGTCGCGGCGCATCAATTCGTCCCAGATCACCCCGCCGTATTTGTGAATGTGGTCGATTTTGCGGATCGCGAGTCGCTCGGTGTGGAGCGCATTCGGTTCGCGCTGGAAGTCGCGGTGCTCATGGCTCTGCGCCCAACTCTCCAGAGCGTCCATGCTGGTCCGCAGGGTGGCGATGTCGTCGTCGCTCAGAAAGTCCGGCAGGACAAGGTATCCGTCGCGCCAGAAAGCGTCGACCTGCGCTGGCGTCAGGCGGGCGAGCGTTTGGGTGGCCATGGAAATCCCCCTCTGTCGAGACGACGTTTACTGGTCAGACAGACGCCGCGGAGCCTGCGGCTAGACTGATTATCCCATGATTCCGCGACACTTCCACACGCCAGCGTTGGCGCTGTCATGACTTCCGACGCGTCGACCGTGGATTTGGCGGCGGATCCGCTGGGCTTCGCAATTGAAGCGCTCGGCGACCGTTCGCCCGGCGCTCCGGAGGCGGTTGCCGCCGCGCGGCGTGCCCGGGCGATTCTGGATTCCGAGTCGTTCCCGCGGGCGTCGGTCGACGCCGCGCGGGCGCTGGCGCTGGGCGTACGGGCACTGGCGCTGGGCGGGCAGCCGGTCACGCCGGCCGTTGCGCGAGAGGCCATCGAAGCTGCGGAGTGCTGGCTGGAAAGCGCCAGTCCGGCCGAGGAGTCCGCACGAGCGGACGCACAGGAGGCGCGGGGCGTTGCGCGCCGCCTGGCAGCGGCGCCAGGGGATGAGGATTACGGCCGGATGCTGGAAGCGGCGGCGATGGACCTGTTGGCGGCCGCGCAATATCGGCAAGCGGCGGGAGATTCGGAAGCGGTGGCGCGGACCGACCTGGAGATTGCGGAGGTGTTTGCGCTCTATCCGGCCGGTGATCGCGCCCCGCTGATCGAGCGCGCCGTGGGTCACGCGCGGCGAGCGGCGGCCACGCTGACTCCAAACAAGGACGCCACGGCGCATGCGCGCTGCCAGCTTCTGCTGAGTGGGCTGCTGCTGGATCATCCGAAGTCAGACCCGAAGCAATTCGCCCCGGCGGCGCAAGGGCTGGCCGACACGGCCCTGAAGGACGTGGACGCCGAGCGAGCGCCGTTTGTGGCTGCCCGGGCATGGCGGGCACGGGCTCGGGCCCTGGAGATCATCGGAAGCGCGGACTACGAAGCTGCCTACGCCAAGGCGGCCGATCTGCTGGCTGCCGCCGGGCTAGCAGCGGAGAGCCGGGAACTACGCCGGCAGCACGACTGCGCGTGAGCAGCGGCTACGACGCGCTGATCCTCGGCGGAGGCCCGGCAGGGTCCACGCTGGCCACGCTGCTGGCGCAGGACGGGATGCGGGTGGCGCTGGTTGAGCGTGAGCACATGCCGCGGCCGCACGTGGGCGAGTCGCTGATTCCGGGCGTGCTGCCGGCCCTGGACGCAAGCGGGGCGCTGCCGCTGGTGGAGAAGGCCGGGTTCACGCAGAAGTTCGGCGCGACCTACATCTGGGGCCGAACGCGGGAACCTTGGACGGTGAAGTTCAGCGAGGTGTACCCGGACCAGGCCTTTGCCTGGCAGGTTGATCGGGCGCGGTTCGACAACCTGCTGCTGGACCACGCGGCGGCGGAAGGCGTGGAGGTTCGGCAGGGCGTCACGGCGCTGGGGCCGGTCGGTTCAGCGGACGACGTGCAGGGTGCGCGAGTTCGAGCGGCGGACGGGCGCGAGACCGCGCTGACGGCCGATCTGACCATCGACGCGACGGGCCAGGACGCGCTGTTCGGGCGGGTGTTTCGGACGCGCCAGTACAACACGGCACTGCGGCACGTGGCCTTCTATGGGCACTGGAGCGGCGGGCGCGACCTGGATGAAGTGCTCGGATCCGACGACACGAAGGACGCCGGGAACATCCTGATCGTGACGGTGCCCGACGGGTGGATCTGGCACATCCCCATCGCGGACACGATGCGCAGCGTGGGGCTGGTGACGGACCCAGAGGCAGTGGCCAACCTGAGCGCGGTCAGCAGAACCGGCTACTACCTGGAGCAGGTTCGAGGGTGTCCTGAGATCGCCGCGCTGCTGGATGGCGGCGAATGGGTCAGCGAGCAGGTTGAGGCGCTGAGCGACTGGTCGTTCTTTTGCAGCCGGTTCGCCGGCCCCGGATACATGCAGGTAGGCGACGCGGCTTGTTTCATCGACCCGATCCTGTCAACCGGCGTGACGCTCGCGGTGAACGGTGCGCTGCGAGGCGCACGGGCGATACGAACGGGACGGGCGGCACCGTGGCTGCGGGGACTGGCGATGGACTGGTACGAGACGGAGTACCGAAGTATCGCCACGGACTTCGCCGACCTGGCGGAGCACTGGTACGGAGGGCACGCCGACGCCGACGCCTGGTTCTGGCGGGCCAAGAAGCTGGCCGATCCGACAAGAAACTTCTCGATGCGACAGGCCTTTATTCACCTGTCGGCGGGCGTGACCGGCACGCAAGGGGCGGGCGGGCGACTGCGCTCGGCTGGCGGCTATAGCCCGCGGCAGCTGGAACTGATCTACGACAATCTGGCGACGGACCTGGACTCCGACAGCCAATCCGAGATCTCCGATGCCGAGGCGGGCTTCGGTGCTGGGCCGGCGCGTGCGCCGACGGCTACCAGCGTGCTGCTGGGACGGCCGCGCCTGGGCGATGCCATCAGCTTTCGCCCGCACATGGCCGAGCACGACGAGATCCTGCGGCCGATAACGCGGGTGACCCGGCTTCACCCCAATGCCGGCCCAGAGCACATCGAGTTGCCGATCGCGGCGCTAGCGGTGCTGGAACGGCTGGACGGGCGCCGCAGCGGACTGGACATCGCGGCCGACCTGCGGGACCGCTACGCAGGCACTCCGATCGAAGCCGACCTGCGCGACCTGGTCGCCGCCACACTCACGCGCCTGGCCAAGACCGGCGCGGTCGACATCGCGTAGACCAACGACCAGCCTCAGCCGCTGCGCTTCAGGCGGCCGTGGCGCAGGGCGTAGCGTTCGGCCCAGCCGAAGACCCAGACGCCGAGGGGCATGGTGACGGCGGTGATGAGCATCAGGGGACCGAAGTGGGGCAGCAGGTCGACCAGGGTGACGCCATCGAGCACCGCGGCGCGCATGGCGTTGAGGACGTAGGTGGCGGGCGAGACCACGGAGAACCACTCCAGCCAGTCCGGCAAGACTTCCACGGGGTAGTAGACGCCGGAAACGAGCAGCAGCGAGGCCTGGACGACCACGGTCATCTGCGAGCCGCGTTCCAGGAACAGCAGGGGCAACGCGGCCGCCATGATGCCGATGCCGAGCAGCCCCAGGCTGCCGATGGCCAGCACGGCAAAGGCGCCCACCCAATTGGCCGCGGCCAGATCGAGATTGAAGAACAGCGCCACGACCACGAGGATCACGACGGCGCGGGCGAACGAGTAGAGCACGGCGAAGGCGGAGCTGCCGGCAATGAACGTCACCCGACGGATGGGGGCCATGAAGGTGCTTTCGATCGTGCCTTCCCAGCGCTCCCACGAGACCATGAAGGCCACGGAGTCGAAGACGCTGTCGAGGTAGGCCCAGACCACGGTGCCGACGACCAGGAACAGGATCAGGCGGTCGGCATCGAACTGCTGGCCGGCCACCACCACGCCGCCCGGCGCGATGTAGGCGACGGTGAGCGCGCTGACGATGGAGTGGAAGAGAAACACGACCTCCCAACCCCAGTAGCGGCGCACGGCGCGGAAGTTGCGTTCCACAAAGGCGTACGAGGCGCTTACTTCACGTCTTAGCGGAACCATCAGGTCAACCTCCTCCGCCGTCGGCGGCCTCGTCGGGTTCGTGAACTTCGACGGCGTGGCCGGTAAGCCGGATGAAGGCGTCTTCCAGGGTCTCGCCCTCGCGGCGCAGGGCGCTGGGCTTGTCTTCGACCAGGATTCGGCCTTTTTCGATCACGGCCAGGCGGTTGCACAGCTGCTCGGCCTCGTCCATGTCGTGGGTCATCAGGATCACGGTGGCATCGTGGGTGTCGCAGACCTCGCGGACGAAGTCCTGGACTTCGCGCTTGGAGCGTGGATCGAGGCCCGTGGTGGGTTCGTCCAGGATCAGGAGCACCGGCGACGTCAGGAGCGCACGGGCCACGGCGACTTTCTGCTGCTGGCCACGGGACATCTGGTCCATGGGCCGGCGGATCGCCTTCTCCTCGATGTCCAGGCGCTTGAGGATTTCGAAGATCTGCTGGTGAGCTTCTCCAGCCGGCAGTCCGTAGATGCGGCCGGTGAACGTCAGGTTCTCGAGCGGGCTGAGCTTCTTGAAGAACGACGCCTCAACGGAGACGCGGTTCATGAAGCGGCGCACGGTGCGAGCCTCGCGGACCACATCGTGGCCGAAGACCTGGACCGAGCCCGAGTCCGGGAGCAGCAGCGTGGCGACGACGCGCGCCAGGGTGGACTTGCCGGATCCGTTGGAGCCGACGATGCCGTAGACCTCGCCGCGCTGGACCTGCACGTTGATGGCGTCGAGCGCCACGATCGGATCCTTGAGGGGCCGGCCCAGGGCGCGCCGCCACGCGCCGCCGAAGCCGGCGGGGTCGAATTGCTTGACCAGGTGGTCGATGGATACAGCGGGTTGCATGGCCTCAATTTCCAAAGGTTCGCGACAAACAAAAAACCGCGGATCGCCCGGTGAGTTCGGCGCCTGATCCGCGGCAGCGGGGTGCGAAAGTCGCGAGTCAGGGCACGGCGGAACCCAGGTGGCTCCGGCCGGGCATGGCCGGGGTAGCGAAGGTGCGCATCCGCATCAGGATTTGCTCACGTGTGGTTTGGGCCGGAGCGGTTCTCGGGCCGCGAACTTGAGGATAGGCGAGCATTTGCGTCTGTCAAAGCGAAGTTTGAGGAAGCCACCCGCGTTCGAGCTGACGTTGGGCGCCGAGGCCGAGAGCGACAGTTGCAATTGCCTCGATGACGAGCGCGCCGCCAATGGCCGCGACGCCGATCACCCCACCGGAAAGATCGGTGACGCTGACGCCGATAAGCAGAATGGCCGCCAGACCGACGAGCCGGATCGCATTGACGTACACGAGCAGATGGGCCCGGCGGACGCGCAGGATGGCGCTGGTGAAAATGGCTTCCTGAACGAGGATCGGGGGCAGCAGGGCCAGGATGCGCAGGCCGGCTTCGGTCATTTCCTGCAGCCGGCCGGTGGCGCCCAGCCAGTCGTGCACGACCAGGCTGGTAAGCGGTGGAATGAATGCAATGACGGCGGCCGGACCAACGGTGATGAGCCCCACGATGTTGGCAAAGCGTCGGGCGGCAGCCGGACTCTCGCCCCGGCCCATCAGAGCCAGCAGGGTGGGCTGAACTCCCCAGAGGGCGATGAGGAAGATCTGGTTGACGCCGAAGGTGAGCGAGACGGCGGCCACGCTGGCCTCGGGTTCGGGGGCGCGCGTGAGGATGGCATTGATGACCGGTTGGGTGACGGCGGGCAGGAAGGCGGCCACGAGCAGCGGGCCGAAGAAGCGGAGCAGGGCGCCGTAGGTAGGCGGCAAGCCCGCAGACGCTGCAAGGTCACGGCGCAACGGTCCTGTGGTGCCCGCGACAAGTACAACAGTCTCAACGCCGGCGCCGGCGGTTACCGCAATGGCGGCGATGGCCCCGCCGGCCGACGGGTCGAGCCAGAGCACCAGCGCGGCGACGACAATGACCGCGACGGCGCCCGCGCCTGTGCCAAACCAGATGAGCCGTGGACGGCCAATACGCAACGCCACGCCGTAGAGGTGGGTGCGGATGATGGCCAGGACCGGGAAGGGCATGAGCGCCACCAGGGCGGCGGCGGATTCCGATCGGAGGGCGCCGGTGGTTGCGAACACGCCATCCAGCAGCAGGTCGAGCACGGGGGTGAAGGCCACGACGGCGGCCACGAGACCGCTGAGCAGTGCGAAAAGCGCGACGAAGCGCCGCAGCCGGCTCAGCGAGCCCTGGTCGTCCAGAAAGACCAGCGTCAGCTGCTGGATGCGCATTTGGGGCAGGGCCACCAGGCCCATGACGCCCATGGCAATGGCATAACCGCCGATGGCGGCTTCCGGCTCGACGCTGCGCGCCATCAGGCCGTTGAGCGCCGGCGCCAGGACGTGGGTGATGCCGAGATTCAGGGACGCCGGCAGGAGGAGGGTGGTTGCGCGCCTGTTGAACGATGGGGATGGACCGGCTGTGCTGGACGCCGCAGGTTCCGCGGCCGCGCCGCTCAAGCCCGGGTCAGGCGTCGAAGTCGGCGCTCGACCTTGGCCGCGTAGGCGTGCAGCGAACTGCCGAGATGGACCCAGGCGGGGGCCAGGGAGGCGTGTAGCTCGGCTTCGCGCAGGGAGTTCAGGAAGTCCCGCGGGCTGTCCCAGGGACGCATGGACTGGCAGCAGTGGCCGATCTCGGCGGCGAGATGGGAGTCCGAGCCAACGGACTTGATCAGACCGTGTTCATCCGCGTAACGGTCGGCGGCGTCGTTGTCCCGGCGACGGAGTGTCCGGCCGTTGAAGACTTCGAAAATGTCGATGTCTGCAACGATCGAATCGACCGCCTCGCGTCCGAGCGCCGAGCGCCGCAGACCGTCGAACGGGTGGGGGAGCAGGACAAGGCCGTCTTGTTCGCGGATGGCGGCCACGGTTTCGGCAGGCGACATGTCGCGAGGGATTTCGCGCGAGAGGAAGAGGCCGATGATGTCGCCTTCGGTGCTCTTGATCTCCTCGCCCAGGATCACGGGAAACGGCAGGCGCTCGGCCATCTCGAAGGCGCCGGCCATGGTGTTGTGGTCGGTGACCGCCACCACGTCGATTCCGCGCTCGCGGTTGACGCGCGTGATGGTCTCGGCCGACAGGCGCGAATCGGGGGACGCGTGCGTGTGCGAGTGCAACTCGACGCGCAAGCGTCCGGACTTCGAGGCTTGGGCCTCGCCAGCAGGAGGTGTCAGGCCTGAACGGGCTCCGTCGCGCGGCCGGTGCCCATGATGCCGTCACTGTTGATCTTGCGCTGGAGGGCCATGATGCCGTCGATCAGGGCCTCGGGGCGGGGCGGGCAGCCGGCGATGTAGATGTCAACCGGAACCACGCGGTCGACACCCTGCAGGGTGCTGTAGCTGCGGAACGGCCCGCCGCAGGTGGCGCAGGCGCCCATGGCGATAACCCACTTCGGGTCGGGCATTTGGTCGTAGAGGCGCTTGACGACCGGGGCCATCTTGTTGGTGACGGTGCCGGAAACGATCATCACGTCGGACTGGCGGGGCGAGGCGCGGAAGACCGTCCCGAACCTGTCAAGGTCGTAGTGCGGCGCGGCGCTGGCCATCATCTCGATGGCGCAGCAGGCGAGCCCGAAGCCCATCGCCCACAGCGAGTTGGCCTGGCACCAGGTGAAAATCTTGTCCACGGTCGTGGTGATGATGTCGAGGCCGCCAACGACGTTGGTGGCCTGGACGAGCGGGATGGTGTCCTCGCCAAGCTCCAACTCGGCGCGTCCCCAGGGCTGGTGGCCCAGCGGAATCTGGTCGAGACCGAAGTCGTGCCGGTGTTCTGCGCCCTGATCGGGGGCGTCCGCCATGGCGTGCTGCTCCTGGGGCCTTTGCGTGGACGGTTCATTGTACCCATGTGCGCGGGCAGCATTGGTAGGCGCTGTTGGCGTGCGAAGATCAGGCCCGACCTTCCCTTGCGCCGTCCCGGCGGAAATCCTTGATCGACCTCGACCCCATCGTCCGTGCACGCTTTCTGCCGGAAGACCGGGAGATCGCCGCGTCCGAGGGCGTCACCATTCTGGATGCGGCCCAGGCCAACGACATTCCGGTGGAAACGGTCTGCTCGGGTAAGGGCTCCTGCGGCACCTGCCGGGTACTGATTCGCGAGACGGCGCCGCCGCGGCCGAACGCGCACGACCGTCGCCGCCTATCCGATCAGCAATTGGCGCACGGTTGGCGGCTGGCCTGCCAGCATCCGGTGGACGAGGGCGCCGTCTATACGCACCCGGTGGGCGTGCGAGCCGTGCGGGTGGTGGAGAGCTCGGGGCTGGGCCGGATCCGGCTGGACCCGGACGTGCAGAAGATTTATGTCAAGCCGTCGGAGCCGACGCTGCACGATCAGAGCGCGGACTGGTCGCGCATCCAGGACGAGCTGGCGGCGGTGGCGGGCGACCTGGATCCGTCGCTGGAAGCGCTGCAACGTCTGGCGGCGATAGGCGAAGACATCGGCAAGGGCGTCACCGTCGTAATTGCCGGAAACCGCATCGTCTCCGCGGAGCCGGGCGACACGACCGGACGGGGATACGGGCTGGCGTTCGACATTGGAACGACAACGGTCGTCGGCGCGTTGATGAACCTGGTGACGGGCGAAGAAGTGGCCGTGGCATCGGGTCTGAACGGACAGCACATCTACGGCGGCGACGTGATCAGCCGGATGAGCGTGACGATGCGCGGACCGGAGTGGGTGGAGCGCCTGACCCAGGCGGTGCGGTCGACGGTCAACGACATCATCGAGCGATGCCTGGAGGCCAGCGGTGTAGACCGGCACGAGGTGTACGAGCTGACGTTCGTCGGCAATACGGTGATGGAACACTTGCTGATAGGCGCGGATCCCTCGCGCATTTCCTATTCGCCCTTCGTTCCGACGATGGTCGATCCCATCACGGCCACGGCGGCCGAGGTTGGGTTGGACGTCTTGCCGTCGGCGGCGGTCTGGGTTTCGCCAAACGTCGCCAGCTACGTTGGCGGTGACATCGTGGGAATGATGCTCAGCGCCAACCTGGGGCGGCGGCGCGGCAACGTGCTGGCGATCGACGTAGGGACGAATGGCGAGATTGTGTTGCAGAAGGGCCGGGAACTGTTCGCCACGGCCGCGCCTGCGGGTCCGGCGTTCGAGGGCGCCGAAATCTCCCAAGGCATGCGGGCCGCGCCGGGGGCGATCGAGCGCGTGCGCATCGGAGCTGACGCGATCGAGGTGGACGTAATCGAGAACGCCGAACCCGTCGGGATCTGCGGGTCGGGCCTGGTCGATGCCGTGGCGGAGCTGGTGCGAACCGGACTCGTAACGCCGAACGGGCGCTTGCTCTGGCAGGAAGAAGCCGAGCAAGCCGTCCCGGCCCATGCCGACCGGATCATCCCGGACACGTCGGGCGGCGCGATCGTGTTGTATGGATCGGCCGACGATCAGGATTCCGCCATCAAGCTGCATGCGCAGGACATCCGGCAGCTGCAACTCGCCAAGGGAAGCATTCGCTGCGGCGTCAACGTGCTGATGCGACACGCGGGACTGACGGCGGACGACCTGGACGAGGTAATCCTGGCGGGTGCCTTCGGCAGCTACATCGATCCAGCTGGCGCCATCGCCATTGGCCTGGTGCCCGACGTGGGACCCGAGGCCATTCGCGCGGTGGGCAACGCCGCGGGGCATGGGGCGCGGATGTGCTTGCTGTCGCTGACGGCGCGCGTTCGGGCCATGGACCTGCCGGCGCGGGTGTCGTACGTGGAACTGTCGGCGGTTCCGGACTTTCAGGACGAATTCGCGGTGGCGATGGGCTTCCCGGCGCCGTCGTGACCGCTCGACGGCCGGTGCGCGCACGGTTCGCACTCAGGGTCCTTGGGCCGATACTCGCGGGGACGGCCCTGGCAGTCGCCGCGTTGGCCTGCGGCGAGGCGCCCGCGGAGCCGCCCGCGGTCACCCCGACGCCAATCACCCCTTCGCCAACCGCGGCTTCCACGACCGTAACTGAAGCGCCGCCGACCGTGACGGCGGATCCGGCTCCGGTTGCGCCGCCGCGGCTCCCGACCGTGGACCTGCGGGCCGGCGGCCCCATCGGGCGTGTCACGGCGACCCCGACCACCAGCCCGGTGATTACGGCGCCACCGGACTTTGCCCCACCGCCAGGTACCCCGGACGCGGTGGCCACGCCGGTTTCGATTCAGGCTGACCTGGAGCGTGCGTTAGAGCTTTTGCGGAATGGCGATCTGGAGGAGGCGCGGGAAGCCTTCGAAGCTGCGGCCGAGGCCGCGCCCGACGATCCGCGCCCCTTGATGGGGATGGCGCTCGCGGACCAGTTCGCCGGCAACCTGGAGAGCGCCCTGGCCGTGGCCACACGGGCTGTAGACCTGGCGCCCGAGTTTCTGCCGGCGCTCATCACGCGCGCCGACATTCACCTGGCGCTGGGCGACGCCGCCGCCGCCGCCGAGGACTATACGGCGGCCATACGGATTGATCCGCTTCACGCCGCGGCGCACCTCGGGCACGGTCGGGCCCTGGCGGCGCAGGGCGACCTTGATGGAGCCGTTGACGCCCTGACGCGCGCCATTGACATTTCCGCCGACAACGCCGGCCATTTGATCGAGCGAGCGCGTCTGTACCTGGCGATGGAGAACATCGATGCCGCCATCGGCGACCTCGAGCAGGCAAAGGCCGCTTCGCCCGAGGACCCGCGACCTGCATTGGTCCTGGCGTTGACCTTGCAGGGGAACGGCGACCTGGAGCGAGCGCTGGCCGAGGCGACGTATGCGGTGGACGTAGCGCCGGAATACCTGCCCGCCCTGTTCACACGCGGCGACATCCGCCTGGCGCTGGGCGACGCAACGGGCGCCGCCGATGACTACGGAGCGGCCGCGCGCATCGATCCTCTCAACCCGCAGGCGCATGCCGGGCAGGCGCTGGCGCTGGACGCCCAGGGTGACACCGAGGGCGCCGTCGAGGCCTTGACGCGGGCGCTGGATATTGTTGGCGAGGACCCTGAGTACCTGGCAGATCGGGCACTCCTGCACCTGGATCTGGAAGATACCGAGTCCGCCCTCGCGGACCTGGAACGCGCGGTGGCGGCTGCGCCCGAGCGAGTTGGAGTCCGGCTGCTCTACGCCGACGTGCTGCGGTTCGCGCAGCGGCTGGACGATGCGCTGGCCGTGACCAGCGCGCTTATCGAGGATGAGCCCGGACTGCCCCTCGCATACGAGTTACGGGCCAGCATCCGCATGGCGCTCGACGATGAGGCTGGAGCGCTGGAGGACCTGGCGGCCGCCATTGAGATCGACCCGAGCGACGCCTCCGCCTACGCGGCGCGCGCGCTGCTGCACCACCAGGCCGAGCGGTTCGAGGAAGCGATTGCCGACTACGACCAGGCGCTGGTACTGCGGCCAGGCGACGCCGTAACCCTGAATAACCGGGCCGACGCGCGGATGTTGTTGGGCGATCTGGACCTGGCGCTGGAGGACATTGAAGCGGCCGTGGCGGCGAATCCGGAACTGGGCATCGCGCATTACACGCGCGGGCAGATCCTGGATGAACTGGGGCGCGCAGACGAGGCGCAAGCTGCCTATGACGAAGCGGCGCGGCTGGGATACGAGCCGCCGGAGGATGTGAGCTGAGGGCGAAAGCCGAGCTTCGGCGCCCACCTCGGGTCCGGCGGCGCCTGCCAGCTGCCCAAGGCTTGATTCAGAATGACCTTGCATTACAGCCAGCGAATGTCGTGCTGGCGTTAGACGGGGCATACGCCGACGCAAGCGACGCCAATTGGAGACACCAGGCATGAAGGTCTCTGGCTACCGAGAAGCCACTCGAAACTTGGCCGGGGTGCTGGAATCCGCGCAACGCGACGGCGCCGCTATGATCCGCAGTCGCCATGGAAAGTCCTTCGTCGTTCAACCTGAGGGCGCGCGAATCAGTGCTGGACGTCGAGGGAGTCGACCTATGTGTGACGACGAATGAGATTGTGGCCACCGTCCGCGAAGGTCGTGAACGCCACGGCTGACGTTGCGCGCGGGAAGCCGGATTACTGTGGTGACGGTTGCGACGACACCGGCTCGACCCAGACGGCGCCGTCCTGGAAGAACTCTTTTTTCCAGATAGGGACGCGGGTCTTGAGGGTGTCGATGATGTAGCGGCAGGCCTCGAAAGCCTCGGCGCGATGGGGGGCGCCGACGGCAATCACGACGCTGGCTTCGCCGATCTGCAACTCGCCGGTGCGATGGGAGAGCGCGACGGCGTCAAGGTTCCAGCGCTGCATGGCTTCCTCGACGATTGTGCGCATTTGCGTCACGGCCATCGACTCGTAGGCCTCGTAGCCGAGCTTGACGACCGGGCGGCCCTCGGCGTTATCGCGCACGACGCCCAGGAAGGTGCAGATGCCGCCGTTGGACGGCTTGTTGACGTGGTCGATCAGCCGGGGCACGTCAATGGGATTCGACGTGAGTTCGACGATCATCCGCCGGAAACCGGGGGGATAAGCGCCAGTTCGTCGCCGTCCGACAGTTCGGCGTCCGCGGCCACGAAGGACCCGTTGACGGCGAACGACACGTGCGGCGCACGGGCCGCCAATTCGGGCACATCAAGAGACAGGTCTCGCAAAGCGTCGGCGATGGTGGCGCCGACCGCCAGGCGGAGGCTTCGTCGCCGTTCGCCCATCAGGTCGGCCAGCGAGGCGAAGAACAGGACGCGCACGCTGATCGCAGCGGGCGACGCGGGCGGCGATTTGGACGGCGGGGGCTTGGTTCTGGCCATAATTCGAGCCTACCAGCGGCGGCTCATCCGCTGGGTATGATTTCCGGTCCCAAGCTGTAGCCAAGGCGAGAGCCGCGTGAGCCACGACCACCAGCCCGACGCATCGGCATCAACTCGCGAGCACCGGCATGAGGCCGAGGGAATCGGCGCAGTGCCGTGCGCGGTCATCGTGATCAGCGACAGCCGCACCGAGCGGACCGACCGATCCGGGCGCACGGCCGCCGCCCTGATCCAGGCCGGCGGCCACGAGGTGATCCACGAGGCCCTGATTCGCAACGAGGCCGACGACATTCGGGCCGCGGTAGACGCCGCAATCGAGGCCGGGTGCCGGTTCGTCTTCTGTACGGGCGGCACCGGGCTGGGAGATCGGGACATCACGGTGGACACGGTCACGCCGATGCTGGAGAAGGTGCTGGACGGCTACGGCGAGTGGTTCCGGCGGGCCAGCTGGGACCAGATTGGCGCTGCCTCGATCCTGTCGCGAGCGGTCGCCGGCAAGTACCGGCGGGCGCTGGTGGTGTGCTCGCCGGGCTCGACGGCGGCGGTGGAGCTGGCACTGGGCGAACTGCTGGTGCCGGAACTACGGCACCTCATTCGCGAAGTCTCGCGCTAATCAGGTCCCTCTACGACTCGTCCTCGGCGTCCTCGGCGGGAACCCAGTCAAGGCCGTCGGGCGGAATCTGTTCGAGTTCGTCGAGGGAGTCGAGGTGGTCGATGAACAGGACGCCGTTCAGGTGGTCGATTTCGTGCTGGAGGGCCTGGGCCAGCAGCCCCTGGGCGTCGAGGCGAGCCGGCCGGCCGTCGATTCCGGTGTACGTCACCGTTGCGGTTCGCGCCCGCTCCACCAAGGCGCGAAAGCCGGGCAGCGACAGGCAGCCTTCGGTCATTTGCTCGCGCTCGCCCAGCCGGCGCAGCTCGGGGTTGACCAGCACGTACGGTACGCCCGCCTGCGGGTCTTTCTCGTCCGGCGGCAGTTCAATCACAACCAGCCGCAGCAGTTCCCCGACCTGGGGCGCGGCCAGCCCGATGCCGAAGTTGGCGTGCATGGTGGCGAACATGTCGTCCACCAGCGCCTCGACTGCGGGCGTTACCCGGGATATCGGTTCCGCAACCTCGCGGAGCACGGGGTCGGGGAGTTCAAGAACTCGACGGGGCATGGCGCGATGCTAGCAGCGGGTCGACAGGGCGCCGATCGGTCAGACTTGGGGATGCGTCCGGTGTTTCCGCACCCGGGACGAGTCGATGGGCGCTGCTAACGAAGTCCAGGTCGCGAAGTTGCCCGACGCGATCCGGACTCGCCGCCTCACGCTGCGCAAGGTGCGGCTGGAGGACGCGGACGACGTCTTCAGTTTTGCCTGCGAGGACATCTGGATGCGGCTGCTGCCTGACGCGCGGCAGCCATACCAGCGACGTGACGCGGAGCGCTGGGTCGCCCGGCGCTTCCTGGCGCCCTGGCGAACGGAGCCGACCTGGGCCATTGAGATCGATAGCCGGACGGTGGGTTGGGTTGGGCTGAACATCGAGGCCGAGCACGCGCAGGCCGAATTGAGCTACGCCGTGCGACCTGACCTTCGAGGCCAGGGCCTGGCGACGGAGGCTGTTCGAGCGGTGGTGGACCGCGTGTTCCTGGACACGCAACTCGGCCGGGTCTGGGGTCGCGTCGATCCGCCCAACGTCGCCTCGGTTCGGGTGCTGGAAAAGGTTGGGATGCAGCGGGAGGCCGTGATGCGCCGCGCCTTTGTACGCCAGGGCGAACTGATTGACCTGGCGGTTTACGGCATGTTGCGAACCGGTTGGACGCCGCGGTCGCTGGACGCATGAACGGCCTGCCGCTGTTGCCGGAACGAATCGAGACGGCGAGGCTGGTCTTGCGCCGGTGGACGCTGGCGGATGCGGAGGACCTGCTGGCGTATGCCGCCGATCCGGAGTGGTCGAGATTTCTTCCCGTTCCCGAACCGTATGAGCGGCGTCACGCTGACGAGGCGGTGGCGCGGTGGGTGCTGGAGGACTGGTCGACCCGCCCGGTTTGGGCGATGGAGATAGCCGGACGCGCGTCTGGTGGAATCAACCTGCGGATCGACCACCAGCATCGAAAGGGCGAACTCGGTTACGCGCTGGCCCGGCGCCACTGGGGCAACGGCTACATGACGGAGGCGGTGCGCGCCGTGATTGACGCGGCGTTCGCGGCGCTGCCGGCGCTGGCGCGGGTGCAGGCCGGTGCGAACGCCCGGAACAGGGCCTCGATTCGCGTCATGGAAAGACTCGGCATGACCCACGAAGGGACGATTCCCCACGCGCCCAGAGGAACAGACCTGGAGTCCCGCGAAGCCGGTGTCATCTACGCAGTCTTGCGGGAGGAGTGGGAGCAGAGCCGCTAGTGATCGACAGTCACATCCGCGGCCAGGCCGACCTGGCCTAGAGGTTGAGCCCGGCGAAGAAAACCCAGTAGTAGATCAGATACCCGCCGGCGCCGACCAGAAAGAGCGAACTTGCCCGGTGCACGTGCGGCAGGGCGCCGCGCAGGAAACGGGCCACGGCGTCCCGAAAGATGGCCGCCCCGATTGTCACCGCGATCACCACCACGCCCATGCCGAGGGCGAACGCGAGGAACTGGCTGAATGAGGCCAGGAAGCCGGCCGCGCCCAGCGCGCCACCGACGACGACCAGGAAGATCGGCAGCGTGCAGCTCAGCGACCCGACCGCGTAGCCGAGTCCGAAGACGAACGCATTGCCGAGGTTGCGCTGCGGCGTGACCTGGATACGGCTAGCCGCCAGGACGCCGATGTAGCGGTGAGTGATGAGGAGGTAGGCGCCGAAAACCACCATCAGGACGCCAACCGACAGGCCCAGGAACGGGAACACGCGGCTTAGGAATGTTCCGCCGGCCGCAATCACCGCGCCAACCGCGGCGAAGATCAGGACGAAGCCGAGGGTGGCCATGAGGCCGACGCCAAGAGCCCGCGCCACGCGTCGGGAAGCGGACAGCTGGTCGTAACCGGCTTCCTGCGTACCCAGCTGGTAGGCCACGTAGCCGGGCAGCATGAAGAAGCCGCAGGGATTGACGCTGGCGACGACGCCGGCGGCGGCGGCGAAGCCGATCGGCAGGGCGCCCGCAAAGCCCGACACGGCGGCTTCGGCGTTGGCCTGCACCGAAATGAGGGCGCCAATCAGAACGGCGACCAGCAACCCCGGCACGCCGTACCCCAGCGCCGTTCCCACCCATGGGCTGCGCGCCGGTCGGGCGCTCACGGCGCGGTCACGCTAGCCGTCTGACGCCTGGATCAGTTCGTTCATGAATTCGGTGACGGCGGCCTCGTCCAGGAGGCCCGTCCACTGGCGCATGATCTGAGACTGCGCCGTGATGAAGATCGTGGAGGGCATCCCCAGCACCTGGAATCGCTGCATAACGGTGGCATCCGACGTCGTTCCCACGGGATAGGTTACGCCCAGCTCCTCCGCCAGCGCCTGGCCCTCGGCGCGCGTACCAAGGTTTATCAGGGGGCCGACATCCAGTCCCACCAGCAACACGCGATCCTTGGCGGCCTGCCAGGCGTGGTCGAACTCCGGCATTTCCACCCGGCAGGGAGGACACTGCGCGGCCCAGAAATTCAGGACCACCGGCTTGCCGGCGGCAAGGATCTGGCTGAACTGGACAGTTTCGCCGCCAACCAGGTCCGCCCCCTGGTAGGCCTCGAACGTGAAGTCGGACGCGGGACGTGACTCGCCGGCGGGAAAGCCCGAGGCATCGGTAGTCGCCTCGGTGGTTGGGGCCGGCGTCGTCTCCGAGACCGCGGCTTCACCGCAGGCCGCGAACAACATGCCAACACCAATACCGGTCACTACCCGGCGTCGTCCGACGTGGCTCCGGCGTGCGCGCATTCAGTTTCGTCCCGAGTACTGCTTGATGACGATTATCCAAGCATTCTGCGGCGCAACGCGAACCGGCGGTGGTGAAATCGCTTACACACCGGCCAGATGGCTGCGCAGCTATGCTCGGATTCGCCGACAGTCGGCAGGGATCACGTATCAGGAGCAGCCAGTCCGTGGACGCTACCCAGCCTCAGCGGCTGACGGCGCCGCAGCTTGTGGCGGCGATCGCCGGCGTTGCGACGCTAGTGGCGCTGATCGTCGTGATCGGGCTGGTGATGCGGGGCGGAACCGAGCGCAGCGGCCTGGGGATCATCTCGATCGGCCGAGCCACGGACGTACGCCCGCGACCGGCGCCCGACTTTGTGCTGACGTCGTTTGACGGCCGGCGGATTCAACTCTCGGACTATCGGGGTCGGATCGTCGTGTTGAATTTCTGGGCTACGTGGTGCCCGCCGTGCCGCGTGGAAGCGCCGGTACTGCAGCGGGCGGCCGTGCGGCTGGAGTCCGCCGGCGTGACCATCCTGGGTATCGACGTCTGGGATGACCAGGCGGCGGCCATCGAGTTCCTGGACGATGTAGGTGTCACCTACCCAAATGCCGAAGACTCCACGCGCCTGATACCGGTCGAGTTTGGTGTGACCGGCCTGCCGGAGACCTTCGTGATTGACCGCCAGGGCGTGCTGGTTCGCCGCTGGGTGGGTCCGCTGACCGATGACGACCTGGACAACCTGCTGGCTCCGGTGTTGACCGCCGATCCGGCCTAGGCGTCCGCGTCGCGAGTCGGCCGGAGGGTGAACGCGGACCGTCCGCCCGTGGTCTGAATGGCCAGCGTGCGACCGGCCAGGGCGTCGGACACCTCGGGCTCGGCGACAAGAATAATCCGGCCGTCGAAAACGACCTTCCGGTCGCCCTCCCAGATATCGCTCACCGACAGGCGCATGCGGTTGGACGTGTCGAGTGAGATGCGGATGACGCGGGACTGCTCGTCGCTCCCGTTGGCGTCCTGCAGCGCGGTGTGCAGCGCCAAGGCGACCTCGGGCGTAACGGTCAGTTCGCCGGAAGCGGTTGTGGGCTCGTCGGCCGGTTCAGGCGTAGAGATCGTTGACCTCAATCATGCGACCGCCGTTCGCGGCTGAGCGGTAAGCGGCGTCCAGCAGCTCAACGGATCGATGCCCGAACGCGGCTGGCGAACCATTGGGCTCACGACCCAGGCAAACGTCCACCAGGTTGGCGGCTGTCGTGAAACGGGGGTAGGTATCGTCCGCAGCCAGTTGGTCGCGCTCGATGGACCCGTCGCGGCGGTGGATCTCCAGGGCCCCGGTGATCGCGTCCAGCAACACGTAGCCGTGCTCGCAGTAGGCGCGCACGTCCAGCTGGCCGGCGTCCCCGACGGGAACGTTGCCGGTCCCGGATACGACGCCCAGGGCGCCGCCTTCGAACTCGACAGTCATGACGTCCACCAGGTCCACGGGTACGTCGAACGAGCTCATCAGCGCGCTGACGCGCTGCGGGCGCAGACCGGTCACGAAGAACATGAGGCCCGACGAGTGCGTGATCTGCAGGTGACCCTGGCCGCCGCCGGAGACTTCCGGACGGGCGTAGACGTCGCCAGGTCCGGCGACCGTCCACTCGAAGACCGGCTGATAGGCGGCGTCGTTGCCGCGGTAGAACTCGACGACCATGGACGACTGCGTGCATACGACATGCTGGATGTCGCCGAGCTCACCCGAGGCGATGACCTCGCGGGCGCGGATAGCCGTGCGGGTGAAATGCCAGGGGTAGCCGATGATGAGTTCCACGCCCTGCGCTTCTGCGCGCTGCACCAGGTCGGCCGCGTGCCTGGCCGTCAGCACCATGGGTTTTTCCAGCATCACGTTGAGGCCGGCGTCCAGGCAGCGCGCCGCCACGTCGTAGTGGGCGGCGTGGGGAATGGCGATTACCACGCCGTCAAGCTCGGTCACGGCGAGCATGGTCTCGACGTCCACGAAGGCGGCCGGGCCGGGGAAGGCCGTGGTGGCACGCTCGCAGGCCTCCTCGCTGCGGTCGCAGATCGCGGCCAGGTGGGCGTGTGGGTTTTCGATCAGTCCCGGAATGTGCGTGTAGGTGGACCACCAGCCGGCGCCGATGACGCCGATGCGAGCCTGGCGAGCGGACATGCTTTTCGATTCCGTCAGACGAATGCGCCCGTCGATGGTACGCCGTACGCCCGCGTCACGCCGAAGGCGGCGGTCCGTAGCCGGTCAGCTCCACGTAGCCCAGGCCGGTCTCGGCACCGTCGCCGCTGACGTGCACGGCGCCTTCCCAGTACACGACGCCGGTACTGGCGCGGGTGTCGAGCTCCTGGTCACGGAGCAGTGGTTCCAGTCGCAAGCGTAGACTTTCAGCTGGAACCGAAATCGTCCAGCCGGACGGATAGTCGATCCCCGTGTGCGGACTGGTCCAGCGGCCGGTGGCGCGCACCTCCAGTTCGTCAGCCCGCAAGTGCGTGGTCTGGCCGGCGGGGCCGACCAGGGTGCCGTACTGCAGAACCGTGGCGCCAAATTCGTCGCGAACGACCGACGCCGTGAAGTCACGCCCGTCCGACAACTGCACGCTGTACCAGTCCCAACCGCCGGACGTGACCGAGATGAAGTCGCCCCACTGATGGTCCAGCCAGGCCGTGCCGGTAACCGGCCGCGGCAGGCCCTGGTCCAGCAGCACGCCGCGGACGGCGGCGCGCGTGTAGGAGTAGTAGTAGCTCCAGCCGAACGGCGAGAAATCCAGGATGCCCGTCTCGTTGTGGATGGCGGCCGGCTTTGTCGGGATGAGCTCCACCTGGAGAGCCACGGTATCGAGACCGGCGGAGATGGAAAAGCCGCCCGGCACCGTTCGCAGGGTCCAGCCGTCAACGGAGAGGTCAAGGACGGCTGGCTGTTCTGGCCGTGCTGCGAACAGGTCGGCCACCTCGGTGCGCTCGCCGTAGTGGAACTGTTGGCGCCCGACGTCGGTGACCGCGAAATGAGCGGCGTAGCCGGGCGGGGCGCCCTGGCGAATTGACTGGAACAGTGCGAACTCAAAGCCAAAGGGGTCGCCTTCGGCCGTCTGCAGATGGCCGCTGACGTACCACCATTCCGTCAGGTTGGCGTGGGGTCCATCGTCGCGGGGCAGGTCGATGGGTGGCAGGTCTGCGACGTCAAATCGATGCGGCCGCGGCTCGGGCAGCGGTGGCGCGACTTCGCCGCAGGCCGCCAGCAGCAGCGCGGCCAGGGCCAGGCACAGCGCGCGCCGAATCACGCGGCGCTCCGCAGCCGTGGCCGTCGTAGCGAGGGCGCCCACCAGTTCCAGCGCCCCAGCAGGTGCATCGTGGCCGGCACCAGCAGCGCACGCACGATGGCGGCGTCCACGAAGACCGCAATGGCCGCACCGAGTCCCAGCGCCTTGATGAGCACGATGTCCGCGGTCACAAACGCCAGGCACACGGCAATCACCACCAACGCCGCGCTGGTGACCACGCGGCCGCTGCGTTCCATGCCGATGGCCACGCTCTCGGTATTGGAACGGCCTTCGTCGTGCGCTTCCTTGACGCGAGAGAGCAGAAATACCTCGTAGTCCATGCTCAGACCGAAGAGCATGGCGAACAGGACGACCGGCAGCAGGGAGTCGATATAGCCGAGCGGTTCGAAGCGCAGCACGTTCGAGAGCCAGCCGTCCTGGAACACCAGCACCAGCGCGCCAAAGCTGGCCAGCAGGCTCAGCACGTTCAGCAGCACGGCCTTCAGCGGCAGCACGACCGACCGGAAAAGCACGGCCAGCACCACGTAGGTGATCACCAGGATCAGCAGCACGGCCTTGGGAAAGTCGGTGTAGAGCCGGTCGACAAAGTCCTTCAGCCCAGCCGCGCCGCCGCCGACCAGCAGATCAAGGCCGTTGGCGTCGCGGTAGGCCCGAATGGCCTCGACCAGGCCTTCGGCTTCCGGCGAGGTTGACGGCACGCTGGGCTCAACCAGCATGAAGGCGGCGTTCTCGCGCGTGAACGTCTCGGCCAGCGCCCTGGCCCAGGGGTCTCCAATGCCGGGTGCGTAGCGATAGAGCAGCTGGTATTGCTCGAGCGTGATTCGCGGGTCGAGGGCGGTGATGCCGCCCACCCTGGCGACGCGCGGATCGGCTTCAAGCGCGCGGGTGAGCGCGTGCTGCGCGGCTACGGCGTCGGGGGCCAGCGCGCCCTCCGGAAAGCGCGCCACAAGAAACAGCGGCGTCTGGTGGCCTTCGCCGAATTCGTCCCTCAGAAACTCGTAGGCCACGCGCGACGGCGAGTCCGGCGTGAGCACCCTGGCGTCGGGGGCGTTGAGGCGGACATGCAGGAACGGAAGACCCAGCACCACGAGGAACAAAGAGACGCTGAGGAAGATCGGCAACGGCCGCCGCATGACCGCACGCGCCAGCCGCGCCCACCCGTTGCTCGGTCCGACCGACGGCCGCCACACCCGCCACCGGTTGACGCGCGGACCCAGCACGGCCAGCAGGGCCGGCACGAACGTCGTGGCAGCCGAGACCGCAATGAGCACTACGAGGGCGCCCCCCGCGCCAATCGAGCGCAGCATCATGAATTCAAAGACCATCAGCGACGCCAGCCCCGTCAGGACCGCCGCGCCCGAGAACACCACGGCCTTGCCGGCGGTGGCGACCGTGCGAGGCACCGCATCCTCGACCGTTCGCCCTGCCGCCAACTCCTCGCGGAAGCGGCTGACCAGGATGAGTGAGTAGTCGGCCCCGAGCCCCAGGCCCACCAGCGTCACCACGTTCAGGGCGAAGATCGAGAAGCCGACCTGCTGGCCGAACAGCCAGAGCAGCGCCAGGCCGACTACGACGCTCGCGCCACCCGCCAGCACCGGAATACCAGCCGCGACCACCGACCCGAAGACCAGCACCAGCACGATCAGCGCGAACGGCAGACCCACGGTCTCGGCTCGCTGCAGATCGGACTCGCTCAGGGTCTGGATGTCGGAGTAGTAGACGGGGGAACCGGCGATGTGCACGTCGAGGTCGGTCGCAACTAGCCGAGCTCGAAGCTCGGGCACGATGCGGTGGGCCACGTCGGGGTGCAGGTCGAAGAACAGCGTGGCGTAGGCCGTGTGGCCACCCGGCGCGATCTGGGTTGGATTCTCCTGGTAGGTCGAGACCCGCATGACGTCCGGCAAGGCCGCCAATGGGGCCAGGACTCGAGCCGCCTCCGCCGCGAAGACGTCGTCCGTGACCAGCCACTCATCGTGGTGAAAGGCAATCTGAATAGGCGAGCCGACGGCCCCAAAGTCCTGCTCATACCGCTCGAACGCTTCCTCGGCCTCGATGCCGTCAGCGGAGAATCCGCCGGCCCGCAGGATCGAGCCGACTTGCGGCAGCGCCACCAGCGAAAGGGACGCGGCGAGGAGCCAGGCCGCAATGATCGGCCAGCGCCACCGCACCGTGAACCGGCCCAGTGCCTCCAGCGCGTTACTCCCGCGGCGTCACGACGCTCTGCCTGGATTCTAGGCGGGCGACGGCCGCCGGCGGACCGTCAACGTGCGTTCCGCTACCGTCGCAGTCCGCCGTCCGGAAGCGGCTGTATCGGGCGCTTGACCGCAGGGGCTGCTACGGTTCGCGCGCTCAGCGCGGTCGGCGCCGGAGTGACGGCGGCGACAGAGACGGAGACCGGATTTGAGAAGCGCGGTAACCAGCCAGGCGGCTGATCCCGCGGCGCGCCTGGGATCGCGCCGCTTCGTCACGCTGATCGCAATCATGGGCCTGGGCGTGGCCGGCTGGCTGCCGGTCGTCAATTTCCTGTCGTTGTTCGTGCGCGACGACCTGGGACGGGGCGTAGCCGGCGCCGGCGTGCTGCTGGTCGCCATGCACGGGGCGCGAGCCGTGCTGGGCATCTTTGCCTCGGTTCCCATTGCCCGGTTCGGCAGCCAGCGGACGTATGCCCTGGGGCTTGCGGGGCTGGCCGTGCTGGTGGCCGTGATGATCGTCACGCCGGACCTGGGGCTGTTCATCGTGGCCGCCCCGTTCGGCGGCCTGGCGCTGGGGTTGCATTGGTCGGCCTCCCAGACCTACGCCATGCAAGTGGCGCCGGCGGCCCGGCGGGGACTGGCGTCGTCACTGGTCAGTTTCACGGTCGGGGTGGCGCCCGGCGTCGGCGGGCTGGCGCTGGGCGTACTGGCCAACGCCTTCGGGTTTCGAGTCTTTGCGCTGGTCGCCGCACTGATTGTCGGCGCGGCGGCGCTGGCGGCGCTCACGCTGCTGCCGGCCGTGCCGGTGGCGCCGCGCGCCGGCGAGGTCAGGATTCGCGAGCTGCTGCAACTGACGCGGGTACCGGCGATCCGGATCCTGGCCTTCATCCGCGCCTGCACCACCGTGACTTATGGCGCCTTCATCATCCTGGCCGGGCCGAAGCTGGTGGACGCGGGCGGCGATCTGACGGCCGTGGGATGGCTGGTGTTTCTGTCAGCCGTCGGCGGCGCCAGCGCGCAGGTGGCGGTGGGGGCGCTCTCAGACCGCTGGGGGCGACGTGGAGCCCTGGCCGTTGCGCTGGCCGTTGGGGCGGTCAACACGGCGGTCTACGGACAAATCGACGCGTTTGGCGCGCTGCTGGCGCTCTGGGTGCCCTACGCGTTTACGCAGAGCGTGTTCCAGGGGCTGATCGTGGCGCTGGCGGCGGACGTCACGCCGCACGGTCGCCTGGGCCAGGCCATGGCCATCGACTCCACCGCCTATTCGATTGGGGTGGCGCTGGCGGCGCTGCTGGCCATTGCCGCCGGCGACGCCGCGCCCGCCCTTTTGTTCTGGGCGGGCGCGGCGGCCGGTGTCGCGTCCCTTGTGGCGATCAGCCGGCTGAGGGTGCGCGGCGTGATTCAGTCGTGAATAACCACCAACTTGTACTCGGTCATCTCCTCGACCGCGTACTTGGGGCCTTCCTTGCCCATGCCGCTGTCCTTCAGGCCACCGTAGGGCATCAGGTCGGTGCGCCACTGGCTGCCCCAGTTGATGTGGATGTTGCCTGAATCCACGCTGCGGGCGAAGCGCATCGCCGTGTCAATGTCCTGGGTGAAGATCGCCGCGCTGAGCCCGTAGATCGAGTCGTTGGCCAGCTCGATCGCCTGGTCCACGTCGTCCACGCGGGTCACGCCCATGGCCGGGCCAAACAACTCCTCGCAGGAAACGCGCATCTCGGGGTTGACACCGGCCAGCAGGGTCGGCTCGAACAGCTGGCCCGAGCGCCCACCGCCAACCAGCAGTTCGGCCCCCTGGCCCACCGCTTCATCGATCCAGTCGCCAACGCGGGCCGCGTCCGACTCGCGGATCATCGGACCCACGGACGTGGCGGGATCGAGCGGGTCGCCGGCCGAAAGGGCCGCGACGGCGGGAACCAGGGTCTCGACGAGTTCGTCGTAGACCGGCGCCGGCGCGATCACGCGCTGCGTGGAAATGCAGACCTGGCCGGCATTGGCGAAGGCCGTCTGCGGGATAACCGTGCGGACCTTGTCCATGTCCGCGTCCGGCATCACGATCACCGGCGCGTTGGAACCAAGTTCCATCGTGACCTTCTTGATCCCGGCCTGCTTGCAGATGCGTTCGCCGATGTCGCGGCTGCCGGTGAAGCTGATCTTGCGGACGCGCGGATCGGACACCAGGGCGTCGCCGATTTCGGCGCCCGAGCCGGTAACGCAGTGCACGGCTTCCGCCGGCACCCCGGCCTCAAGCAGCAACTCGACCAGGCGCAGCGCCATTAGCGGCGTGTCGCTGGCCGGCTTCACCACCACGGCGTTGCCGCCGGCCAGCGCGGGACCGACCTTGTGGCAGACCAGGTGCAGCGGGAAGTTGAACGGCGTCACGGCGGCAACCACGCCGCAGGGCACGCGCATCGTGAAGCCGAACTTGCCCTTGACGCCCGGGCCGCCTTCGAGCGGAATCACCTCGCCGTCCAGCCGCTTCGCCTCTTCGGCCGAGAGATAGACGATCTCCGCGGCCCGCTCAACCTCGATGCGAGCCTCGGAAATGATCTTGCCCTCTTCGCGGGTGAGGCAGGTCGCCAGGCTTTCGGTGTTGGCCACGATGAGATCGGCCGTGCGGTGCAGCAGTTCGTAACGTTCGAAGCCGGTCAGTTCGGCCATCGCGCGCGCGCCGCGGACCGCGCTGTCCAGGGCGCGGTCAACGTCCGCCGCCGTACCTCGCGGCACCGTGTCCACGACGGAGCCGTCGTAGGGATTGAGCACGTCCATGCTCGACTGCCCGTTCGTCCAGGCGCCGGCGATGTACATCTTCATTGCGGTTTCAGTCCTTTCTGACCGGGTTAGAGCGAGAGCAGATCAGAGCGTGGGTCCGTACGTCCAGACATCGCGTGTCGCGACCGTATTGTGACAGCACCGCCGTGGCCGCGCCTGAGGCGCTTTCGCGGGGGGCCTGGCGTCGGTATTTCTTGCGGTTCGGGGTGATTTGTGAAACATTTCACGTTGTCACCCGGCCCGGAGACGAAATTCGCCTGATGCCGCCCTGCCCTCAATCTGTAGGTCGGGCCAATAGACGACGCGCCACCCGCGCATCAGGCGCACGGGTCGGATACCATGCGCCGCCGAACGTGTCGCGCCGGTTGCTGACGGAGACGCACGGGTGCAACTGAGCGAACTCTCGGAGGCTGACTGGGTCAGGCTCTCTGAACTGGTGGCGCACCTCTGGTTCTTCGCCGCGGCGATGATCGTCACCGGCCTCACCTACATGCTGGCGCACGCCATGATCCCGTCGCTGATGGACACCGGCGATTTGCCGGCGGCCGTGGCCCGGCGCATGCGCGCCCCGCTCTATCTGATAGTTGCGATGGGCTGCACGGCGGTCGTCGTGCTCGGGATCAAGGGCACGCTGCTGGCGCTCGACATCCTGCCCGAGATTTACCCGCGGCTGGCGATCTAACCCAATGCAACACCTGGCCGCCCTTCTACCGCGCGTCACGCTCAAGCAGGCGCTCATTGTCGGTGGCGCCACGGCGCCCCCGCTGGTGGGCGGCGCGGGCGTATTGGCCATCCTCCTGTACCTGATGGCCGCAGGCGGAACCGCCACCCCCGCGCCCGAGCAGCCGATTGCATTCGATCACTCGGTTCACGCCGGCGACGCGGCCATTCCCTGCGAGTTCTGCCACCGGGGCGTGGGCACGCAAGCCGCGGCGACGGTGCCGTCGGTCGAGCAGTGCATGTTCTGCCACTCGGTGGTGAAGACCGACAGCCCGCAGATTCAATTGCTGCAGGCGCACTGGGACACGAAGACACCGGTCAACTGGGCGCGCGTGCACCGGGTGCCTGACCACGTGCGCTTCGTCCACGCGCCCCACATCCAGGCCGGGGTCGCCTGCGAGACGTGTCACGGCGACGTGGCCTCGATGGAAGAGGTCAAGCAGGTACGCTCCCTCGCCATGGGCGATTGTCAGGGTTGTCACCGCGAAAACTCCGCCTCGCTGGATTGCGCGACATGTCACAAGTGAGGCGGTCGGACGACATGAGCGGCATTGCGCGACGGCGCTTCCTCATCGGTTCTGCCGCGCTGGCGGGCGGCGCCACGATCGTGGCCTGCGCCGCGCCCGAACGTGAATCGCAGGTCCAGAGCTTCGTGCTGCAACCGGAACTGTCACTGCCGGGCCAGGAACTGTGGTTTGCCACGACGTGCGCGCATTCCGACTGCGGAAACAGCGTGGTGGTACGCACGATCGACGGACGCGCGAAGAAGGTCGAGGGCAACCCGGCCTTCCCGGTCAACCAGGGCAAGCTGAACGTTCGTAGCCAGGCCGGCGTGCAGTCGCTGTACCACCCGGACCGCCTGACGGTTCCCAAGCGCCGTCGCGGTCTACGCGGCGCGAACGAGTTCGAGGACCTGGAATGGCCGGCCGGGCTCGATCTGCTCACCGAACGGATGGCGGCGGCGCGCAGCGTCGCGGTAATCACCGGGCCGATCAGCGGGACGCGGGCGCGCATTGCCCGCGACTTTGCGACGGCTTTTGGCGGTGAGCACCTGGTGTACGAAACCCTGGAGTCCACGGTCTGGCGCAAGACCGTGCAGGACGGGCTGGGCGCCCGGCGGCTGCCGTACCTCGACATCGCCAACGCACATTCGATTCTGTCGTTTGGCGCCGATTTCTTGTCGACCTGGCTTTCGCCCACCCAGTACGGCGTCGGCTACGGCGAATTCCGCCAGGGGCACGGCGAACGCGGACGCCTGATCCAGGTCGAACCGCGCATGTCGCTGACCGGCGCCAACGCCGATTCGTGGGTGTACGTGCACCCTGGGCAGGAAGGCGTGCTGGCACTGTCGATCGCCCAGGTCATCGCCGCCGAAGGCCTGGCGCCGCCCGACAACTGGTTCGGCGTCGTGAGCGATATTGGCGGTTTGGACGCGCTCAACGCCTATGCGCCCGACCGCGTCAGCGCGCGAACCGGCGTGCCGGTCGAGCGAATCCAGGAAATCGCCCGCGAGTTCGCCAGCCATCAGCCTGGCTTTGCCATCGCCGGCGGACCGGCCCTGGCCAGCACCAATGGGCTGGACAACGGCCTGGCCGCCATGGTCCTGAATCACATGGTGGGCAGCCTGGGGCAACCGGGCGGCCTGCTGCCGAACCCCGATCTGCGCAGCACCGTGACACCGCCGACCGAACCCACCTCCTTCGCCGACCTGGCAGGCCGCGGCAATACCTGGCTTGAGGGTGATCCCCCGGATGTGGCAATTGTCTTTGAGGCCGATCCGGTGTACGGCATGCCCGAAGCTACGCGCTTCGCCGACGCGCTGGGCAAGATTCCGTTTGTCGTCGGCATCGGCACGATCATGAGCGAGACGCTGGGTCACGCCGACCTGGTGCTGCCGTCCACGCACGCGTTCGAGGAGTGGGGCGATTACGTGCCCGATCCGGCGCCAGGACAGCACGTGGTGGGTCTGCAGCAACCGGTGGTTAACCCGTCAATCTCGGGACGGAGTTTCGGCGACATCTTGCTGACCCTGTGGCACCACCTGCGGCCGAACCTCGCGCCGCCCTGGGACACCATGCGCGACGCGGTCCGAGCCAACGCCGCCGAAGTCTTCAGGGGCGGCGATTTCGAGGAGCGCTGGGTGGAGTTGCTGAAGAACGGCGGCGGCTGGAATGACGACTGGGCGCCCGAGTTCAGCAGCACGCTGAACTGGCACATCAACCTGTTGGCCGAGCCGGCCTTTAGCGATAACGGGATCGAGTACCCGTTGCACCTGATTCCATTCGAGGGCGTGGCGCTGGGCGGGGGCGACGAGACGGCCAACCCCTGGCTGCAGGCCACGCCCGATCCGATTTCTACCGCGACCTGGACCACCTGGGTTGAAATGAACCCGTCCACGGCGGCGGCCCTGAACGTTTCCCGCGGAGACATCGTGCGAATAGAAACCGCGCACGGCGACTTCGAGGCGGGGGTGTATATCTCGCCGGCCGCCGCGCCGGGCGTGCTGGGCGTGCCGATCGGCCAGGGCCATGACTTCGGGGGCCGCTGGCGCGAGGAACGCGGCTCGAATGTGCTGGCCAGCCTGGCGCCGCTGACGGTGGCCGGTGCCGGCGGCCTTGCCTGGGCGGCTACCCGCGCCCGCGTGCGGCCGACGGGCGACTATAGGCAACTCCCGACCATCGAGGTCTTGCCGAATGCCCGCAACGACGTCGAGGAAGTAATCGTGCAAGTCACGAATGGCAACGGTGACCATCACAAATGAGTAGCTCAGCCAACGAAGCCGCCGCCCGCGCAAGCGCCGTCTCCGAGATGGGCCGAACCATCCCCACGGATGCCGAAGTCCCTCACTCCGAGGGCGTGCGCTGGGGCATGGTGGTGGACCTGGACCGCTGCACCGGTTGCCAGGCCTGCGTGGTGGCCTGCCAGGCCGAGAACAACATCGCCCTCAACGAAGAACAGCGGGTGCTGGAACGCCGGGCCAAGACCTGGATCCGCATCGAGCGCTACTGGGAAGGCGAGTTCCCGAACGCCAAAGCGCGCTTTATCCCGGTGCTCTGCCAGCACTGCGGCAACGCGCCGTGCGAGACGGTCTGCCCGGTCTGGGCCACCTACCACAACCGCGAGGGATTGAACGTCCAGGTGTACAACCGCTGCATCGGCACGCGCTTCTGCGCCAACGGCTGCCCCTACTCGGTGCGCTACTTCAACTTCTGGAATCCCGAGTGGCCGGAACCGATGAACAACCAGCTCAATCCGGACGTGACGGTCCGGACGAAGGGCATCATCGAAAAGTGCACCTTCTGCGTGCAGCGGATCAACCGCGTCCAGGTCACGGCCAAGACTGAGGGACGCGACGTTGGCCTGGACGAGGTCCAGCCCGCCTGTGCCCAGTCGTGCCCGACCAGCGCGCTGGTGTTTGCCGACCTCAACAACCCCGCGAGCTATCCCGCCAAGCTGGCGGAAGCCGAAGCCGGCCGCAGCTTCACGCTGCTCGAACACTTCGGGACCGACCCGGGCGTCATCTACCTGAAGAAGGTTGACCCGCACGCCGAGATTCACGAAGACGCGCACGCCGAGGCGCACGCATGATTGCTCCCGAAGCCGCCGGCCTGAAGCTGTCCCTGCGCCCGCCCTACCGGCCGCAGGCGCTGAAAATCTCGCTCAACCAGGCGGGGATCGCGTTGCTGGCGGCGTTGGGCGCGTTGGGCATCGTGATGTACGTGGTCAAGCTGATCACCGCCTGGGGCGACCGCGCCGAATGGGCCTACCCGACGGTCGTGTTGATGTTCATCCTCTCGACCGCCACCGCCGCGCCGCTGATCGCCTATGCCTCGCGAATGGCCAAGGGGTACTGGGCCCTCCCCCTGCGCCGCGTCGCAGCGCTGTACGCCGTGCCGTCGCTGCTCAGCTTCGTGTTGCTGATTCCGATCATGGCCTCGCTCCCGCCGCTGGAAGGGCGCTCAAATCTCTGGTTCGGATTCAGCGCCGGCGCTCCATTTCTGACCGACGCCCTGGCGCTGGCGATCCTGCTGCTGACCGGGATGGCGCTACTGTGGTTTTCGGCGGTGCCGGATCTTGCCGGACCGCCGAGCCGCGTACGGGCCATGAGCCGCTGGCAGCGACTGCTCTTCCTGAATTGGTCGGGAACGGCGCGCCAGTGGAAGGTCCTGCGCGCCGCCAACCTGGCGCTCGGAGCCTTCTACCTGATGGGCTACGCCTTCGTGCACATGCTGCTGACCACCGATCTGGGCCAGAGTCTGTTGCCAGGCTGGCGGTCGGGCATCTTTCCCGTGTACAGCGCCGTGACCGGCATTCAGGCCGGCATCGCCATCACGCTGCTGACGGCGGCGTTGATGCGCCGGTTTTCACCCGAAGCCGGACGCTTTATCGGCGATGAGCAAGCGGCGGCGCTTGGCAAGATCCTGGTGGCCGCCACGCTGATGTGGTTCTACTTCTTCTGGTCCGACTTCCTGCTGATCTGGTATGCCCGGCTCCCCAGCGAGGTGGCCGCGATGCAGGTCACCGTGGCCATCACCTACAAACTGCCGTTCGTGCTGACGGCCGTGCTGATGTTTGCGCTGCCCTTGGGCTTGCTCATCTTCAACCGCGTCCGCCAGTCGCTTTCGCTGATTGCGGGGGTTTCGGCGCTCATCGTGGTGGGCCTCCTGTTTGACCGCATCCGTTTCTTCGTTGCGCCCATGGCCAACCCGTCGCCGTTCGGACACGCCATGCACGAGTTGCCCGCGCCGTATTGGCCCAACGCACTGGACGTGCTCTTCATCATCGGCTTCATCGGACTGATGTTTGCCGTATTCGTCTATGCCGCCTCCCGCATCCCGGTGCTGAATGGCTGGGAGATGCGCCAGGGCTCGATGCTTCGTAAAGAGCGCACATACATGAAGGCCCACGTGCTCGTGATCGGAAAGCCGGACTAATGCAAGAACCGGTCGTCGCCGACACCAAGACCTCGAACCGCGAGCTGCTGGACTTCGTCTTCGCCTGGCCGGCCTGGTTCTTCGCTGTCGGCGGAGCACTCAACGGCCTGCTGGTGGCGGCCTTCGTGGTCGTCATCCTGATGTTGATGTTCGGCCTCCAGTTCCTGGGCTACTCGCACCCGGTCTACTGGGGCTTCCTGATCGTCAACTTCGTGTTCTGGATCGGGGTCAGCCACGCCGGAATCATGGTCTCGGCCATCCTGCGGCTGACCCAGGCCGAATGGCGAAGGCCCGTCACCCGCGCCGCCGAGGTGCTCACGATCTTCTCGCTGCTGACGGCCGTGCAGTTCCCGCTGATCCACTCCGGCCGCCCCTGGCGCACGATGTACTGGACGTTCCCGTACGACTGGAACCGCGGCGCCTGGCCCAACCCGCGGTCGCCGCTGGTCTGGGACCCGTCCGCGATCTTCACCTACCTGACGTCAACGATTCTCTTCGTCTACGTGGCGCTGCTGCCCGACCTGGCGCTGGCGCGCGACCGCGCCCCCAACCCGGTCAGCCGCGCGATTTACGGCGTGCTGGCCATGGGCTTCCGGGGCACCACCCGCCAGTGGCGGATCCAGACCGTGGCCGGCCTGCTGCTTTCCGCCATCATCCTGCCGATCTTCGTCTCGGTGCACTCCATCGTGTCCTGGGACTTCGCCGTCACGTCGGTCCCCGGCTGGCACAACACCATCTTTGCCCCATACTTCGTCATCGGGGCCGTGCACTCCGGCGTGTCGGCCGTTGTGACGGTGATGATCGTGATGCGCTACGCCTTTGGGCTGAAGCGCTTCATCACTCGCGACCACATTGACTCGCTGGCCCGCCTGCTGATCGTGGTCGCCACCGTCTGGCTGTTCTTCTTCCTGCTGGACTTCTTCTTCGGCCTCTACGGGACTGAGCCCGCCGAGGTCGACACCTGGCAGCGGCGACTAGTCGAACCGCCCTGGGTCATAATCGCAATCACCTTCATCATCTGCGCCTACATCATCCCGGTGCCGATGTGGATGTTCCGCGCCATCCGCCGCAACTTCTTCTGGATGTTCGTGACCACGATCCTGGTCAACGTCGGCATGTGGCTGGAGCGCTACATGGTGGTGGTGCCCGCGCTGGAGCGGAAGAGCGGCCTCACATTCACGTACGGCGACTACGCCCCCTCGTTATCCGAGTTCATCCTGGTAGCCGCATCCTTTGCCCTGGTGATTCTCGGGTTCCTGACGTTCTCGAAACTGCTGCCGATCATGCCGGCCGCGGATATCAAGGAAGGCCAGATCCTGGCCGACCGCATTCGAGTCGGTCGCGCCAACGTGCCGGCCGCCATGCGGGAGTGAGGTCTATGGCAATGCAGTCCCAAGCCAAACGCGAACTGCTGGCCCTGTACGAGGAGCCGGACCAGGCCGCCGACGCCGTCGAGCGCCTGCAAAGCGCGGGATTCGACGACAACGACATTGAAATCCTCAGCAGCACGCCCTATCCCGAGGGCGCCTTCGGCGAGGGGCACACCAAGCACCGGCTTTTTGCCTTCCCCTTCGCCGGCGCAGCCTGCGGCATGGCCGTCGGCATCGCCTGGATCGTCGGTGCGCAGGTTTCCCTGCCGATCATCACCGGCGGCAAGCCGATCGTGGCCGTTCCGGCCATAATCCAGATCCTGTACGAGGGCACCCTGTTGGGCGCCGTGCTCTTCACCGTCCTCGGCGTGCTCTTTGAGTCACGCCTGCCCGACGGCGTCGGCCTGTACGACGACCGGATCTCCGAGGGCTACATTGGCATCTCCGTCATGGCCCGCGAGCGCCGATTGCCCGACGCCCAGATCGCGCTTGAAGAAGCCTCACCCATCGACCTGCTCTCCAAGGAGGGCAGCCTGATGCACGCCCCGGGAACCACGTGACGCTGCCCCGCGTCCGGTCCCGCAACGTCGCCGCCCTCGCCGTAGGGCTGGTGGCGGCGTTGACGTTCGTCGGCTGCGAAACGGGCGCCTACCCGCTGGACATCTTCCCGGAGATGCACTACCAGCAGTCCTACCGGACACAGGAGCCGTCGCACCCCGGCGCGCCGGAAGGCTCGATTCCGACAATCGGCGGCGAACTGCCCGTGACGGACTTCGTCGCCATGATCGCGAAAGAGAACCCGATGCCGTTCACGGGAGAGACGATCGACGCCGCGCGCGCGGTCTTCGCAACCAACTGTGCCATGTGCCACGGGGCCAACGCCGACGGCGACAGTTTCGTGGCCAGGCAGTTCGAGCAGTACCAGGAAAAGGCGCCGCCGTCGCTGCGCCGAGCCGAACTAGCCGACCAGCAGGACGGCGCGCTGTTCTGGACGATCACCAACGGCGTCAACCGCATGCCGTCATTCAGTTCGTTGCTCACCGCCGAGGAGCGGTGGTCGCTCGTCACGTACATTCGGTCGATTCAGGAGTCGCCGCCGCCTGACGCCTGAGCGGAAGCGGTCCCATGGCCGAGAGCCCGATCGTCCTGCTGGTGGCACTTCGCTACATCCACGTACTGGCGGCCGCGCTGTGGGTAGGCGGAGGAATCGTGGTGCTGGCCGCACGCGCCGCGGCGAACATGCCACCGCTGCCGGGCGCTACCAGTGCCGCCCTGGGACGAACAGTGGGACGGCTGGTGGGCACCGGATTCGCCGTCTTTGTCGTCACCGGCGTGCTGCTTACCTTCAATCGTCTCGCGGAGCAATCGATTGATGCCGCCTACATCGCGGTGCTGGTGAGCAAGACGCTGCTGGCCCTGGCCATGTTTCGGCTGGCCGTTCCCAGCCGCCGACAATCGGAGCCCCAGGCTGCCACGTCCGACCGCCAGCCCTGGTGGCAAAGCCGCACGGCCATAATCGTTGGCCTGGGACTCGCGATTTACCTGCTGTCGCTGGTCCTGAACGAAATGGCCGAGCTCAGTTTCCGGAGTGTCGGCTAGTCTGGACCCGGACACCATGAACGCCACGACCACGACGTCACCCCGCCCCCGGCTGCCGGCCAAGCTGCTCCTGCTAGCAGCCGCGCTCACCGCCGCCGTGGGCTTCCTGGTCTGGACCGGCACCCAGGGCGCCACGGTCTACTACCACACCGTCGGCGAGGTGCGCGCCATGGACTCTGAGGCGTTCTACCGCCTGATTCGAGTCAACGGCATCGTCGCGGACGGATCGATCCAGACGTCCGCCGACGGCAACGTAATCAACTTCGACCTGCAGGACGACTCGGGGCGCCTGCCCGTCGAATACCGCGGCACGCCGCCCGACCTGTTCGGCTATTCAGCCGAAGACCGCTACCAGGAAGTCATCGTCGAGGGCCAGCTCGAACCCAGCGGCGCGTTCCGCGCCCGCAGCCTCATCGTCAAGCACGGGCCCGAGTTCGAGCCTCGCGAAATCCCGGCACAGTAGGGGCGAACAAAGTCGACGGCCCCGCGTTCGACGCTTCGCGAAGCTCGCAGGCCACCTTGCCGGCCATTGCCGCAACCGACCTGGTGGTACGGCTGGGGC
>WTFW01000176.1 GCA_011523785.1 Chloroflexota bacterium | reverse complement strand
GGGGTCTTCGGGTCCGACGATGACGAGGTCGGGGCGGTTGGCCACGGACCAGTCGACGAGGCCTGGGATGTGATCGGCGGCGAGAGGGACGGTGGTAGCGATGTCGGCTATGGCGGAGTTGCCGGGGGCGCAGTAGAGGTCGGCATCGGGGCGATCGGCGCGAACGCGCCAGCAGAGGGCGTGCTCGCGGCCGCCGCTGCCGACGACGAGGATCTTCATTCCCATTCGATCGTGCCTGGCGGCTTGGAGGTCACGTCGTAGACGACGCGGGTTGCGTTGGGGACTTCGTTGACGATTCGGGCTGAGATGCGGGCCAGGACGTCGTTGGGGATGCGGGCCCAGTCGGCGGTCATGAAGTCGTCGGTGGTGACCGCACGTAAGGCGACGAGCTCTCCGTAGGAACGGCCGTCGCCCATGACGCCGACGGTCTGAACGCCGGGGAGGACGGCGAAGTACTGGGAGAGCTGGCGTTCGAGGCCGGCCTCGGCGATCTCAGTTCGCAGGATGGCGTCGGCCTGCTGGAGCAGGGCCACCTTGGACGCGGTGACCTCGCCGACGATGCGGACGGCCAGCCCGGGACCCGGGAAGGGCTGGCGCCAGACCAGGTCGTCGGGGAGGCCCAGCTGCGTTCCCAGCGCTCGGACTTCGTCCTTGAACAGGTCACGCAGGGGTTCGACGAGTTCAAACTCGAGGTCGTCGGGCAGGCCGCCGACGTTGTGGTGGCTCTTGATGACGGCGGCGGAGCCATGGATGCCGCCGCTTTCGATGACGTCGGGGTAGATGGTGCCCTGGGCGAGAAAGTCGGCATTGGCGAGGCGGGCGGCCTCGCGTTCGAAGACGCGGACGAAGCGTTCGCCGATGACCTGGCGCTTGGTTTCGGGGTCGGTGACGCCGCGGAGGGCGCCGAGGAATTCGTCAGCGGCGTCGACGATGACGAGCTGCAGGTCGAAGCCTTCGCCGAAGGTCGATTCCACTTCGGCTGCTTCATCGGCACGCAGCAGGCCGGTGTCAATGAGGATGGCGGTGAGCCGGTCGCCGACGGCACGAGAGACGAGGGCTGCGGTGACGGCGCTATCGACGCCACCGCTGAGGCCGCAGATGACGTGGCCGTTGCCGACCTGACGGCGAATATGGGCGACGCGCTCGTCGATGATCGATGCGGGAACCCAGTCGCCGCGGCAACCGCACATGTCGACGGCGAAGTTGTACAGCAGGCGACGACCGTGGGTGGTGTGACGGACCTCGGGGTGGAACTGGACGGCCACCACGCCGTTGTCGTTGCCCATGGCGGCCACGGAGGATTGGGTGCGGGCGAGGGGGCGGAGACCGGGCGGTACCTCCGCCACCACGTCGCCGTGGCTCATCCAGACGTCGATTTCATCCGGAACGCCACTGAACATGGGATGGGTGTTGTCGACGATGCGGGCGCGGGCCGGGCCATACTCGCGGTCGAAGGCCGGTTTCACCGAGCCGCCGAGGCTGTGTCCGAGCAGCTGCATGCCATAGCAGATGCCCAGGACGGGCACGCCGGCTTCCAGCACGGCCGGCGGGAGTTGGGGGGCGCCGACGTCATACACGCTGGTCGGTCCGCCGGACAGGATGACGCCGCGCAGGTTGGGTTCTCGGAGGGCGTCGGGCTGGCCGCAAGGGGCGAGCACGGTGCGAACGCCTAGCTCGCGCACGCGGCGAGCGATGAGTTGGCTGTACTGGGCGCCGAAGTCGAGCACCACGATCGTCTCGTGGTCAGTGGCCGCACCGGGAGAGATCAGCACCACGTTCAACGCCGGGCCGGGAGCCAGCCGGTCCGAGGGGCGTTTGACCTGAGGTAGGGGGACGAGACGGTGCCTGCGCAGATCTGCGCGCCGTCCACGCGGATGGTGCCTCCCAGCTCCCGCGCCCGCAGCGGACGCGGCTCATCCTTGCCGCACCTGAGTATACGAATCGTGCCGACTTATGTTGAGGCCAGCGGCTGCAGTACGGAGGCGCCGGTTTCGGCGGCGTTGGCCACGTAGGTCTCGCAGCCCGACGAGCTATCAATTGCCACGTCCGCCATGGCGCCGGCGACGCGCATGGTGCGGTCCTTGGGAGCGAAGGCGATGAGCGTGGGCCCGGAACCGCTGAGGGCGGCGCCGTAGGCGCCGGCATCGAGGGCGGCCTGGACGCCCGGTTCGAGCGCGGGATTGAGCTCGGACCGGTAGGGCTGGTGGAGGAAGTCCTGCGTCGCCACGCGCAATTCGGCATAGCGTCCGGTCTGCAACGCGGCGATCAGCATGGCGGCGCGACCGAGATTGGCTACCGCGTCGGATCGTGGGACGTTCGTCGGCAGCACCGCGCGCGCGCGCCGTGGGAACGTGATAGCCGGGCACGACGACGACGATTCCGATGTCGCTTGGGAAGGGGACGCGCACCGCATGCAAGGCTTCGTCGGTCTGGACGGTTAGCACCAGGCCGCCCAACAGCGCGGCGGCGACGTTGTCGGGATGGCCTTCGATTCTGGTCGCGCGGCGCAGGAGCTCGTCGTCGTCCAGACCAAGGCCGAAGGCGTGATTGGCGGCGACGAGACCGCCAACGATGGCGCTGGCCGAGCCGCCGAGGCCGCCTTGCGGTGGAATCTCGCGAACCGCGCGCAGCCGGTACGGGCCAGCCGCGGCCGGGGCCAGCGATCTGAAGGCGCGAAAGGCGAGATTGCGCCGAGAGTCTCGGGGCACGTGTTTGAGGAACTTGCCCGCCGGCTCAATGGAGTCGCGGGTGGCTGGCTCGAACTGGTACTCGTCGCGCACATCAATGGCAAGGCCGAACACGTCGAAGCCCGCGCCCAGGTTGCCGGAGGACGCGGGGACGGATACGCGTGCGCGGCGAGTCACCGACCCAGGCCGCCGCGCGGGCCCGCCGCGGGAATCGATCCTCGAACTACATGCATCGATTGCTGCCGGAATGGCGCCGCTCCCCGGTGCGAATGAATGCTGAGCAGGATGCCAACCGAGAGGAGCGTGACCAGCAGCGAGTTCTTACCGAGGCTCACCAGCGGCAGCGTGATGCCGGTTACGGGCATGAGGCCGACGTTCATTCCGATATTGACGAACGACTGCGTGAAGAGCATGGCGGCAATACCGATCGCCAGCAGGCGACCGAACATATCGCGGGCTCGCAGGCCGATGACCAGCGCCTGGACGATGAGCAGGCTGAAGAAGGCCAGCAGACCGATGGTTCCGGCCAGCCCAAGCTGTTCGCCGAGCATGGCGAAGATGAAGTCGGTATCACGGACACGCAGAAACTCCAGTTGGGACTGCGAGCCCTGTCCCAGGCCGTGGCCGAACCAGCCGCCGGAGCCGATGGAGATCCGGGCCTGCAACACGTTGTAGCCGGCTCCGAGCGGGTCGCTGCCTGGATCCAGAAACGTCACGAAGCGCTGCCGCATGTAGTCCTGGGCAAAAAACCAGGCGAACGGAAAGGCGGCCAGCGCGATGACGACGGGCGTGAGCAGGTGCCACCAACGGGCGCCAGCTACGAAGACCATGGCCATCCAAATGGCGCCAAAGATGAGCGCGGTACCCAGGTCCGGTTGCAGAAAGATCAATCCGGCGGGAAGCAGCATGATCCCCAGGCTGACCATGACGGTGCGCAGGGTTCGGGTGGAATCGCTTCGGTCGGTCAGAAATTTCGCGAAGGCAACGATGGCCGCCAACTTCATGAACTCGGACGGCTGAACGACGATGGGACCGATTTCAAACCAGCGGCGGGCGCCGAGGTCGAAGTCGCCCACCAGCAACACCAGCACCAACGCAACCACGCCGAGCAGATATACGGGCGCGGCCAATCCGTGCAAGCCCCGGTAGTCGACCTGGGCCATGGCAAAGGCCAGGCCAAGGCCGAGAGCTCCCAAAACGGCTTTCTGCACGGCCTGGTTTTCAAGCCCTCGGGTGTCGGGATCGGCTGTAGTGCTGAGCATGAGCACGCCAAACGCCACCAAGGCGATGGTTGAGATCACGGTCGCCCACTCGATGCGCCTCACGCGGAGAAACATCAGAGCCGCCGATCCGGTGAGACGAAGTCCGGGCGGTCTTGCGGCAGCGGCGGCATGTCGCCCGTCATCAGATAGTCGACGATGTCGCGCGCGATGGGGGCGGCGGCAAAGGAGCCTTCGCCTCCGTCGCGAACGAGGACGGCAAACGCGTATTCGGGCTGCTCGGCCGGGGCGTAGCCGGCGAACCAGGCATGGCTGGGCAGACGCCCTTGCGCATCACGAGCACCGCTGTATTCGGCCGTACCCGTCTTGCCGGCCACGACCGTGTGCGCCGAGCGTGCCCGAGGGCCGGTTCCCTGCGGCTCATTGACCGCGCGATAGAGGCCGGCCTGCAATAGGCGCAGGTTGGTATCGCTAATAGGCAGAAGTCCGCGAACCTGCGGCGAGATCCGTTCGGCCACGTTGCCGTGCTGGTCGAGCATCCGGTCAATGAGGCGGGGACGCATGACGCGACCGCCATTGCCGATTGCCGCGTACATGCCGGCGATCTGCAGGGGCGTGACCTGAACCAGGCCCTGGCCGATGGCGGCGTGATAGGTGTCGCCCGTAACCCATGGCTGTTGCAGATTCTCGTTCTTCCACTCCGAGGTTGGAACAAGGCCGGAGGCTTCGCCCGGGAGGTCAATGCCGGTGCGCTGACCGAAGCCGAAGGATCGTTCGAACTCGGCGAGACGCCGGTTGCCCAGGCCCTGCAGCTGGGTGTACGGATTGCCGCCGGACACATTGTAGAAGTAGATGTTGCAGGACTCGGCGATGGCACGTTCCAGGTCCACGAGGCCATGCCCCTGGGGCAACCAGTCATCAAAGGCCCAGCCGTCGGGCAAGATCAGGCGGCCGTCGCAGTGAATCTTGCTTTGCGGCAAGACCACCCCCGCTTCCAGCGCGCCGCTGGCCGCAATTACTTTGTAGGTGGATCCCGGGGGGTAGAGCCCGGAAATTGTGTGGTTGATCAGGGGCCGACGGGGATCGCTGACCAGCAGGGCGAAGCTCTCAGACGAAGCGCCGCGGGTGAAAATGTTGCTGTCATAGTCGGGCAGGCTCACCATCGCGACGACATCGCCGGTGTTGGGGCGGAGCACAACCACCGCGCCGGCGCCCCGCTCACGCAGGGCGAGATGGCGGGCCAAGATTTCGCGAATCGCCTGCTGCTCGTTGACGGAAATGGTCAGGACCGCGTGCTGGCCGACCTGCGGTGGCGTAAACGAGAGTTCGTGAAGCGCGCGGCCAAAGGCATCCGTTTCCAGCCGCTGTTCGCCGTCCCGGCCCCGTAGACGAGCTTGGAGGCTGCGTTCGACGCCCGCGAGCCCGATATCTTCATCAAAGCGAACGCCCTGGCGCCGATAGGCTTCCACCTCTTCAGCGGGAATGGGTCCCGTGAATCCGAGAATGTGGCCCAATACGTCGCCGTGGGCATATTCGCGCCGGGTACTGGTGCGCACGGAGATTCCGGGCAGGTCATGGCGGCGCTCCTCGATCGTGAGGGCCGATTCACGAGGCACGGCGCGAGCTAAGCGGGCTGGTGTGTCCGGCGCCAGCCGCGCCTGGCTGAGCTTGAATCGCAGATCCTCCAGACGCTCGCCCGTCAACACGGCCAGGTTGGCCAATACGGGGCCTTCGCGCTCAAGGGGAAGGTCCGCCGGCGCAAGCCAGACGCCGAAGACTGGAGCGTTGGCTACGAGCGGCTCGCGATTCCGGTCGTAAATGAGGCCGCGTAGCGGTTGCACGGGCCTGGTACGAGCGCGGTTGTGTGCGGCTTGCTCACGGTAGGCCTCCGATTCGACAACCTGCAGTTGCCAAAGACGGGCGGCCAACGCGGTGTTGCCGGCTAATGCGGCGCCGCCCAGGAGCAGGGTGCGTCGCGTGCCCCTTACACGCGGTTGCCCGGCGCCAGTTCTGGCGGCCGGGCGAGCATGTGCCTCCAAGCCAGCCTCCCGTTGTCAGCCGGGCTAGCCACCGACCGAGCGTCCCAGAAACCGCGCACCGCTCTGTGGGTGTGTCCACAGGTCTACCCGACGTACCACCGGATAGAGCAGCATGCTTGCCCCGGCGTTTACGGCCGCGGCGCGCGGCAAGCGATCCCAGACTTGCCTGCCCCAGTCTATGTCGAACTCCAAGAGCTGCAGCATTAGGATCAAGGCCGGGTAGTAGAGCAGCGTGGCGGCGACCCCGGCGAGCACCGGAAAAACCGGGTTAACCCGGTCGAAACGGCGTCCTTGTCCGCCAACGATATAGACGAGCAGCGTAAACAGCAGCGCATTGACTCCCAGCGGCGTGGTGGAGAGTAGATCGATCAGCAGACCGCCGGCGAAGCCCCAGTACAGCGCGCGCGCATCGTTGCTGATGGTAGCCAACGTAATCGCGGACATGAGCACGAGCGCGGGACGGATGCCGACGATCGCAAATGACGGAAAGACCGAGGTCTGCAAGAGGCCGAGCGTGAAGACGAGCAGGATGGATGCGATGTATCCGATCCAAAGCCGCCGGCTTCGGCGCGGCTGAAGAGTCCTGGCGACACTCATGGCGACCCGGGCGCACGCTCCACAATGACCTGGATCACATCCAGGCGCTCGGAGCGAACAAACGGCTCAAGCGCAGCTTCGCGGAAGACGTTTTCCGGCGTAGTGAAGACGGCTATGACGCGGCCAATGGGTAGGCCACGGGGAAATCCGCCGCCGAGGCCGGATGTGACCACGAGATCACCGATGGCGAGCGGGGCATCAGGCTCGATTCGGGTTAATACCAGGCCGCCGTTGTCATCGCCCTCCACAATGCCGTCGGCCGTGCCGTCCTCACCCTGGGCCACCGCGTTCACCGCGCTTTGGCTGCTCTGGATCGGCAGCACGTCGGCCGACGTTGTCGTAACCGCGAGCACGCGGCCGGCAAGGCTGCCGTTGGCGACCACCGCCATGCCGACGCGCACCCCGTCGGCAGCCCCGCGATCAATGACGAGCGTGTCCAGCGCGTCAACGCTGTCGCGCCCGGCCACCCGTCCCGTCACCAGCGACCACTCGGTGTTCGCACGCTGATAGTCGAGCGCGGCACGCAGGGCCTCGTTCTCGCGGCGCGTGGCCTGAATGCCGGCCGCAGCCGAACGCAATTCGACTACTTCGGCGCGCAAGGATTCGTTTTCGGTTCGCAGGTCGTCGAACCGCTGAGCGTCGGCGAGCGCGGCAGCAGCCCCGGATGCCGCACCGCTGAGCGCCGAGCGAACCGGGGCAACAACGGCCAGCGTCGCGCCCTGGGCTGCCGACCCAGCCTGGGTGTTGCGCAGCACGGCCAGCGCCACGGCGGCGACAACCAGAACTAGGAGCAGCAGGACCGATCGCTGGCCGCCGCGCATCCCGGTGACGACTACACGTAGGGCGCGGCGTTCTCCGCGACGAACACCTCGCGAAAGGCTTCGAGGTTGTGCAGACACGCGCCGGTTCCTCGTACCACCGCCTCCAGCGGGTTGTTGGCGATGTGGACGGGAATATCGGTTTCTTGCTCGATGCGCTTGTCGAGTCCGCGCAGCAGTGCGCCGCCACCCGCGACGGCGATGCCGTGTTCCATCACGTCGGCCAGCAATTCAGGCGGTGTGGCTTCGAGCGCGAGCTTAATGTTCTCAACGATCTCGGTGACCGGACCGCTGATTGCTTCGCGAATCTGGCCCTCGGTCAATTCGACTTGCCGTGGCAGGCCAGTTTGGAGATCGCGTCCGCGCACCACGGTGGTTTCTTCCTGAAGTCCCGGAGCGGCCGACCCGATGGCAATTTTGCAGGCCTCCGCCGTGCGTTCCCCAATCAGGAGGTTGTGCGCGTTGCGGCAGTAATCCACGATCTGTTCGTCGACCTCGTCGCCGGCGATCCGAATACTGTGGCTGACGACGACGCCGCCCAATGAGATCACAGCAACTTCAGTCGTGCCGCCCCCGATGTCCACGATCATACTCCCGCTGGCCTCCTGGATCGGCTGCCCGGCACCAATGGCGGCCGCCATCGGCTCCTCGATCAAGTAGACCTCGCGGGCGCCGGCTTGCAGGCTGGCCTCGTGCACGGCACGTTTTTCGACTTCGGTCACGCCGGAGGGCACGCCAACGATGACGCGTGGTCGGGCGGCAATTGGCAGTTCCCCGTGCACCTGCCCGATGAAGTAGGACAGCATGGCGTGCACCGTGTCGAAGTCGGCGATCACCCCGTCCCGCAGGGGACGGCTGGCGACGATGTTGGTGGGCGTGCGCCCAACCATTTTCTTTGCCTCGGCGCCGACGGCGAGAACGCGCGACGTGTGCGTGTCGGTGGCAACGACCGACGGCTCCGCCAGCATGATGCCGCGGTCCTTGACGTAGACGAGCGTATTTGCGGTGCCTAGGTCAATCCCGAGGTCGCGCGAAAAGAGACCCAGGAGCGCATTGAACGGTCCGAACATCAACGAATCCGGGATTGGCAGGGCGCGGCGAGAGCCGCCTGGGCATCAGGATAGCGGGAGGACAACGGCACAAGCGGACTCGCGGCGGCCGGTTGCCAGGCTAGGCGCGGTCGATGAGCGCGTGCTGCAGCGCGCCCTCGACGGTGGCGACTTCAATGAACTGGATGTCGGCCCGGACGTGGGCGGGAAGCTCCGCCAGATCCTGGCGGTTGCCTTGCGGTAGCACGAACCGGCGCACGCCAGCCCGGTGTGCGCCCAGCACCTTCGGCTTGATGGAGTCGACGGGCAGCACGCGGCCCTGCAAAGTGATTTCGCCGGTCAGGGTGAGGTCGTGGCGAACTTTGGCGCCCTTGAGGGCGGAGATGAGGGCCACGACGACGGCCAAGCCCGCCGACGGCCCCTCTTTCGGCAGGGCACCTGAGGGAACGTGCACGTGTACGTCCAATTCAGCGAAGTCGCGCCGGTCATTGTCGAGCCGGTCGGCCCGCGCCCGCGCGTAGGTAAGCGCCGCGTGGGCGGACTCCTGCATCACGCTGCCGAGCAGCCCAGTGAGGATGATTCGGCCGGTTCCCGGCGCCACGGAGACTTCCACGGGCGACAGGTCGCCGCCGCCTGACGTGCTGAACACGGCCATTGCGGCGCCGACGCTGGCCTCGGTTTCCGTTGCGCCGAAGCGAAAGCGGGGAGGGCCCAGGACTTTGGGCACGTCGCGAGCGCGAATACTCCAATCGGTGTCGCGGCCCTCAGCCCGTGCCAGGGCTCGTTTGCGCGCCATGGCGGCGATAGACCGCGTGAGCCCGCGCACGCCAGCCTCACGAGTGTATTCGCGGATCACCCGCGTCAGCGCGCCGCGCGTGAAGCGCACGGCATCCGCTTCCAGCCCATGTTCTTCCAGTTCTCGTGGAACGAGGAACTGCTCGGCTATGGCGAGTTTCTCGTCCTCCACGTAGCCGGGAAGCTCGACGACCTCCATTCGATCGATCAGGGCCGGCGGCAGGCCTTCCAACGTATTGGCCGTGGCGATGAAGATGACGCGACTGAGGTCGTAGGGGATTTCGAGATAGTGGTCACTGAAGGCCGCGTTCTGCTCGGGATCGAGGACTTCGAGGAGCGCGGCGGCGGGATCTCCACGGAAGTCGACCCCCAGCTTGTCCAGTTCGTCAATCATGAACACGGGATTCACGGTCCCCGCCTGGCGCATCATTTGCAGAATGCGGCCCGGCATGGAGCCGATGTAGGTCATGCGGTGTCCGCGGATTTCGGCTTCATCTCGGACACCGCCCAGCGAGACGCGCACGAACTTGCGTGACAACGCCTGAGCAATGGACTGGCCCAGGCTGGTCTTTCCCACCCCGGGCGGACCGACGAAGCACAGAATCGGGCTGCGCGACTGCCGCGCCAGCCGACGGACCGCGATGTACTCGAGTAGCCGCTCCTTCACCCGATCCAGACCGTGGTGGTGGGTGTCCAGGATTCGCGCCGCTCGCTTGATGTCGGTGTTGTCGCGGGTGCGCTTCTTCCACGGGAGTTCCGTGAGCCACTCCAGGTAGTTCCGAACCATGCTGGCCTCGGGGGACCCCGGCGGCATGGCATTGAGGCGATCGATTTCCTTGAGCCCGCGTTCCATGACGGCCGGCGGATAGGCGCCGGCCTCGAGCTTGTCGCGGAACTCACCGATCTCAGTGTTCTGGGCGCTGGTTTCGCCAAGCTCCTTGGTGATGGTTCGCAGCTGTTCGCGCAGGATGAATTCGCGCTGGTCCTTGTCGACTTCCTCGCGCACGTCGTCGCGGAGTTGTCGTTCGAGTTCCAGGACCCGGATTTCCTCTTCGAGAACCGCGTGTACCAGTCGCAACCGCTCGGAGACTTCTCGAATTTCCAGCACTTCCTGCTGGGTGCCGGGCACCAGGTTCAAGGAGGCCGCGACAATGTCGGCCAGCAAGCCGGGCGCCTCGGCATTCATGGCCCGGATGTAGGCCTCGTCCGGCGTCGCCTCGTTGAGTTCGACGACGTGATGGAACAAGTCCAGCGTGCGTGGCATCAGCTCCTGGGCTTCCACAGGGGCCTCGTCCAGTTCTTCCACGACCCAGCCGATCGCGCGGATGAACGGGTGTTCGGCAACCGGGCTAATGGCCCGCACGCGTCGGATGCCTTCGGCCAGCACGCTGGTACTTCCATCGGGCAGCTTGAGCACGCGCGCGATTTTGGCTTCGGTCCCAACCTCGTGCAGGTCGCTGAAGGTCACGGTTTCGGCGTCGGGATCGTGCTGACTGATGGCCAGAACACGGCGGTCCAGGCTCAATGCCTGTTCGATTGCAGCCAGGGACTGCTCACGACCCACCACGAATGAGTTCACCGTGTCGGGGATTGGGAACAGGGTTTCGCCGCGCAGCGGGAGCACGGGGAGGTCAACCTCGATGGGACCGTCGTCGAAATCGCCGGACTGCCGGCTGGCGCCAGCCTCCTCGTGTTCGGCCGCTGGCCTTTGGCCGTCTCGCAGCAGCGTGGTGTCCGCCATTGGGCTCAGGAGCCTTTCGCGATGGATCGACCCAGTCGCGCGAGGAGTTCCAGCGGGTTGTCCAGCAGAGCGGTCTCCGTCTCATCGGCGTCGAGACCGGCGCCGCGCGCAACCCGGCGGGACAGCGCCTCGGTGAGCAGGTCACCAGGTTCGTGCGCGTCGCTATTCACGAGGAGCTTTGCTCCCGCCTCCCGACATACGTTTGCCACGTGGCCATTGGTGAGTGAATGGCCGCGACGGGCCGAAAGTTCGACAAACTTGCCGTTTTGCCGAGCGACATGGCCCAGTTCGGGGCTGAGCAGGCCTGGATGCACCAGCGCATGCACGTATTCCGACTCCAGAGCCGCGCGGTTAGTGCCCGCAGCCACTGGCTCGACGATGGTCTCGCCGTGAACGGCAATGAACTCTGCCCCGGCTTCCGCTGCCATGCGCGCCACCCGGTCGATCGCGGCGGGCGGTACGTGGGTGATTTCCACGCCGGCCAGGGCCACCATGCCCCAGGCAGATTCTGCTTCTCGACAGTCGCGGGCCACGGCCTCGACGATGCTCTGCACGTTCGCCGGGCTGGCATGGTCAGTAATGGCCATGCCCGTGTAGCCGGAGACATGGCAGCGGCGCAGCAGTTCCATTGGCGACAGAACGCCGTCGCTGAAGAACGTATGGGTCTGAAAGTCAAAGAGCATGGATTTGGTGACCAGTGGTTGGGGCGGCGTCGTGCGCCAGTTCGATTTTAGGGAGTGGAGGCGCACGGCTACAACGTGCGCGGTCGCTGCCGGCTGCCGTAGGCCGGTTTGCCGCTTGAAGGCATGCGCTGGCCGGGCGAAGCAGGGGCGACGAATGATTGTGCGTTCGCCTATGGTTCATAATTGGGAGGTCAACGTGCGCCGGTTCCGCCTTGGGAGACAATGTGGCCACAGATTTCGAGCAGTACAACCAGGGCTACAACGTTGGCGTGGGGGGCGCTGTGGTGGATGGGCGCAGGGTGCTGTTTGTGCGCCGCGCCTCCCGGTACGGTCACGGCAATTGGCAGATTCCGGGTGGGTTTGTGGATCGAGATGAGACGCTAGACGCGGCCGCGGTTCGCGAGGTGCGCGAGGAAACCGGCGTTGAGGCCTCGGTTCAAGGTGTCCTGGCCGTTCGAACCCGGTGGGACGACACCAACAGCACATACGTGGTGTTTCTGATGCGACCGGAGTCTGGCGAACCGTTACCCGGCGACGAAGTTGACCGGGCGGAGTACCTGACGCTGACTGAACTGGATGCGCTGGAGCCGGTGCCCGAGGTCAACCGAGCGATCGCGGCGCGGGCGCTTGGTGTCTCGCGGAATCTGTTGTACCCGGCTGAGGTGGAGAATCCTCGCGGCGGCGAGTACAGGCTGTTCCTGGGCTGAGCGCGGTGCCGGTCGGGGTTGACGGCCGAGTTGCCGTCTTGCAGCGAGTCTGTGGCCGCGGCGCGCGAGTGCCGGGGGCGATTGAGTGACGCTGGATCCGACCGTCCTCCCGGGTCTCATTCTGCTCGTGGTGGAATTGCTGACGCTGACGGCTATTGGCTATGCGGTGGCCCGTGTTGCGCTGCGCCAGTCCGACGACTTGGTGGCGCTAGCGCAGGGGATGGCGATTGGTCCCGCGCTGTGGGGCCTGTCTCTGAGTTTCGTATTGCACGCGCTGGCTGGGTTCGCCGGGGCGGTTGTGACGTGGATTCTCATGTTGGCGCTGTCCGCGGGTCTGGCCTGGAGGCGCCCGAGCTTGCTGCGAATGCCGCCGCGGACCGTGGTCGCGTTTGCCGCCGGAGGGCTGGCGATCTTCTGGGTCGTGCTTGCTGCGCGACAGATGTTGGCTATTCCGGACGACATCAATCACTTGACGTTGGCCGCGCAGTTTCGAGCTGGTGGCTGGCCACCGGCATTTGCATGGAACCCGTGGGTTTCGGCTAGCTATCACCACGGACTTGATCTATTAGTCGGCCTGTTAGCTCCGCCGTCTGGACCGGATCTGGCGCTTACCACGGAAGTCTTGGGTGCGTGGATTTGGACGAGTCTGGCGTTGCTGGTTGGCAGCATGGTGCGTGCAGCGGGCGGTTGGCTGGCGGCTACGGTCCTTACGCCGCTGCTATTGAGCAATGGCATCTGGACATTGGTTCTCGACAGGCCGCCGGGAATAGTGCAACTGCCAGTTCCAACAGGTTTGCCGTCGGCGGGGATCCGTTTGGCGCTCACAGATATCTACTGGCCGTCGGTGGAGCTCCCCTGGTCGTTTGTGGAATCCGTCGCGTCGCCGCCAAACGTCTGGAAGCCGCTGTTCGTACTGGCATACGCCCTGGCGGTGATTGTGCTTGGCACGGCAGCCCAGCGTGGATCCAACACGTGGCCGCGAGTGCTCACGCTGGCCGCCCTGCTGGGTTTCCAGGGACTGGTGGACGAGACGCTGGCGGTGCTGACACTGGTTCTGTGGGGTGCGCTGGAAGCGTGGCGGTACCTGCGAGACACGGGCGGCGATTCTTCCGAGCGAGTTCGAGTGTTGCTTCTGGCGTCCGGCGGACCTGTGCTGGGCGCCCTGCTGCTTGCCGGCGGGGGCGGCGTCATTACCAGCGCTATAACGTCGTCGGCGGGGTCGGGTCTGTCGTTGGGGTGGAATGAAGACATCGCCAGCCGTAATCCCCTGGTCGGCGTGGATTCGCGCGCGGGCGGGCTGGGGATGCTCTGTCTCGGGCCTCTTCCCGTTCTGGGGCTGGCCGTGCTCATGAATTGGCGTAGCCGCTTTGTGGTGGCGCTGGTTGTGGGGAGTTTCGTGTCGCTGGTGGGACTGTCAGTCTTGCAATACGAGCATGGGCAGCACGACATCGTGAGGTTTGACGGTCACGCGCGAAACGTTGCTTTGCTGGCGCTCTTGCCGGCGACTGCCTACCGCCTCTCGGTCCTCGCCCCACGTTGGCGCTATCTGGCGGCCGTGGCCGGCATTCTCCTGGTGGTGTGGCCAACGATTGCGGAACCGGTGCAGAACCTGCGTGTGTCGCTTACGCGCCGGCCGCAGCTAGCCAACGCGCAGGTGGAGACGGAGAAGTTTCACAATCCGTATCTGAATCGAACAGTCATTGGGAATCCCCTGTCGGCTGAGGTGGCCAGCTACATCCGCCACCACACCGAGGTGGACGCTCGGATTCTGTCGGCGTTCCCGAACGACCTTTCGATCGCGACGGGCCGTCCCAATGCTTCGGGCCTGGTCCGGTCGCTCCAGTATCTTTACTTTGAGGGACCCGAATACCAGGACGCGATACAGGGACTCGACCCGGGGGCCGTCGGGCGACTTGGCGTGTCGTACGTGCATGCGCCGAACCGTTGGGTCGCGGAGTTGCCGGACTCCGCACGAGCGCGATTGCGGGACCCTGGCTTGTTTGATCTGCTCGTTCAAGGTGGCGACGATGCGCTGTATCACATTCGCCCGTCGTTCTTGGAACTGCCTAGCGGGCCCGGCACATATGAGGCCTTGCGTAGGGCGATTCCAGCATCAACCTCTGTGTATCTCGCGCCTTCAAGTGAGCCCCTGAGTTGGGTTCGCGCCGCATCGGCGCTGTCGCACACCCGCCTCTTCGGCACATTGAAGACGCATATCAGCATGCACTACCGGTCGGACTTTCGGCCCGATCCGCTTGACGGAGGCGCAACTGATTTAGTGGTGCTGCCACTACGAGGAGTAGCACCATCGGCGTTTCCTCCCGACCGCCGGCAGCCCATCTGGTGGAATGACGAACTGGCGGTGTACGACCTGACCGGAACGGTTGCGCCGGTGATGATGCCTCCACTGCGGGAGCCGTTCCGAGTGAACGTGTCGTCGGTGCGAACAGAGACGGGCCGTGTGAGCTTTACGGTGACGTTCATAAACGAGGCGGGAGCACATTGGGTGGGCCAGGACTGGCTGGTGACCGCAGTCGACTCGTCGCCCTGGTCGTTCCCCAACGAGTTTGAGGACGACGCCCGACACGCGGGTGTGCAGTGGTACGGAGGCCAACTGGTCCCAAGGCAAGCGACCGCGACGTACACCTACGAATTCGATCCACGCGAGCGGCGGTTGGTTGTCACCGGTGAGAGCGGTTTCGTGAGCCAGGTTGCGTCGTCCGGCGACGCGCTGGGTGCGGGTACCTGGACCCTGGGCGTTCGGCTGCGACACGACTGGTACGAAGCGGCGTTTGTGCCGGTGATGACGATTACGGTCACCGAATCGGGCGAGGTGACATTCGAGGCCTACCAGGGGACGTTGGGAGTTCGACTGACGCGATGACGTTGGATCCGACGGTGCTTCCGGGGCTTGTGCTGTTTTCATTGGAATTGCTGGTGCTGGCGGCTGTGGGATTCGTGGTGGCGCGGGTGGCGCTGCGGCAGACCGACGATGGGATGGCCCTGGCGCAGGGGCTGGTGATCGGGCCGGCGCTCTGGGGGATGGTTGTAAGTCTTGTGATGCATCTCGCGCATGGACTGGCTGGCGGGCTCATCGGATGGGTCATCGTTCTTGCTGCTGGGGTGGGGCTTGCCTGGCGCGGCAGACCTCACTTGGTGGTTCGGCAGAGAGCGCTCATGGGATTCGTCGTGGCGGCGCTGGCGCTCTTCTGGATTGCGCTGGCCAGTCGTCAATTGCTTGGCATTCCCGACGATGCGATTCATACGGCGCTGCCCGCGACGATCCGCACTGGAATCTTTCCGCCGGAGTTGGCCTGGAATCCCGGCGTGCCGCTCGCCTACCACTTTGGCGCGGATCTACTGATTGGGCTTCTGGCACCGCCGTTCGGACCGGATCTGGCGTTCGTAACCGAGTTGATGGGTTCGTACCTATGGACTGGACTTGCCCTGATCGTCGTGACGCTCTTGCGCAATCGTGGATCCTGGCTGGGTGCAATCGTAGTGGCTCCGCTGCTCCTAACCGCAGGCGCCTGGACACTGATCTGGTTCACGCCCGCCGACGTCTTGCGACTTGCCATCCCCACCGGGTTTCCCGCCGCCGGAGTTCGTGCTTCGATGGGCAGCATCTACTGGCCACCGCTTGAACCACAGTGGACATGGCCATCGGAGGCCTCGCCTCCAAATATCTGGAAGCCGCCGTTCTTGCTGGGATACGGGCTGGCAGTGGTCGTATTGGAACGCCTGACCACCGGCGGCGAGCGCACACTTCTCGCGCGTGCTGCCCTGGCGATCTTGATCGGATTCCTCGGCATGGTCGAAGAGACAGTTGCGCTGACCGTGCTTGGGATCTGGGTGCTCCTGGAGGCGGCTCACCTCTGGAGCGATCGGCGACGTGAATCTCTGACGCTTGAACGAGTGACCCTCGCTGCCGTCGGACCTGTTCTGGCGGTGATTCTGCTGGCCGTTGGCGGAGGCCTAATCACGGGCATTCTGGTCGGCGCTCCGCGAAGTGCGCTGGCGTTTGGCTGGCGACGGGATCCCAGCGCCCATGAGTTGCTCGGGACGATGAGTGATCTCCCAGGCAACGTCGGTCAGCTGAGCCTCGGTGCCGTGCCGGTCATGCTTGTGGCGTTGCTCGCCGGCTGGAGACACCCGCTCGTCGCAGCCCTTGCGGTTGGTTGCGGGGTGTTTGCGATTGTTGCGGTCACGCTTCAGCATCCGGCGCATCCGGCAGATGTAGTCCGTCTCGACGGTCACGCTCGTAACTTCGCGCTTCTTGCGCTGCTTGTCGCGCTCAGTGTCAAGCTGAACGAGCTTTCGCCTCGGTGGCGATACGCCGGGGCCGGGGCCCTTGTGGCCCTGGTGGTTTGGCCGACCAGTGTGACGGCCGTGCGGAACATTGCCAACGCCCTGCCTAGCGGCGTGCGGCTTTCAAATGCCGCCATCGACGAGTTTGCGTCGCCGTGGTGGGGGCGCTACATCCTTGCGCCGTCGATTCCGGGCCGAGTCGCGGAATTTGTCCGAGACCAGACGGAGCTTGGCGCACGCGTGTTTTCGCCGTATCCGCATGACCTTACGGCGGTTACGGGACGCCCGAATGCCTCGGGGCCTGTCGGTCATCTGAATCTTCTTCCATTCGATGGTCCCGAGTACGTGGACGTGCGGCGTTTTCTGGAGCCGGGCGCGGTTCAACGCCTGGGTTTCGGATATGTGCATGCCACGGATTCGTGGATTGCGTCGCTTCCTGAATATGCCCAGCGCTGGCTTGGTGATCCGAGACTCTTCACGCTCCTGATGCGCGACGGCACCGACGCGCTGTACCGAATCGAGGCGGCGTTTCTGCGACTCGACTCGGTCTATGCGGCCGGTTCGTTCGAGGCGCTGCGAAGGGCTGTGCCAGAATCCGCCCCTGTGTATCTGACGCCGGGACTCCAGCCGGACGATTCGATTCGATACGCGGCAATTCGGCTGGCCTTGGCGCTGCCGCACGTAGAACTGCTTGGCGACCTGGACAAGGTCGGCGTGTACCTGCTGACGCGTCTTCCCAATCCGGTGCAGCCGCTGGCCGGTCAGGCGCCGGACCTGGTGGTGTTGCCCGTGCGGGGGCTGGCTCCGTCGGCTCTAGCGGTTGGACAGCGGGCGCCGATCTGGTGGAACGAGCAACTTGCGGTCTACGCGCCGGCTGGCGCGCTTCCACGGCTCCTTGATCCGCCGCCCGGACAGTTCAGCGTTGCTCTGTCCGACGTGCGGGTGATCGACGACGGCATCATGTTCCGCGCGGAATTCACAAACCGGGCTCCGGACCGCTGGGTGGGCCAAGACTGGCTTGTCGCGGCTGGCGATGGATCGCGGTGGGCCTTCCCCCGGGAGTTCGAAACGGACGCTCGACACAAGGGCCGGCAGTGGTTTGCTGGGCAGGTGGTTGCGGCCGACGTCTCCGCGTCGTTTGGCTACGAGTTTGACCCGAGGGTGGTCCGTCTGTCTGTGAGGAACGCGAACGGGATTTCTGAGCCTGCAGAGTCGTCAGGCGGCGGGCTGGCACCCGGGGTCTGGACCCTGGGCGTGCGGCTGCGTCAAGCGTGGCATGAGGCGGCGTTCATTCCGGTGATGAAGATAGTGGTCGGCGAGTCCGGCGAGGTGACATACGAGGTCTACGAGGGCGAGCTCAGCGGGCGACTGGCTGAATGACGCTGGACCTGGCGGTTGTGCCCGGGCTGCTGGTGATGGCGCTTGAGTTCCTGGTTCTGGCGGTCACCGGCTTTGTCGTTGCACGGGTGGCGCTGCGGCAACGCGACGACTTGATGGCGTTGGCGCAGGGGTTGGTCATTGGACCTGCACTCTGGGGCCTGACGGTCAATTTCGTCATGCGCGTGCTACCAGGGATGCCCGGGGCGTTGGTGGGCTGGCTCGGAATCGCCGCCGCGTGCGTCTGGCTGGCCTGGCGCGCGTCGTCCACGGTGCGCGTATCGCCTCGACGGGTCGTTGGCTTCGGTGTCGTGGCGCTCGTGTTGTTTTGGATCGTACTGGCCAGCCGCCAAACGCTGTCGATTGTGGACGCCTATCTCCACCTGGGCCTGGCTTCGTCAATTCGGGCGGGAGGGTTTCCCCCGGCCTTTCCGTGGCACCCGGATCTGCCGATCTCCTACCACTACGGGGCTGACATGCTGATTGGAATGCTGGCGCCGCCGTTCGGCCCGGACCTGGCGTTTACCACGGAACTCGTTGAGGCCTATGCCTGGACGAGCCTGGCTTTGATCGTGGGGACTCTGCTCTACAGCCGCGGCTCGTGGTCTGGCGTACTGGCGGGGAGTCCGCTGCTCTTGTCGTTCGGACTCTGGACACAGTTGCACAACATCTCGCCACCGGGAATCGTGCAGGTTCCGGTTGTTTCCGGCATTCCCGAAGCCGGCGTGCGGGATTCGCTGGCGGCCGTCTATTGGCCATCCGTCGAGTTTCCCTGGAGCGCGGCGGTGGACGCGTCGCCCCCGAATGTCTGGAAGCCGCATTTCGTGCTGGCGTATGCCCTGGCCCTGGTGGTGTTGGAGCGGGTCTCGACGCTGCGCAGCTTCCGGCTTTCGGCGCAAGTCGCGCTGGCGCTACTCGTCGGATTCCTCGGCCTGGTTGACGAGATCGTGGCGCCAATCGTCCTGGGGCTCTGGGTAGTGCTGGTCGCCGTGCAAGAAATTAGCGCCCGGCGCCGCGGGCGACAGGTGTTCGGGCGCGCGACTGCGCATGCGGCGATGGGCCCAATGCTGGGGACGCTGTTGCTGGTGTTCGGTGGCGGACCGATTTCCGATGCTCTGGCCGGATCATCGGGATCAGGTCTGTCGCTGGGCTGGATTGCGGATGCCGGCAGTCGTCGGCCTGTCGGAGCCTTTTGCGAAATGCCCGGCGGCATTGGCTTGCTGGAAGTTGGCGTACTTCCGGTAGTCGCCGCGTCGCTGCTGCTGGCGTGGCGCCGTCGCCTGGTGTGGATGACGGCTGCAGCCGCCATCGTGCTGCTGCTGGCCGCGCTAACGGTGCAGTACGAGTTCTCCCTGGATGTTGTCCGACTGGACGGCCACGGCCGTAATTTCGCGCTGTTGGCCCTGGTGATTGCGCTTACTTACCGCTTTGCCGAAGTGAAGGGCCGCTGGCGCCATGCTGGTGGGGCGCTGTTCGTTGCGTTGGTTACGTGGCCAACGGCCGTCCAGCCGGCTCACAACGTCGGACTTGCGCTTACCCGAGGACCGCAGTTCGAAAACGTGCGAATTGATCACACGGCCGGATGGAGACTTGCCGAGCGATTTGCGCTTCCGCGTCCAATGCCAGATGCGATTTCGGCCTATATCCGCGAAGAGACGGCCGCCAGCGCTCGAGTTCTCTCGGCAAAGCCGATGGAAATGACGATCGTCACAGGGCGACCGAACGTCTCGGCATATGCGGAGTTTGTGCAGTTCGTCCCACGATTTGGCCCCGACTACCTGGATGCGATCCGTTTTCTCGAGCCGGCCGCCCTGCGTCGACTTGAGATCACTTACATCCACGCCCCGGACTCGTGGGTCGATGAACTGCCGGATGAGGCCCGCCGTCGCCTGCACAATCCTGACCTAGCTGAATTGCTGATTCGTGACGGGACCGATTCCCTCTACCGCGTGCGTCAGCCATTACTGACGACAGAGAGTGAGCCACCGGCGGAGTCTTACGAAGCGCTGCGGCAAGCCGTTCCGGAAACGTCAACGGTGTACCTGTCCCCCTCACTCGAGCCCGCAAACTCCATTCGCGCGGCCATCGTGCTGTCGCATGCCCGGCTCCTGGGCAAGGCCAGACCGACGCCAACCTGGCACAGCCGCCCGCGGATTCCGACAGAGTCGCTGGATGGCAGGATGCCCGACCTCATCGTGACATCGGCGCGTTTGGCGCCATCCGGGTTCCCACCCGGCCAGCGTGAGCCGATCTGGTGGAACGAGGAGATCGCAGTCTATGCCCCTACCGGCGCGGTCGCTCCCGTGATGAGCCCTCCGCCACGATCATTCAGCGTACGCGTCTTGGAGGAGCAGGAGGGCGCCACACGTCTTGCGTTTACCGCCGAGTTTGCCGACCGGGAGCCCGAGCGTTGGAAGGGTCAGGACTGGCTGGTTGTGCCTGTTGATGGGTCGACGTGGGCGTTTCCGGGCGAGTTCGAGGCCGATGACCGAACACATGCCGGGGCACAGTGGTATGCCGGCCAGATTATTCCCGGTCAAGGGGGCGATACGCGGATGTTCAGGTTCGATCCGCAGACGGTCAGCATGGCTGTGGCCGATAGTGAAGGCGCCTTTGCTGCCGTCGCCTCGTCGGGCGAGCGTCTGACGCCGGGGCTGTGGGCCCTGGCTGTGCGGCTGCGCGGCGACTGGTGGGAAGCGGCGCTGATTCCTGTCCTGCACATGTCCGTCTCGGAAGCCGGCGACATCCGCTACAAGGTCTATGAAGGGTCGCTGGACATTCAGCCAATCCCTTAGTCGCGTGCTTCTGAGGATGCCGGTCAGGCCACGGTGACCTCGACGCACTGCCGTCATCGGGCCCGACACTGCAAAATGCGGTGCTTCCACCAACTGGGACGGTGAACGCCATGGCTGATCGGATTTCGGACGAGATTCTTGGGTCGGCCAGATTGGAGATTGACGGGCCGGGGGTGGCCGGGCAGCCGGTCTCGTTTCGGATTGTGTATACGGCCGGGTCGGCCGGGGTGGACGACCGCGGGGCGGTGCGGGTCTCGTGGCGGGCACAGCCGGGGTTGGGGGCTCCGCAACTGGAAGATTCGGGCGCGCCGGGTTACGTATCCGTACGCACCGTATCGGAGGGCACCGTCCAGCCGGTGGCGCGGTTCAACGAGCGCGGACATCGCCGGCCGTTCGTGCCGGCGCTGACGGTTCATACGGACGACGGCGGGCTGTGGCCGGGCGACCGGCTGGAGTTGACATTCGGCGACACCTCGGAGGGCAGTCCCGGTATCCGCGCGCCCGTGACGACAGTAAAGGCGTTCGAATTCCAGGTCTCGGTTGATTGCAAGGGTGCGCAGGAGTTCCTGGACCTGGACGGACTCCTAACATTTCCGGTGGTGGCGGGGCCGGCGGTTCGGCTGGTGGCCGTTGCTCCGAGCGATGTGAAAGCGGGTGAGCCGTTCAGGATGCGCGCGCGGTTCGAGGACGTGTGGGGTAACCCGACCGAGATGCCTGACGCTTCGCTCCAGGTCGGCGTGTCTGACGGGGATGCGGTGTTGGGGACAGCGACTGGCTCCGGGCCGGTGATTCCGATTGATGGCTTGACGTTGGGGACGCCCGGCGTGGTTCGTCTCGACGTTGTGGACCAGGCCGGCGGCCTGCGAGCGACCAGCAATCCGATCCGCGTTAGCGCCGAAGTTCCCGCTGAACGGCGTTGGTGGGGAGACTTGCACGGCCAGAGCGGCGAGACCGTGGGGACCAACCCGTCGGCGGACTACTTTCACTTCGCACGCTACATGGCCTGCGCGGACTTCACCTGCCACCAGGGCAACGACTTCCAGATCACCGACGAGTTCTGGGCGCGGCTGCGGCGGGAAGTGGAGGCGATTCACGCAGACGGCGAGTTTGTGTGCTTTCACGGATACGAGTGGTCGGGGAATACCGAGGTGGGCGGCGACCGGAACGTGATCTTTCGCGGCATTCCGGAGGCCGACGACATCTGGCGCTCCGGGCATTGGCTGATCGAGGACCGCCGGCCGCTGGACCGCGAGCATGACGCCCTCAACGTGGAAGAGCTGTACGCGCGCTTTCGCGGGCGCGACGACGTGATGCTGCTGCCGCACGTGGGAGGGCGGAGGGCGGAGCTGCGCTGGATCGATTCCGAACTGGAGCCGGTGGTGGAGGTTCACTCGGCGCATGGCACCTCCGAGTGGTTTCTGCGGCAGGCGCTGGCGACCGGGGCGCGGGTCGGCTTCCTGGCTGGGAGCGACGATCACATGGGGCGGCCGGGGGCGACGCTTGCCAATGCCAACGAGATGCCGGTGAACGGCGGCCTGGCGTGCATTCGCGCCGCGGAGCTGACGCGCGACGGAGTCTGGCATGGTCTGCACTCGCGCCATTGTCACGGAAGCTCGGGTGCGCGAATCCTGGTGGAAACCCAGGTCGCGGGCGCACGCATGGGCGCCGAGACGGTCGCCAGCGGCGACGTTTCGGTTGAGGCCGAGGTGAACGGCACCGCGCCGATTATCGAGATAGCGGTGTATCGCGACGGCGAGTCCGTCTATCGATGGACACCGACCGGCAATCCGTTGCAGGTGCTGGTGGCCTGGACCGGGAATCTGCGGATTGCGCGCGGGCGGAAGCAGACGTGGGACGGGCAACTGGTGGTGCGAGGAGCGCGAATCCACGATGTCACGCCGTTTGCCTTTGACCACCCGGAGGAAGGTTTGATCGAGGGCGACGGGCAGCGCGTGCGGTGGCGCAGCGAGACGGCGGGCGACTATGACGGGGTGTGGCTGGAGCTGGCCGACCTGACGGAGCCCGTGATTGAGTTTTCGGCGGAGCCGCTGGCCATCACGCAGCCGCTGGCGGGGATCGAGCACGGACCGATCTTTGTGGAGGCGGCGGGGCTGGGCGCGCACCTGCGCTTACAGGCGCTCCCGCGCTACGGCGGTCCAATGGACACCGGGCTGTCGTGGGTCGACGCTGCGCCGCCTCGCGGAGTTCACGCGTATCACGTTCGCGTGCTGCAACTGGACGGGCACATGGCGTGGTCGAGCCCAACGTACGTTGACATAACAGCAGATTGAGCAGCTGCTGGAGGCGCGCTGCGTGGGCCTGGAATGTGGCGCGGCGGGCGTGCGTGTGGGGGGCGTCGGGTTGACGGGTTCGAAGTCGCTATCTAGCCTCAGTTTCGTTCGGGCCAACCCGATAAACCGGCGAGGGTGATCGATGGCGGCGGCGCAGGATACGCATCAGGCTTCCCAAGAGACCAAGTTGTTTGCGCCTCCGGCGGACTTCGCCGCGGCCGCGCACGTGCCGTCGTTCGAGGCCTACCAGGAGCTTCACCGGCGCAGCCTCGAGGACCCCGAGGGCTTCTGGCGCGAGATTACCGACGGCTTCACCTGGTTCAAGCCGTGGACACAGCTGCAAGAGGGTGAGCCGCCGTTCGTCAAGTGGTTCGTGGACGGCGAGACCAACATCTCGGTCAACTGCCTGGACCGGCACGTTGAGGCCGGGCGCGGCGACAAGGTCGCCTACTACTGGGAAGGCGAGCCGGGCGACACGCGTGTCGTCACGTATGCCGACCTGCTGGCGGACGTCCAGCGCTTTGCCAATGCACTGAAGGCGCAGGGCCTGAAAGCCGGCGATCGGGTTGTCCTGTACATGCCCATGGTTCCGGAACTGCCGGTGGCGATGCTGGCGTGCGCCCGCCTGGGCGTGGTGCACAGCGTGGTGTTCGGCGGCTTCAGCGCCGACGCCATTCGCGACCGGGTCAACGACGCGGGTGCTCGCATGATCATTACCGCTGACGGCGGTTGGCGGCGCGGGCGGGTGATTCCGCTCAAAGGCAACGTGGACGCCGCGCTGGCCGAGGACGCTTGTCCCTCGGTTGAGGGCGTGATCGTCCTCAAGCGATGCGAAAACGAGATTGGCTGGGTCGACGGACGCGACGTGTGGTGGGACGACGTGGTTGAGGGGCAGTCCGACGTGTGTCCGCCGGCGCATCTGCCCGCGGAACATCCGCTCTACATCCTGTACACCAGCGGAACGACGGGAAAGCCCAAGGGCGTGGTGCACGCGCAAGCGGGCTACATGGTCTACACGGCCCTGACGTCGAAGCTGATTTTTGACCTTCGAGATGACGACATCTACTGGTGCACGGCCGACATTGGCTGGGTGACGGGACACAGCTACATCGTCTACGGAATCCTGGCCAACGGCATCACGGGCGTGATGTACGAAGGCGCGCCGAACCATCCGGCGGAGGATCGGTTCTGGGAGATCGTGGAGAAGTACCGGGTGACGGTGTTCTACACGGCGCCTACGGCGATCCGCACGTTCGTCCGCTGGGGCGACCATCATCCGCAGGGACACGACCTTTCGAGCCTGCGCCTGCTGGGCACGGTTGGCGAGCCGATCAACCCCGACGCCTGGCTCTGGTATCACCGGGTCATTGGGGGAGGGCGTTGCCCGATCGTGGATACCTGGTGGCAGACCGAGACCGGCGGCGTCTTGATCACGCCGCTGCCCGGAGCTACCACCCTGAAGCCCGGTTCGGCCACGCTGCCATTCCCCGGTGTGGAACCCGCAGTCGTGGGCGAGGACGGCGAGCCCGTGCCGGACGGTCAGCGGGGGCTGCTGATCATCAAGCGGGCCTGGCCATCCATGCTTCGCGGCATCTACCAGGAAGGCTGGGGCCAGCCCGGGCATCCGGGCGAGTTTGGCGATAGCGAACGCCTGATCGAGACCTACTGGGAGAAGTTCCCCGGCCGCTACCTGACCGGCGACGGCGCGGTGCGCGATACCGATGGGTACTACTGGGTGATCGGTCGAGTGGACGACACGCTGAGCGTGGCGGGTCACCGGATTGGCACGGCCGAGGTGGAGAGCGCGCTGGTCAGCCATCCGTCCGTGGCCGAGTCGGCCGTTGTCGGAGCGCCGGATCCGATCACCGGCGAGTTCATTTCCGCCTTCGTTACGCTACGCGCTGAGTTTGACGGCAGCGACGAACTGCAGGCCGAGCTGATCGCCCACGTGGGCCAGGTGCTTGGTCGGTTTGCCTGTCCCAAGCAGTTGCGATTTACCGACGCCCTGCCAAAGACGCGCAGCGGCAAGATCATGCGGCGCCTGCTGCGAGACATCGCGGCGGGCCGCGAGGTGGTGGGCGATACGACGACGCTCGAGGACCTGACGGTCCTGGCCGCGCTGCGGGGGGACGAGGAGTAAACGGTCGCCATCCAACGCTTCGCTTCGAGTCGCGATGGCTAGCGGCGAACGGACTTTGTGAATACAATCACAAGAGGGCGCGCGTGCGCCCGGGGGAGACGCTGACCGCATGACCGGCCTTAGCCCGAGCCGCCGCCTGCTTGGCGCGGTGACTGTCTCTCTTGTACTGGCCGGCATCCTGGCCTCCTGTGGCGAAAGCCGACCCGTGACCACAGCCAGCGCGGTCGTGGTTGCGCCAGCGCCGGTGGCGCAGATCACGATGCCGCCGGATCGGACGCCGGCGGCGGCGGTGGAATCGCCCACACCACGAGTGGCCGAAGCGATTGTGGCTGTGACGCCGGTGACCGCCGTGCCGACGGCCGTGGCGGCCGCCGCGCCTACGGAGGCCGCTTCCACCGGGACCACGCCGGCGGCAGGTATTGGCCCGCTCAGCGGCGCCGCGGAGACGGGCCGCCAGCAATTCACCGCCCTGGGCTGCATCGCCTGCCATGGCGCCGATTTGAGCGGCGGGATTGGCCCGCAGCTGTCCGGGCGGACGCCCGACGACCTGACCGAGGAACGCATTCGCTCGCAGGCCATGCAAGGCGGCGAAGGGATGCCGGCGTTTCCGAACCTCACTGAGCAGGAACTGCAGAACTTCATCGCGTTCATTCGGAGCCAGGCGTAGCCGAGGGCGACTCGTTGAGGCGGTTCCGCCTGGCACCTGGCGTCGTTATGCCGGTTGGCCAAGTACCCTCATGGTTGAACTGCGCCCAGGTGGCTCAATCGGCAGAGCAGCGGTTTTGTAAACCGCAGGTTGTGGGTTCGAGTCCCACCCTGGGCTCCGGCGCGGGCCGACTGCCGGCTGCAGTGGCGGCGACGTTCGCGGATGCAGCGAAGTGCTAGGTGAGTGCCGCACGGCCCCTGCAGCGGAGAGGTTGTCCGCGGCTCTGGGCTAGAATCCGCGCGGCGCGGCGCGGCGGTAGTCGCCGGCGCCACCTCGTTCGACTCGCGGATCCTGACTGGAGTGCGCTGACGCAGCCCATGCGCGTGCTGGTAACCGGCGCGGCCGGCTTTATGGGAAGCCATGCCGTGGACCGGCTGCTCGACCAAGGTCATGAGGTCACCGCCGCCGACAGCCTGATTGGCGGTCATGTTGAAAACGTCAATCCGGCCGCGGAGTTTGTGGAGTGCGATCTGGCCGATCGCGCGGCGGCGGCCGAACTGGTGGCATCCGCGGCTCCAGAGGTCATCTTTCACTTCGCGGCCGACGCCACCGAGGGGCGCAGCCAGTTCACGCCGCTGAGTTCTATGGATAACAACGTGGTTGGGTACCTGAACACCCTCGTGCCGGCCATCGACCGCGGGCTGTCGAAGATGGTGTTGGTCAGTTCGATGAGCGTGTACGGCGCGCAACAGCCACCGTTTCGAGAGACGATGCCGCGCCTGCCGGAGGACGTCTACGCGTCGATGAAGGCTTCGATGGAGGCCGCCACCGAGCACCTGTCGGCTGTGCACGGCTTCGACTACGCCATTTTTCGACCGCACAACGTCTACGGCGAGCGGCAGAACCTGGCCGATCCGTATCGCAACGTGGTGGCCATTTTTATCAACGCGCTGTTACGGGGCCGCGCGTTTCACATCTACGGCGACGGTGAACAACGCCGTGCCTACTCGTATATCGGCGACACGAACCCCGTGATGGTGGACGGCGGCCTGAGCGACCGTTCAAACGGACGCATCTTCAACGTGGGCTCGTCGGAAGACGTGTCGATCAACCAGCTGGCGGATGTGGTGCGAGATGTCTTTTTTGACGGTGGACCGTGGCCGGCCGGCCTGGAGCCGAAGTACATGCCGGGCCGACCGCTTGAGGTCAAGAAGGCATATTGCGCGCACGATGCGGCAAGGCAAATCCTGGGATTCCGAAACACGACCACGTTGCGCGAGGGCGTGGAGGCCATGGTGCGGTGGGCGCGCGAGGTTGGCCCGCGCGAGCCAGCCTATTTGCCCAACAGCCTGGAGATTGGGAGCCAGCACGCGCCCGCGACGTGGCGCGAGCAGTTGATCTGATCCCAGGCTGGTTCACGGGTCGGATTGCCATCCCGCACATCGGGTGTCCATAACGCTGGCGGTATGCGCCTCTGGCTACGGCTCCGACGGACGTGGTGAAGGCTTTACGCCGTATTCGCCTTCGTAAACCTCATACGAAACGTTGCCGAATTCGTTCACCACGACTTTCGCCACGGGAATGAAGGCGGCGAGCTGACACTCGCTGCGGAGGCGTACGGCCAGGATCCAGATGCCCGGTTCCAATTTCTCACCTGACGAGTCCAGTTGGATCGATTCCTGCTGCTCGTCTCGAAGGCTTAGGGCGACCGATTGCGGGTCGAATTCGTAGCGATGCGTGATAGTTCCCGGCTGCGGGCTGGCCTGGCCGGCGTACCACTGCGCGGCTGGATCGGTTGGACGGATGCGCGGCAGTGCCCACGGCGAAGCATCGGCCGGTACCACCAGCCAGTCCTGACCGGTCCAGCCTTCCGCGGACGTGTCTGTGAGAGTTGCCGTGAAGGCGAGCCGGCCGTCTGCCTCCTGGGTGTCCTCGAGGCGTACGGTGAATGGCTGTGCCGGTGCTTCGCGTATGGGATCGATCGCGCCAGCTGGGGCGTAAACGGCGATTTCCTCGTTCCAGAAGATCGGGTGGCGTGCCGCGGGCTGAAACATGGACGGAGCGAGTTGTGCGGCCGTGACGACGAATTCGGCAGTCTGGCTGCCGATCGGGGCCGACGAGATGTCGGCCTGGAGATGCAGGGCGGCACGATCCGGGGACCCCAGCAGGCGGGCATGCGGCAGCACGGCAACCGCTCGAAAGGTGTTGAGCGAGCCGTTGGCTGGCGAGAGATACACGGACGATCCGGCCGGGACCGCCTGCCGGAGGGCCTCGAAGGACTCGGGCGCCGGCGGGACTTCGAGCGCAGCGAACGCTGGCTGAACTCGATACAGCGAGTGGGTACCGTCGCGGAGCAGAGGTTCGAAGAGTGCCGGGCTTTCGAGCCAGCGCCTGGCCCGGTCAGGCAGGTCGTTGACCCAGGCGTCGGGGGCGTGAACGTAGTCGATGTCGAGGCGGCGGAGTGCAGCGGATTCGAGCAGACGCACCGCGTCCAGATATCCGGTGCCCGTATAGGGGCGCGTGTGCAGGAATTCAGCAAAGCCAGAGGCGTTTGGTCGCCCGGTGGCAATGGTCAGGGCGTAGGGCGTCGGGGAGAGTATTCGCGCGTCAACATCCGTGTTGTGACGGATCCAGCTGGCAATGCGGTCGGATGGAAACTGCTCGAGCGGGTATCTGCCCATCCACCAGTAGAAGGAATCGAAGTACCGTGAATCCGGCGTGGCGTTGGCGATCTGCACGCCATGGCCCATGGCCAAACCGAGTTTGCGGGCCGGGGCGGCAACCGTGGGCCAGGTCAGGAGCAAGAAGACAACGGCAGCGGCTGCGTATCGAACCTTGGGACGCAGGGCGGCCAGGCGGACACTGAGGGCAAGCAGGAAGCCCAGGAGCGCGAAGTTACGGGCGTGTCCGTCGAAGCGGGCGATGTCGTGTGGGGCGACGTCGTAGCGCAGCGTGAGTGCGCCAAGCAGGAATGCCGCCGCGCCCGCCGCCAGGAGTCGAACCAGCAAGTTGGTTCGGTCGAGCAGGATGGCGGTTCCGGCAACGACCAGCGAGCCGAGGGCTAGGAGACCAAGCCCGCCGTTCAGCGGCGTCACTGAAGTGATGGCGTTGCGGTCCCAAGGTTCCAGGGGCCACCCAAGCGCCAGCGCGCTGGATCCTCCGCTTCCGGTGAGGATGCCCGTAAATACTCCGCCGCCTGCTATCAGCAGGGCAATCGCAACAATAGGACCGGCGCCAGCGCGAAGCAGGTCGACCGCTGATTCGGCGAATCTCATTTCGCTGGGAAGTACTCGAGCAGTCGCCACAACACTCCAGGCCGCGAGCACGACCGGGGCCACCGTTTCATCCAGCAGTCCGAGGAATCCCACTAGAGCCGAAATCCCAAGCGTCGACGGCCAGGTCCGATCTCCGTGCTCGGCTACTCGCTCCAGCGCAGTGATGGCCAGCGCGTAGGCGAACGTGAACGAGGGCTTCCAGATGTTTGCAGGCACGCCCTGCGGTTCAGACGGCCAGGGGAGTTCGACTGAGGGCCAGTACACGCTGCCGAATGCGGCGCGCAGTCCGGCCTCCGGGACACCCACGGGAATCGGCATATGCAGAAGCGAGGGTTGCTCGCCAAACACCAGCGTCCAAGTGCCGGCGGCCAGCAGCAACGGCAGGAGAGCCAATGTGCCCGCCCACGAGCCGTTTCGCGCCAGGAGCGCGGCCGTGAGCAATATCAGGCTGGTCCAGGCGTAGGCGCCCACGACCTCGGTGGTAAACGCAAAGTCGGGTCCGAACGGCGGTGCCAAGAGTCCGACCAGCAGGTCAATGCCGTGGTGATACGCGAGCTCGACGCCCGGATTCCAAGCCAGCGTCGGTGGCCAGGCGCCAGCCTCGATGGTGGCCGGGATCATCGAGTGGAGCAACTCGTCCGGGACGCCAAAGAGTTGGCGGCTAGCCAGGGCGACCGAAAAGACGGCGACGCCCGCGACTGCGAACCCAATCAGTGTTCGCGCCGGAGTCTGGAGAGTCTGCCGGGCGCGCCAGATCAGGCAGGCGGCCAGGGCAATCACCATCACCCAGCCTGCCGCCGCCCCGGTCTGCCCGGGAAGCACGTGCAGGACAAAGTTGACCGTCAGGCCCCAGAGCGCCGGCCCGATTACCATCCCCTGCGCCAGCGCCAGCCGATTGTCCATCTGCCGCAGGGCCCCCCGTGCGACGACGAAGCCGACGGCTGCCAGCGCCAGGAGCTCGGCGCCCAGGAGCGCGAAGCCCGCGACGACCTCCGGATCAAGAGTCACTCGTCTGATCTCAGGCGTCGTGCCGGACTAAAACATAGGCGAGACTTGCGCGTGAAGCACGTAGTTGCAGCCCGCCGGCGGTGTTGCTCTCGGTGCTGCCAGTGAACGGATAAGGCTGGATGCCGACCCCAGTCATCGGATGGTTAAAACGTCCTCTCGGGTGATGTAACCGGGCCGGCCGCCGGCTGGATCGCAAGCTCTCCCTCGTGGACGCGGAACGACACTTCGCCGGAGTCAGCGACCGTGACGATCACCGTCGGAACAAGCGCGGCGAGTTGGTACTCATTGCGCAGGCGAACCGCCAGGATCCAAACGCCCTGATCCAGCGGATCGCCTGAGGCCGGGAGCTTCGTTGAGCCAGCGCCAGTGCCGCGAATTGCCAGCGTGGCTGCCCGAGGATCAAACTCATAGCCATGAGTAGCAGTCCCAGACTGTGGCGAGATTTGACCGGCGTACCACTGAGCGGCCGTGTCTGTTGGCCAGGTGCTCGGAAGATTCCACGGCGCAGCGTCGGCAGGTATAACCACCCAGTCTTGGCCGGACCAGCCGCCGGTTGTGCGATTGCTAAAGGTTGCAGTGAACGTCAGTCGCCCGTGCGTAGCCGCTGCGTTGGAAAGTTGAACGCTGAATAAGCGAGGCGGGGAGAGTGCGCTTGGCGCGAGTGCGCGAGATGGCGAATAGAGGGCGGAATCCTCGTTCCACCACACGGGCTCGCGTCCTTCAAGTGCAAACGCGGATGGCGCGAGGCGCGAGGATGTCAATACGAGGTCCGGCGTCTGGTTGCCTATCGATTCGGTCTGAATGTTGACGCGCAAGTGGTTCAAGGTGGTCCGCTCCTCAGTTTCGAGAAGATTTGTATGCGTGAGCATCGCCATCGCTCGAAACGCATTCAGCGAGTCAATCGCGGGTGACACATAGACCGAGACACCCGCCGGAGCCGCATGCCGCAGGGCTTCGTAGGACCTGGACGACGGAGAGTCGTCAAGTGTGAGAAACAGGGGCTTCACGCCGTAGAGCGAGTGAGTGCCGTCGCGAAGGAGCAAATCAAAAAAACTCGGGTTGTCCAGCCGAATTCTGGCTTGGTTCGGCAGGCTGCCGACCCAGTCGTCGGGAGCGTGGATATACCCGATGTTCAGCCGCCTGAGCGCTGCCGGCTCCAGATGCCGGATGGCATCGAGATACTCGGGCCCGGAGTAGGGGATCAAGTGCAGGTATTGGTGAAACCCGGAGGCGTTGGGCCGGCCGGTCGCGACAGTCATCGCATAGGGCGCCGGGGATAGAACTCTGGCATCGGCCTCCGAGTGTTCGCGAATCCAGCCGGCGATTGGTTCGGATGGGAAGCGCAGAAGCGCATATCTGCCCATCCACCAATACCAATCATCGAATTCGCGATCGCCAGGTTCAGCGTTTGATAGTTGGACCCCCGTGCCAGCGACTAATCCGAGTTGGCGGGCCGGTGCGGAAACCGCCGGCCAAACTGCGAGCAGAAAGATCGCGGTCGCTGCGGTTACGCGCCAGGGCAGGCGTCCGGCTGCCAGGCGAACGCTGAGCGCGAGAAGCAACGCCAGCAACGCGAAGTTCCGCGCGTGCCCATCGAGCCTGGCAACGTCGTAGGGCGCGATTTCGTAGCGAACCGTTAGTGCGGCGAGCAGAAACGCCGCCGCCCCCAGGGCAAGAGCGATGACGAGTCCGTTGCGTCGTTCCAATGCCACGGCCACCGCGGCCACCGCCAGTGATCCAAGTTCGAGTAGCCCCACCCCACCCGGCAGCTGCTGCACGGAAACCGCCGCGTTTCGATCCCGCGGATCCAGCGGTGCGCCGAGGGACAGCCCGCCAGCTTGCGAGCCCTCGGTCAGTACGCCGGTGAACACGCCCCCAGCACCAACGAGCAAGAGTGCGCCTAGCGCCGGTCCGGCGGCCGTGCAAAGGACCGCCGTGGGGCTTTCTACGCTCCCGCCTCGATGCTGGAGCAGTCGTCCGCCCTCGATCACGGCCCAGAGTAAGAGAACGACAGCGGCCACCGCCTCGTCGACAAGACCCAGGAACCCAACCAGGCCGGCCAGCGATAGTGCGCCTGACCAGTGGCGGATGCGGCCAATGTTGGCCCGCTCCAATGTGACAAGTGCCAGCGCGTAGGCCAGCGGAAACGAAGGCTTCCAGATGTTGGGCGGAACTCCGTGTTGTTCGGAGGGCCAGGGCAACTCCACTCTTGGCCAATAGAGTTCAGCGAGCGTCGTGCGCAGCCCCGCCTCAGGGATGCCACCGGGGACTGGGATCCGGAGCACCGATGGCTGGTCGCCAAACGCCAGCGTCCAGGCACCGCCAGCCAATAGCAAGGGCGTCAGGGTCAATGCGCCCAATCGTGAGCCGCGACGCAGAAGTATCGTGGCCACGAGGAGGGTCAGACCTGTCCAGGCATAGGCTCCCAGCACCTCGGTTGTAAACGCGACGTCCGGACCCGTCGGCGGCGTCAACAGACCAGCCAGCAGGTCTACGCCGTGGTGATATGCGAGATTCAGGTCTGGGTTCCAGGGCAAGCGAGGCGGCCAGTTGCCGGCCCGGATTGCGGCGGGAATCAACGTGTGCTGCAGATGGTCGGGGATAATCAACAGTTGTCGGCTGGCGAGGGCGAGCCAGAAGACGCCGGCACCGGCGAGGCTGAATGCGGCCAGCATGCGCGGCGACGGCCGAATGTCACGCCGTCCGTGCCAGGCCAGCCCGAGGCCAAGGCCCAGGACTACAATCCAGCCTGCGAGAGCTCCAGCAAGTCCAGGCAGCAGGTGCAGGATGAAGTTGGCGACAAGGCCCCACAGCGCAAGACCGATAACCACGCCCTGGGCGAGCGCCAGCGAGTGGTCCCGCTGACGGAGCGCGACTCGCGCCGCGACGTAGCCCACCGCTGCGAGGGCCAGAAGTTCGGCTGCAAGGAGCAGGAGGCCGGGGATGACAGTGAGATCGACGGTCATGCTGTGGGGGCTTTTGGCGGCGTGGTACGCAAAGGCCAATAGCTCAGGTTCATGCCTTTGCGTATACGGCATCCGCAGCCGTCGTATCTCGATCCCTGCATGGCGTTGCGCCGTGCGTGGCGATGATCAGCCGTTCTATGCAGGCGTTGACGGACACTCGACGTTCGCCCTGGAAGGCTGTAAGGGTGGAGCGCCCGGCCTTGGGGAGTTCGATCTGGAGAATCGGAATAATCGCCGCCTGCAGATACTCGAGCCGAAGCCGAGCCGCCAGGACATAGGTGCCCGGCGTCGGGCGAGCGCCCGATTCGGGAACCAGGGCGAATCCGCCGTCGTCTTGCTGCACCGATAGCTGGCCCAGTCTGGAGTCAAATCTGTAGGTGTACGTGGTGGGCCCGAGGCCCGGGGTTATCTGGCCGCCAAACCACCGTGCGCCGACGAGGGTGTAGCCATCCGATTCGAACTCCGCCGGCAAGCCCCAGCGACTGTCCGCTGCGCGGACGAGGAGCCAGTCTTGCCCCGTCCACTCCCCGGACGCATGGTCACTGAACGTTACGTTGAATGTGATCTGGTCATCGCTCGAATGGACGTCGGTCACGCGAATGCGGAGGAACCGTTCTGATTCATCGGGCGGATTGACGGGCGCGGCTATTCCAGGACGAGTGGCATACGCGACGAGCTCGCGATTCCACCAGATTGTGGCGAAGTCATGCACACCGATACCGAAAGAAGCGTTACGCGGCGCCACTACGATGTCAGGCAGTCGCCCATTGAGTGGCTCGGTTTTGATCGTGGTAAGCGAGTAGGTGGCCTGCAGATCCAAAGTGCCCAGAATTCTGGCCTGGGGTAGTACCGACGCAACGCGGATTGACGTCAGCGGTATGGCCGGGTCCGGAAGATGCACGGTGGCGCGGTCTGGCACAGCTTGCCGAAGCGCCTCATAGGACTGCGGGGCGGGCGTGCGATCCAGACGACTAAAGGCTGGCTGGACTCGGTACAGCGCGTCCGCGTCGTCGCGAACGAGCAGTTCAAAAAACCGGGGATCGGACAGCCAACTCTGAGCTTGTTCGGGCAAGCCCTCAACCCAGTCATCCGGAGCATGAAGGAACTCGAAGCCAAGCCGTTGGAACGCCGCCGGTTCGAGAAACCGCAACGCATCTTCGTACTCGGCGCCTGTAAGTCCGAATAGGTGGATGAGCGTCGGGAAGCCCGACGAATTGGGACGACCGGTGGAGGCCGTCATGGCATGCGGCTGGGGAGAAAAGACTCGGGCGTCAACCGCCGTATGGCGGCGGATGTAGGCCGCGATTCGTTCGGAACGGAGGGTTCTGATGGTCGCGCGTCCCATAATCCATTCGTCAAACTCACGCTCGTCCGGCTGGGCGTTTGAGATGTGCAGCCCACGGCTGACTGCCAGTGCCATTACGTGCGTTGGATTCGCAATGGTCGGCCAGACGACAAGTGCGGCAATCCCGGCGATGGCGGCATAGCGCCGGTAGGGGTGTAGGCTGGGCAGCCTGATGCTAAGCGCGACCAGCAGCGCCAGCAGCGCGAAATTACGAGCGTGCCCATCCATCCTCGTGACTTCGCCGGCGGGGTCGTACTGCAGCACCAGGGCGGCAACTAGGAAGACCGCGCTTCCAGCTGCGAGCGCCAGCACGAGGTAGCTGCGCCGGGACAGGAGTACTCCCGCCAGGGCAACGGGCAGCACGCCGAGGCCGACGATGCCAACTCCGCCGGGGAGCGCATCTATTGCGGCGAGTGGCCCACGGCTCCCCGCATCTTTGTGCCATCCCAGCGAAAGCTCTTTGCCCTCAACGCCAGTCAACATACTCGTAAGGACTCCGCCACCTGCTGCCAGCAGGAGCACGGCAAGCGCCGGTCCAACGCACGCCTCCAAGACATCCGCTCGAGTGATTGCGTGCATGGAACGTGACCGCAGCAGTGGCGCGGTCGCGAAGACAACCCAGAGGGCGAGTACAACCAGGGCTACCTCTTCGGCCATCAGACCCATGAAGCCGACTACGAGCGCCAGTGGCCACGAGCGCCAACTCTTGGCAATCGTGGTCGTGGCGACCCGCTCAAGCACGATGAAGCCCAGCGCGTAGGTCAGGACAAATGGAGGTTTCCAGATATTCGGCGGCGACGCCTCAAGGGGCCATGTCCAGGGCAGCGAAACGGTCGGAAGATAAATGTCGCGCAGCGAAGCTCGGATCCCTGGACCGGGAATACCGCTGGGAATTGCAATTTGAAGAATGTGTGGTGCGTCGGCATACCAGATGAGTGTCCAGGCACCAGCCGTCAGCATGAGTGGCGTAAGGAGCAGCATCTTGATGCTTCCGGACCGCATTAGGAATGTGGCAACCACCAAGACGAAGGCTGTCAAGACGTAGGCACCAAGAACTTCGGTTGTGAAAGCCAAGTCCGGGCCCACGGGCGGCATGAGTAGTCCGATCAACAGGTCGACGCCAAAGTGATAGGGAAGAGGCACCTCGGGGGTCCAGGACAGGACCGGCGGGTACAGACCGCCGCGGGTCGTGGAGGCGAGGGAAACATGAATCTTCTCGTCGGCGATGCTCAACAGCTGTCGGCTGGCCAGCGCAACCCAGAAGAGGGCAACAGCGGCCCCGAGAAAACCTGCGACGACCCGGGGAGACAACCGAAGCGCCGCCGACGATCGCCAGGCCAGCGCAAGTCCCAGCCCGATCACGACGGCCCAGCCGAAGAGTGCCCCTGCCAGTCCGGGCAGCAGGTGCAAGACAAAGCTCACCGTCAGGCCCCAGAGCGCCAGGCCGATAGCCGGCCCTTGGGCCAAGGCCATACGAGCGTCAGATTGACCCAGTGCGACCCGAGCCACGATAAAGCCGACTATCGCAAGCGCCGCCAGTTCCCCCGCTAGGAAGAGGAGACCCGGCAGCACGGTCGGGTCCACGGTCATTCAACGACCCTCGCAGATGCGCCGCTCGTCTTGTCGATGCCTCCAGCACGATTACCGCGGCACTGAGCCGCTGGCCTGCCGGTCAGCTGTTCGCTGCCAGTTGACGACACGACTCGGAGTCTCGTAGGCGCAGTGGACATGGATCAACTGTAGATTCGTGATCGCCTGGATAAGTCTCGTACGACGCGCGACCGCTTTCGGCGATAGTCAGCTTGAGCACTGGAATGATCCCTGCCTGCAGGTGGTTTTGACGCAGCCGAATCGCCAGCACGTACGTGTCCGGAGCCAGGCGATCCCCTGATGATTGCAGAACGCTACGCGTTCCGTTGGCGCCTCTCACGGCCAGTTGCTGCGTATTGCCATCAAACTCGTACTGATGACTGGCGGGTTCGCTGGACGGTACGACCTGACCGGCATACCAGCGTTCGCCCACCAGTGAATGACCATTGGGCGCGTAGGTCTTGGGCAGCGCCCACGAACTGCGCTCCACGGCAATCACTAGCCAGTCCTGACCGGTCCACTGACTGGACGCGCGATCAACAAACGTGACGTCGAAGGCAATCAGGTTTCTTGCGATATTGACCTCAGACATCTGAATCTCGAAATTGCTCTCCGGCTCTGGTGGCGGATCAACGGCTGACGTGACTGCCGCGATTGCTGGGCTGGTCGCGTATGCGATAGCTGCGTGGTTCCACCAGATGAGAGGGAACGCATGTTTGCTTGCGTTCATTGCGCGGTCCCGGGCAACAACGACCACGTCCGCCCGTGCCTCGTCGGCTACTTTGATTGGAATCTCGGTCAAGAGGTAGAGGTGCGATGGTCGGAGCGAGCCCTTGAGCCCAGCGTGAGGCAGTGCGGCCGCAATTCGAAGCGCGGGTACGGTCTGAACTCCCGCCGACATGAAGACGTCTGCTGATTCAGGGACGACGTGTCGGAGTGCTGCAAATGACTGCGGATCGGGAGCGGGATTGGAATTGAGGAAGGCGGGCTCGACGCGATAGAGGCTGTGTGCGCCATCCTGAATGACGGGGGTGAACAGCGTCGGATCAGCGAGCCAGACTTTGGCTCGCTCGGGCAACTCTGCAATCCAATCCTGCGTGGCGTGTACGTAGCTGATTTGAAGCCGCCGAAGTGCGGATGGCTCAAGAAACTGTATGGCGTCTTCATAGGTCGGACCCGTCAGGGGAAACAAATGGACGTGGTCCGTGAAGCCGGAGGCGCTGGGACGGCCGGTGTGAACCGACATGACTATTGGATCGGGAGAAAGGATGCGGGCGTCGACCATCGTTTGACTGCGGATGTAGGCGACGATCTCTTCAGTGGCAAATGGATCGAGTACATAACGTCCCATGAACTGGATTGAGGCCAAGGCATCTGACGGCAGCGCGGGGCGCGCATTGGCAAGTTCAACTCCGCGATTCAGGGCCAAACGTATCTTCGAGACTGGCGTGGCTATGGTTGGCCAGACGATCAACGCGATGAGTCCGCCGACTGCAACGTAGCGCCAGCGTGGGTGCAACTGGTGCAGCCGAATGCTCAAGGCCAGCGCCAACGCCAACAAGGCGAAGTTTCGCGCGTACCCGTCCAGTCGGCCTACGTCGAATTGAAATGCATTGAACTGAAGGGTGAGGAAAGCCAGCGCAAATGCCCCGCTGCTGGCGGTCAGGGCGAGCACCAGCCGTCGACGCCACCCCAGCAGGAGTGCACCGGCTGCAACCGGGATACTGCCTAGGCTGAGGATTCCTATGCCTCCGGTCAGGGGCTCGAACGATCCCCAGAGACGGGGTTCGCCGAGAGCGGCTGGCTGTCGAAGCGAGAGCCCACCTCCGAGCCCCCCGGTGAGCACGCCCGTTAGCGGTCCGCCGCCGATGGCCAGCAGAATCGCGGCCAGTAGCGGGCCGCTGGCTGATCGTCGAGTTCTGGCGAGCGAGATCTTTTCGCCGGTTCCGCCTTGCACCGCGACAACAACCGCCAGAAGCACCCAGAGGCCCAGGACGGTCAGGGCGACGGTTTCTTCGACAAGCCCCAGAAACCCAAGCAGCAGCGCAAGCCCCACACCTCCGAGCCACTCTCGATCGCCACGCGCCGTTACGCGCTCCAGCACCACGAGGGCCAGAGCGAAGGCCAAGGGAAACGGAGGCTTCCAAATGCTGGGTGGTGGAGTCTCGTAGTACGGAGACCAGGCACCAGGCACTTCGGGTGTCGGCCAGTACACGCCGCCCAGCGCCGCGCGGAGTCCGGCCTCCGGGATACCCGACGGCATCGGGATCTTGAGAAGCGCAGGTGGTTCATTCACGAGCAGGGTCCAGGTGCCGGCGGTTAGCAACAAAGGTGCGAGGACCAGCGCACCGAACCACGATCCGTGACGTCGGAGTGTCGCCACAACTACCAGTGCGAAGCTGGTCCACACGTATGCGCCCAAGAGTTCAGTGGTGAGAGCGATGTCCGGCCCTACCGGCGGCCTCAGCAGCCCAATCAGCAGATCTACGCCGTAGTGATACGGCACAGCCGCGCCTGGATTCCAGGAAAGCTCCGGTGGATATACGCCGGCGCGAAGTGCCGCCGAGAGGGTGAGATGGATGCTGGGGTCGGGAATCGTCAACAGTTGCCGACCGGCCAAGGCAATCCATCCGAGTCCGATTGCCGCGGCCGAAAACCCGGACACCGCGCGCAACGGTATTCGGAGTTTGGCCCGTGACTGCCAGGCAAGCACGACGCCCACCGCCAGCACCGTGATCCATCCCGCTACAGCCCCGGCCATGCCTGGGAACAGGTGAAGAAGGAGATTGACGGCGATGCCCCAGAGCGCGAGGCCTATCACGAGCCCCTGCGCCAGCGCTAGCAGGGGATCGTCCTGGCGAAGAGCTACTCGGGCCACGACATAGCCAACCGCAGCCAACACCAGCAGCTCAAGCAGTAACAGAAGCAGGCCAGGCACGACGGCGGGATCGATAGTCACTTAGTCGGCCCTGGATTCGGATGCCTGGAGCGGATGGAAGGTCCCGCTAGCGGTCGCATGGAAAATCGAAGCACCGTGGGCTCCGCGGCGACAAGCAGATGCTGGGCTGGTCAACCACGCCGGCAGCACGAGGTCGTCAAGTAGGGCGGCCGGACTTGATTAGTGCCCTGCCCAATCCCGGCAGCGGGGGGTCGCGTCTGCAACTTTGGGCCCGTGTGTCACAGTAGAGCATTGGATTCGCACCTTACGCTAGGCGAGGTCAGCATGCGCGAGCCGACCAGGACTTCCTCCGAATCGCCCGCATTATGGTGAGCCCACATTGGTCCCGCGTCGTGGACTCGTGAATTGGGAATTCGTGGAGCACTCATGGTGACTGCGTCTCATCTCCGCCCGCGTGGTCTCGGATGAGGCTCGCGTTCGCGACTACTTGAGATGTGTGGAATCGCTGGGATTCTAAGGCTCGATGGTCGTAGGCCCGATGATCGAGTCGCCCTTGAGGCAATGAGCGAAGCGCTGATCCACCGCGGTCCCGATGGCCAGGGCTTTCTGATCCGGGGTCCCGTGCGTCTCACGATGCGCCGCCTCAGCATTATCGACCTGCAGGGTGGCGATCAGCCGATGTCGAACGAGACCGGCACTGTTCACGTGGTGTTCAACGGAGAGATCTACAACTTCGCGGAGCTGCGCGAGACGTTGCTCAGCCATGGGCATCAGTTTCGTACCCGTTCCGACACCGAGACGATTGTGCATGCGTACGAGCAGTGGGGCGACGACTTCGTCAGCCGTCTAAATGGCATGTTTGCTATTGCGCTCTGGGATGAAACACACGAACGGCTCCTATTGGCACGAGACCGTGCCGGGATCAAGCCGCTGTACTTCGCCCACGCGAGCGGCGCCCTGGTCTTTGGCTCCGAACTCAAGGCTCTGCTGAGGAGTGGCCTGGTCTCGCGCGAGTTGGACTATGCAGCTCTTGGCCAGTACCTGTCGCTCGAGTACATTCCGGCCCCAGCCAGCATCATGCGCGGCGTGCGGAAACTCCGGCCGGGACACTTGCTGACGGCGTGCGCGACGGACGTGCGTGAACGGCCGTATTGGGATTTGTGCCTTGCACGGTCCGAGTCGGATCCACCGACTGGAGACGAGGCTGAGCAAGTCGGTGCCTTCGGCGAGGTGCTGCGACGGTCGGTCGCGCGTGAAATGGTCAGCGATGTGCCGGTTGGTGTGCTGCTGAGTGGCGGTATCGATTCGAGCACGGTCGCCGCCTATATGACCGAAGCAACCGACGATCCGGTGCAGTCCTTCTCCGTATCGTTTGCCGAGCGGTCCTTCGATGAGAGTCGGTTTGCCAGGCAGGTCGCCACGCACCTTGGAACCGTGCACCGAGAGCTTCGAGTTGCTCCGGCCGATCTACTGGAGGCGTTGCCCACGATTACTGCGAATGTCGACGAGCCTTTCGCCGACCCGTCAATCGTCCCCACCTTCTTAATCAGTCAGTTTGCTCGCCAGCATGTCAAAGTTGTGCTGGGCGGGGATGGCGGCGATGAAGTGTTGGCGGGGTACTCCACCCTGCAGGCCCATCGGCTCGCGCCGCTGTATCGAGCTCTGCCGGCGGCCTTTCGACGCGCGGTGGTGGAGCGTGCCGTTGCTCGGCTTCCGGCGTCGCCTCGCTATCTGGCCTTTGACTTCCTTCTCCGGAGATTTATTCAGGGTGCCGACTCGCCGCCCTGGCGACGGCATCAGATGTTGACTGGTGCTCTCATTGGCGAAACTAAGTCGGCAGTGCTGCACCCGGATGTCCGGGGCGAAATTGAGGAGGTAAAATTTGAAGCTATGCTGGCGAATACGGCAGCCGCGAGCGGGGCCCGCCATCCGCTGAACCGGATACTCTACCAGGACTTCAAGCTCTATCTGGAAGGCGACATACTTGCCAAAACTGACCGGGCCAGCATGGCGACTTCGCTTGAGACACGCGTGCCGTTCTTGAATCTCTACGTCCTGTCACATCTCGAGCGTGTCCCCGTGTCGCTCAAGCTTCGCGGACTCACAAGAAAGTACATTCTTCGGAAGGCTGTCAAAGGACTACTCCCAGACAGCATTATCAGGCGGAGAAAGCGAGGCTTCACTATTCCTATATCGGCTTGGCTCAATGAGGATCTTCGCGGTCTCGCAGACGAGTACCTCAACGAAGCCAGATTGAGGCGCGAGGGAATATTCCGCCCAGCGGAGGTCAGGCGACTCATTGACGACCACACGCGGCGCGTTCGCAACAACTCAAAGAGCATTTGGACAATTCTCATGTTTCAGTTGTGGCGCGAGCGCTGGCTCGACGTTGCATGACTCGTGTCAATTGCAAGCTCGGATACCTATCGATTTAGTAGATTTCCTGGACGGTGGTCATTGCTGCGGTCTCACCCTCGTTGCCACTTCCGGTTTTCTGATAAATGAATTCGGTCTAGAGGACCAAGCCTTCGGCAATCGTGGGATGCGATACTTTGCAGAGGCAAGCGCCGTAGTTCAGTCGGTTAGGGAGGCGCTCGATACCTTGGCGATATTGTTGGGCGCAAACCTTAGGCCGCCAGCCAGCCGCCGTCCACGGGAATGACAACGCCGGTCAGGTAGGCAGAAGCTTCAGAGGCCAGAAACACCGCCGTGCCTGCCATGTCGGCCGGTTCGCCGTGCCGGCCCTGCGGAATGCGGCTCATTAGCCAGTTGCGCGTGACTGGGTCCTCAAAGCGCGGGCGGGTGAGTTCAGTAAACACGTAGCCGGGGGCGATAGCGTTGATGGTGATTCCGCTCTGTGCGAACTCTACGGCCAGCGCCTTGGTGAGCTGCGCCACGCCGCCTTTCGTGGCGCCGTACACGGAAACCTGGGCAAAGCCCAGGAACGAGGTGAGCGAGGCCGTGTTGATGATGCGACCGTAGCCGCGTGGCTCCATGAGGCGGATCCCGTGCTGGCAGGCAAAGAAGAGGCTACGCAGGTTCAAGTCGGCCACGTGGTCCCAATCGGCCGGCGTAATCTCCAGCAGCGGCTTGCGAAAGCCGGTCCCTGCGTTATTGAACAGAATGTCCAGCTTGCCGAATTCGGCTTCAACCGCGCTGAATACGCGGGCAACTTCGTCAAGCTCGGCCAGATTGGCTGGTAGAGCAAGTGCGCGGCGTCCCGTCGCGCGCACCTTGTCGCACACCTCGCCCAGCTGATCGGCGGACCGCGCCGATACGGCCACATCGGCGCCGGCCGCAGAAAGTCCCAGGGCAATCGCGCGCCCGATGCCCCGCCCGGCGCCGGTCACGAGGGCAACGCGGTTGGTCAGGTCAAACGGGCTTGCCGTCGCTTCACTGGACATTGGCGTCTCCCGGGCGGATGTCCTGCAGACGATATCAGCCGTGAGCGCGGATCGTACGAGCGTATCCCGTTGCCCGTCTGGCCGACACCGCCGGTGGTTGAGCGCGCACACGACTCGCAACGCGCCTGAACCTTCAGCACAATGAGCCCAAGGTCCTACCGCCCCCTGCAGGTGCCCCGCATGTCGCTGCTTGCTCCCGGAGACACGGCCCCAGATTTCAGCCTCAGCGCCACCGACGGATCCGAAGTCACACTGTCAGGGCTGCGCGGCCAGCGCGTCCTGCTCTACTTCTATCCGCGCGACGACACGCCAGGCTGCACGATCGAGGCGTGCGGATTCCGTGACAACCTGGCCGAATTCACGGCGCGTGGCGTGAGCGTCTATGGCATTAACGACGACGATGTGGACTCGCATCAGCGCTTCACGGCGAAGTTCGAGCTCAACTTCCCGCTCCTGGCAGATCCAGGCCACGGCGTGATCGAGGCCTACGGCGCCTGGGTTGAGAAGCAGGTGAGAGGCCGCAGCATCACGTGCGCCGATCGGGTGTCCTATCTCATCGGACCGGATGGTGAGGTGGAACATGTGTGGCCGGCCGTCGACCCGAACGATCATGCCGACGAAATCGTGGCGCTGCTCGACGCCAGCGCTTAGCGCCGTCGCCCGGACGTCGTGCCCCGGCCCACCGTGGGGCGGCGAACAGGGTACGATCACCCGTTGACGGACGCTGGTCGGTTGTGAGGCGGCTCTCACAGGCCCACATAGCTCAGTCGGTAGAGCACGTTCTTGGTAAGAACGAGGTCTCCGGTTCAAATCCGGATGTGGGCTCCACGCACGGTGTACAGGTTTGGGAGCCTGGGTCTGCTGGCAGTTTGGTCACAGGGAGGCCTGCCACAGCGCTGGCACACACCACTCACCTGGCAGCGACTGTCCTGGGAAGCTCGAGGTCTACGCTTCGCGCCGTCTGGGAAACTGGCGACATACGGAACTCCAGGGGCTGTGGGGACGGCTCGGCGTCGGCTATGCGGTCCGCTTCCACTTCGCGATCAAGTCGTCCACCTCGATGTCCGGCGGCATGTGCTCGAACCGGTGCCTGAAGGGACCGCTCTGGAGCCCGGGAACGAACGGCTGCGGTGTGGCCGGCCGCTGACACGCCAGACGCTGCGGCTCGCGTGCAAAAGGCCGGTTGCAAAATAGCCTGTGATAGGGTAATTCGGCATTTGAGAGGCGGGGTGACGCCCACCACGATGCTCTTGAGCGGCCGCATTCGGGGGCGCGAGAGCTGGGATCGGACATCGCCAGGCCTCTTCGGAGGAGGATGGGGAGGCTGATGATGAATCCAGTAGTTTCCCGAAGGCGCATGCTGCGCAGTGCTGTCATGGGCGTCACCGGCGCAGCCGGAATCGCCGCTCTCGCCGCCTGTGGTGAAACGCAGGTTGTGACCGTCGAGAAGGTTGTTGAGAAGGAAGTACCGGTCGAACGGATCGTCGAGAAAGAAGTTCCGGTCGAGCGAGTCGTTGAGAAGATCGTTAGGGAAGAGGTGCCAGTCGAGACCGTTGTTGAGAAGGTCGTCACCCGCGAAGTTCAAGTAATGGTGGAGGCGCCGCCCGAACAGCGAACCGTGAAGATCGAATTCGCCACTGATCACACGTCCGGTCCCCGTGGGAAGGCGATGCAGTGGGGAATCGAGCGATTTGCGGTTGAGCGGCCCGACATCAAGATTAAGTTCATCCCACAGAACACCATTTTTTACGAGAAGATTGCGATCGAGGCCGCCGCAGGGACGCTGTCTGAGGTGAACCTGCTCAACGGCGGCACGTATCAGCGGCACATCGAAGGTGAATCGTGGCTCCTTATCAACGACCTGCTGGACAAACGCGACGACCACGATCCGGAAAATTATTGGTTCATCCCGGACTCGTACTCCGATAACAAGGACGAGTCATACCCGTACGATCGCACGATGCACGGGCCGCAGCATGGGATGCCGTTCCAGACCGTGATCGGCGGGATGCTTTACAACATTGACGCGCTGGAGGCGGCGGGCGTGGATGAGCCGGTGGAGGGCTGGCGCTACGACGACCTCTTGGAGGCGGCGAAGCGCGTAACCGACCCTGACACCGGGGTCTACGGTCTCAACGCGGATCGTAGCGAGCAGTTCTACGTATTTCCCGCCGCGTTTGGCTACAACGACCAAGCCGAGCGCCCCCGGGGCGACGATGGCGCACAGGTGTGGGGACCGGCGCTCGGCGACGGCCCGCAAGGGTGGAAGTGGATTGTCGATCTGATCTACCGGCATGGCGTGTCATTCACTCCCGAACAAAGGCCCGACGTGGCGGGCGAGTTCGGCAGTCCGTTCGCGGCCGGCAACCAGGTTTTCTGGATCGGCGGGCGCGTCTACAGCACCGGGTTTGCGATTCCGCGGATCAAGGACCGGTTCCGGTGGTCGCTGGGTCCAATGGTTTGGGGCAATGTGACCGATCACGCCAACTTCGTGCTGAACGACCAGGCGCATCTGGTGGCGCAGTCCGCCACCACGACCGGTGTGGAAGAGCAGGCCGTGGCCTGGGCGCATTTCCTCGCCGGGCCGGAAGTGCAAGGCCGTGTGGGGATCGACCGTGGCCACATGCCGTGCTTCAAGGCCGTGGCGGACGACGCGGCGGCCACGGCGCCACCGCCCGAAGGAATGCACCACCTGTTCACCTACCCCGCGTCGCCCTATGTGCGGCACGACCAGTGGTACGTGCCGGGCGGCAATTTCCTGGAGCTGCGCGCCGAGTGGCGGCCGGTTCTGGACAAAGCGCTTGTCGGTGAAGCGGATCCGGTTCAGTCCATGCTCGACGCGGGGGAAAAGGTCAACCGCATGCTGGCCCGCTGGCAAGAGCAGCTCGACAAGGGCGACGTGTCGCGCTAGTCGGCAGCGGTCCGCAACGGGCTCGACCTGATCCGCTGGTGGGTCCAGGTTGTGACCTGGAGGTGTGGTTATGGCGACATATCGTGCGGCAATCCTCGGTGTAGGCCCTCGTGGCCTCAAGCACGGCCGCGCCTATCGTCAGCATCCACGTATCGACCTGGTGGCGCTGTGTGACACGGACGCCGCACGGCTGGCGCACGCCTCGCAGGAACTCGGCGTGGAGCGGACGTATCGGGACTACCGAGAGATGCTCGACCGGGAGGACCCCGACATTGTCAGCATTCCCACACGCACCGATCTGCATGCGCCGTTAACGCTGGGGGTGTTGGCGCACCGACCGCCGCGCGCGATCGATGTGGAAAAGCCGATGGCCACCAGTCTCGACGATGCCGATCGCATGGTGGCTGAGGCGGCTCGAACCGGCACGCTGCTCGCCGTTCACCATCAAATCCGCTGTACGCCACCGTTTCGAGTAGCCGCGCGCATGATCGAGGCCGGTGAGATCGGACCGATCACGACGATCAAGCTCCGCGGCAAGGGCTACTACGGCGGCTATGACCTCATGAACATCGGGACCCACCGCCTGAATGGCACGCGCGCGTTCCTTGGCCGGGCACGCAGCGTCTCGGCCATCTGCACCACCGCTGGCGAACCCACCGGTCCGGAAGGCGTGATCGCCGGACCGTACGGCTTTGGGTGGATTGCCGGCGAGAACATCTCGGCGGTGTATGACTTCGAAGGCGGCGGGACCGTGTTTGCCGAGTTTCACCGGCGCAGCGAGTCCAACACCGGCTGGGGCCACATCAAGATCTACGGCGAAGACGGTGCCATCTGCCTCTACAACCAACAAAACATGCAGGTGCGCCGCGGGCGCGACTGGCGGGTTGAGGACGTCAACTGGGAACTGCTGGAACTTACGCCCGCCGACCGAATCCTGCACGGGGTGGACTACCTGGATGAGCCGGGAGGCGATCTGTGGATGGCCGATGAGACGGTCCATGCGCTCGATCAGGATCGACCGCACGAGAACAGCGGCGAAGAAGGCCTGGCCGTGATGGAGATGCTGCTCGGGGCGTGGGAGTCGCATTTCACCGAGCGCCGAGTGGGATTCCCGATGCGTCGGGGCGCACATCCATTGCTGCAGGCGCGGACGCAGGCCGGCTTGGGTGAGCCGGATCCGGGGCCGATGGAACTACGCTATCCGGAGTGGCTGCCAGGGGAACTGGCCCGAATCGGCGCGGATCACTAGCGGACAAGGGTCAGATCCAGCGCCCCACGCGACATGCCATGGGTGCGAAGCCGGCGGGCCCCGTGCCGAGCCTGTCCCACCCCGTCGGCGCCGCCTTGCCTGGTGCGCCACTGCCTCGACCAGCCACCGCTGGGGTGTCCGAGCGGGGGCACCAGGCGAGTGACAATGCACCACACCATCATTTGACGGGTTTCGCTCGCGTTCTACCGGTGGGTGTCATAGCGCTGGGAGCGAAGTCCTTGGTAAGAACGACGTCCCCGGTTCAAGTCTGGATGTGGGCTCCAGCGCACATTTGCAGTCTCAAGTCACACCACAACCGAGATACTTAGAATATGATTACACAGGCATATATATTAGTGGGGTAATGTGTCGACTATTGAGCTCAAGCAGATAAGGGACTCTCCGTCCGTATAATACCCTTTAGTCTGATGGATTCATGGGGTGAGTGCCAGGCCATCGGTGCTCGATTGCCGCAACTTCGCTAGGCTGGCTGCTGACGACCATGCATGACAACAATGGAGAATGCAGACGAGTCAGTTCTTACGGTAGAAAGAGGATGCTGCTGGTTTTTCATGACGGAAGTGCCTATATGTCTCAATCAGCGGGTAGAAGATTTAGAAGACAAAAAAGCGGGAGTGGCTAAACTGGTCTTATGAAGGAATAGCTAGAATCACTCATGTAAGGCAGTGACTGCCGCTCGTCCGGTACGGGTAGAACGGGAGGTGCTGGGTATGAGCCCAAAGCTCTGGGTGTGGAAGCGGTTCAGCGAGTTGCAAGAGGAACCGCAAACCGGTCTATAAGCCATCCAGCGCCGCATCCGGACGACAGGGTCGACGTTTGGCTGTCAGTTGGATTACCAGGCCGGATACCGACTCTGGATCCGAAGGCAAGGCGACTAATCATCACGGTGCTGGGCAGCACTCACAAGGCGTGGAAGTGTTTCGTCATAGACGGGAGCTGCGTCGAAGCGAGTCGGGTTGCCGGGGCGATAAGCGGGCCACCCTGGTGGCGTAGGCCTAGAGCAGCAGACGACAGAGTGATTCACCTGGACCGCGAGGAGCGGCTGACCCGGAGCGCGCTACTTGGCGGGGAATAGCGTGTGAACAGTGCGCTGGCCGTGCGGGTCACAGCCGTTCCTGCGTGTGACGAATGTCCGGAGGTTTCTGTCCAGCCCGGCACTCGTAGAGTGCTCCAGCGATCGAAGCGGGACGTTTGGCGCTCAGCATCCGCCTCAGCAGCCGTTGTCGCCATACAGCTGTTCTGATGGCGCGCGGACTGGAATCGGCGCCGTCGGTCGGCGATGCGGGCGCAGTCCGGCCAAATGACGCGAACCTCGAACACTCGCTCGAAGAGGCTTCAAGTCTATCGATCGACTGGGGGTTGCTGACCGGCAACAGCGTGAGGTGCATGCCATCGCTCAACGGTTGCAGCATGACACCGATAGCCGAAGAGAGATGGTAAGACAAAGTCGTTGCTGATGTAGACCTTCTCGGTTGGGTCTGGACATCGAAGCCAACGATTGCCGGTTGCAACCTTGTGGCAACAGCGACTGCGGTGAAGTCTTGACAATGGGGACAGATTGCGCATCGCCACCCTACTGAACGCCGCTGTTTTGGCTCCGCCACGTAAAGACCATTCACCCGTGGCAGTGAGATCTGAGAGCAGCCCGCGGAGACGTGGATCCATATCAATGTCCAGCCGCTGCCACCGTCACGGACCGGCCAACCTCACACCACTGACACACGTCCACTGCTCGAGACTGGCACCCTAGCCCTCCGTCCCATCGTTCTCAGCCCGCCGTTGAGGTGATGCAGGCGCGACGACTCCTGCTCGCCGTCGCGGCGGGCGGGCGCAATCAAGCCTGTAAGGCCCCGCCGTTGCAACCCTCAGTTTGCGCTGCTCCTCGTTCTCGTCGCTATCTCTGCCTGAGCCATAGCCGGGGAAAGTCCATGGGAACTGACGACGGGTCGAAAGCTCCAGCGAACCCGACGAAATCCTGGGTTGGCGCCACAACCGGATCTTCGAACGTGACTGTGGTCCGGGTTTCCGGGGCGCTCACCGAGGCGGCCGGCCTGGCGACCGACGGCGCGACCGCAGACCGCCGGCAGTTCGCTTCGCAACGCCAGCGGGGCCAGGCGTCGACCTGCCATACGGCAACGAGCGCCGGCCGGATGGCCCGGTCGACATCGTTGAGGCTCGAGCCGTGGGCGGTGAGAATGTTGCGATTCGCTGGATCCCTAACCGGTTGGCAGCTATCGCGGATCGCGCGAAATTCCGCCACCGAAAGGGTGGGCGAGGAGATCGGGACGTCGACCGGTCGCACGCTGCCGGACGTAGTCTTCGCTCCAACCAGCGTCGTCAGCAGCACACTTCGCGCAACCAGCGTGGCAGCCGCCACCGCCCAGTGTCATCCGCCCAGGCGCAAAGCCCCGGCTCGCATCAACCCCGAAGGCCCGCCAAGTGCCTTTGCGCTCGACTTGTCGATTCGGGTCGAAACGCTCAGTCGCGCTGCCTCCGGCGCTAGTCTACACGTCAAAGTGAATTTAGAGGCATGAAGAAGGTCTCTAGTCACAAGATATACAGGGCCTTGTCGGCCGTTCAGTTGACTCTTGGATTCGTGAATGTCTGTCCTACCGGCTGCCTCGGCTCAATCGGAGCTTTGGTGCGGTTGTGCGTCCCCGTTTGTGCCATTCGCCCGAGCCGGCCATTCTGGTCGCGTTCCTGTAAGCGGCGGCTCGGCCAGCCTGAATCCAACTCTTGTTTCCGAGACTTCCACTTGATTGTGGCCTAGTCCACCGCCTTCGTGTCCGGATGGTCGAAGCAAGGGTGGCAATGGGGGTCTTCCGAATTGCGTTGCGGTGCCCGCAGCAGCGCTACAGGGTCTGGCATACGGTGGAACCGGTGGAGAGAAATCAATCTTCGAACATGAACGTCGGCACTATATGCGCACCGCGACATGTCTCCGACGTTGATACGAGGCTGCCGCGATGCGGGGGCCGCGATAGGTGTCGGCAGGAGCGGAGTGCAGCAAGACTCCTGTTGCGCATGCGATAACGGGCGGCATGGCAGACTGACGGTGAGATAGTGAAAAGCGGTCCGAGGGTTTGGTTTGGCGGAAAGCGACGACCTCCGGTCGGAGAATGAGCGACTAAGGTCTCTACTCTCCCGGCTCACCGATGCGATCCTCCGCATCAGTCAAGACCTTGAACTTGACACGGTGCTGCAGGAGGTCGTCGACAGCGCCCGCTCGCTGACGGACTCGCGGTACGCCGCGATAACCACCCAGGACAGTTCTGGACAGCTCCAGGACCTGGTTTTTTCCGGTCTGACTTCCGAAGAAATACAGGAAGTCGTGGCGATTCCGGGCGGTCCGGCTCTATTCCAGTATCTCAGCGGGTTACGAAAACCACTGCGCACGCCGGATTTCGTCGCCCACGCAGACCTGGCGGGATTCCCAAACTTCAGTCCACCAATCGGCTCTTTCTTGAGCGCCCAGATCCGTGTCCAAGGCAACCACGTCGGCAACATCTACATCGGCGAGAAACAACGCGGACCTGACTTCACCCTCGAAGACGAAGAGACGCTTGAGATGTTCGCCGCCCAGGTGGGGGCTGCCGTCAACAACGCCCGGCGCTACGGCGAGGAACAGCGGGCCAGGGCCTATCAGGCGGCGCTGGTGGATACCTCGCCCGTAGGGGTCGTGGTGGTCGATTCGAAAACACGCGAGTTGGTGCAATTCAATGAGGAAGCACGCCGCCTCGCGGGGGGCTTACGTGGCCACGACCGATCTTTCGATCACGTGCTCTCGCTGTTCAGCTTTCGGCGAATTGACGGGAGGGAGATTCCCCCGGATGAAATGCCGATCGAGCGGGCGCTACGCAGCGGCGAGACCATTCGCGCCGAGGAGATCTCCATCCAGCGACAGGATGGCCAGACCGTGACGACGCTGGTCAATGCAACCCCGATTTACTCGGAGGATGGGGACATTGTGTCGATCGTTTCGACGATCCAGGACATCACGCCGCTGGAAGAGCTCGAACGCCTGCGCGCCGAGTTCCTGGGCATGGTGAGCCACGAGTTGCGCACACCCTTGACGTCCATCAAGGGATCGGCGGCAACCGCGAGAAGCGCCCCCTACGCGCTCGATCCAGCCGAGACGCGGCAGTTCTTTCGCATCATCGAAGAACAGGCCGACCACATGCGGGACCTGATCAACAACCTCCTCGATTTGGCGCGAATCGAGGCCGGCACCTTGTCGGTTGCTCCTGAACCGACGGACATAGCGGACGTCATCGACCAGGCGCGCAACGCCTTTCTCAGCGGCGGCTACCGAAATATCCTCGAAGTCTCCCTCGCGCCAGACCTACCGCGGATTCCGCTAGATCGACAGCGAGTTGGGCAGGTTCTCTACAACCTCTTCTCCAATGCGTCCAAGTACTCGCGCGAGTGGTCCACGATACGCGTCAGCGCCTCGCTGGAGGATGTGTACGTAACCGTGAGCGTGATCGACGAGGGCCGGGGAATCCCGCCCGAGCAATTGCCCCGTCTCTTCAGCAAGTTCTCACGGATCGACAACGACAATGGCCCAGAGGTCCAGGGATACGGCCTGGGTCTTGCAATCGCCCGCGGTATTGTCGAGGCGCACGGCGGCCGTATCTGGGCCGAGAGCGACGGCAAGGGCCAGGGCACTCGCTTCACGTTTACGCTACCCGCGGTCGAGGCAGCCACCGTGATTGCGGACCCGGACACCGCCTCGGTCTCAACTCGCACGCCGGGGGCGTCGGCCGCGGCGGAGCGCATTCTCGCCATCGACGACGACCCGCAGGTGCTGCGCTACGTTCGGAGTATTCTCTCGGAAGCTGGCTACTCGGTGGTCGTCACCGGCGAACCGGCCGAGCTGGACCGCCTGCTCCAGGTCGAGCAGCCGCATCTGGTTCTGCTGAACCTGGTGCTGCCGGGGACCAGCGGCTTCGAGTTGATTAAGCGTATTCCGAATGTCTTCGAGGTTCCCGTCATCTTCCTGACCGGGCGAGGCCGGGAACAGGATTTCGCCACGGCCTTTGAGATGGGCGCCGCCGACTATGTCGTCAAGCCATTCTCGCCAACCGAGCTGGTGGCGCGGATCCGGGCGGCGCTGCATAAGCGGTCCGTATACCGGCAGGCACAGGCGGTGGAGCCGTTCCGCCTGGGCGACCTTACGATCAACTACCTGGACCGCAGCGTCACCTTGGCGGGCCGCCCGGTCAGACTCACGCCGACCCAGTTCAAGCTGCTCGTCGAGCTATCCAGCAATGCCGGACGGGTTTTGACCCATGACGAGTTGCTGGTGAAGGTTTGGGGACAGGGACACTCGGCCGACCAGCAGCTGCTTCGGTCCTTCGTCAAGGGTTTGCGCGGCAAGCTTGGAGACGACGCCAGGAACCCCGTCTATATCTTCACGGAGTCGGGAATCGGGTACCGGCTGGCGAAGCCCTAGCGGCCAGCGGCGCGGCCGGCGAGACGGGTCCACGCGCCCAGCCTTGGTCGAGGCGCGGGGACGGGCGAGTTTGACGAGACGTTGAGGGCTGGTTTTTGTCGCTGGCTCGGTGAGGGCTGTGGTGCACGGCGTCGATTGGGTGGCCCGGGGG
>WTFW01000129.1 GCA_011523785.1 Chloroflexota bacterium | reverse complement strand
GCGTGGACAGGGTCTTCGGGACGCCCTGGTCGTTCGGTGACGACGACGAGTCGGCTGACGCGTTGCCGACGACCATGGCCGCCAGGATCAACGCGGCCGCAAAGGCAAGGGCGATTGCGCGTGCGGTGACGAGAGGAAACCGCCATTGCCTACAGGCAACGACCTTGTTCTTGACGAACGTACGCATTGAGCCGGTTGGCGAACAAGGGCGCCAGGCCAATTCCACCCGCACCTGGCCGAGCGTCGACTCGACCGGCACGAGCGCGTCTCAAACCTTCGAGATCGACCCGCCTACGGAATTAGATTGCTTTCAGGCGGGCCTGACGATAGGCTTTAGGCGTCGCAGCCCTGGGTTACTCACCAAGGCTTTGGCCGTCACGGTGGGGCCCAACTCTTGGTCGGGGCGGGCCCTGCTGTGACGCGGCACCGTTGTTACCTTTCTCCTTTCCTAGTCTGGTCGGCCACGAGCGTTGGCCGATATTCTCTGAGCGACCCGAGTAAAGACCTGAAGCTCGTCGTCCTGGATTCCTTCCAGGAGAACGGCGTAGACCGCCGCAATTTCGGGCGAGAGCTGGCGTACTAACGCCTGGCCCTTGGGGGTTGCCGCCAAGCGCACGACACGCCGGTCCCGCGATTGGCGTTGCCGCTTGAGGAGGCCCAGCCGAACCAGCTTGTCGGCGGCGCGGCTGATGGATGCTTGATCGACGGGCACGATCTCGGTCAGCTCCGTGATGGTGTTGGCCTGGTCCCTGGCGCACCGTTCCAGGACGCCCCATTGCGGGAGCGTCAGGCCCGCTTCGTCGACCGGCCCGGTCGCCAATGCGACGTATCCGCGAATCACGCTGGTGCAGAGAACGCGCAGGTCGGCGGTCGGTTCGCCGCGTTCCCCGCGTTTCGGTTCAGACACGAACTGTCAATCCTCGTTCCACGCCCCCGGCTGGAGGCGCTTTGTTGGATGAACAACCATTCACAGAGGCATCCATCGCGGGAACATACGATGCCTCAACATTGACTGTCAAGGGCATTGTCTGCGTGTTCATTCAATGTTTGGCCATCTATTGTTGTGAGCACTCGTGGTCGCGACAGTCCACTCGGTTGCCGGTCCGGGCCTGGCGCCAACTGAAATCAAGGTCGTGATGGCACCGCGGGCCAGGAGACGTCCGACCCCGGCGAGCCCGCCCTGCATTGCTGATTCATCACCCGCCACCCGCGCGGACCGCGCTACGTGGCTGCGGTTCGCAAATCGCTGGTCTGTGCAGGCGTCCGGCCGGCTTGCTGCGCCAACGGGTAGGGCGTGCCAGAGTCCGAACCTCGAATGGCCCTCCAAACTCGCGTCGTGGGAGTGATTCGTTCGTGACCGCCGGCGCCCCTTCAGGAAGCCTGGGAGTCGTTTGGTGCAACATGGGTGGCGAATGGACCGACCACTGCCCCCGGCGGGCCACGTTGTGCTTGCCGGCGGAGTCCCGCGCCTGCGCCAGCATCGTGGTGACAGCCTTGGGACAGGTCGAGGGCCCAGGGTCGGGCTCCAGCCCGGACGTTGATCCGCGCGAAGCGGACGCCAGGTAAACCTGCGCGGACGCTCATTGGCGGGAGACGAGGCCTTTACCCGGCCCCTCGGATTCGGGCGGTCAGCTCAGGAGCCGCCACGCCCATCGTGAGCAGATCTTCAGTCTTGACCAATAATTGCGGAAACATGAAAATACCTCCACAAGACCGGGAATTGAGTAGGGCGTGCGTTGGCGCTGCGCGCGCCAGGCCTGAAGAGTCTCCGGAAAGTGAGTTTGCCTCGGGGTGGAGATTGACTGACGAAGTGTCGGGGACGCCCGACTACACGATGGGATATGGCGAGGAGTACCTGCAGGCGCTCCTCAGAGTTTCTGCTACGACGCACGCCGCCCACTTGCTCCCACATTTGGAGCCCGGTTTCCGGGTTCTCGACTTTGGATGCGGGCCGGGAACCATATCTATCGGACTGGCCGAGGCCGTGGCGCCGGGCGAAGTCCACGGCGTTGACATGGAGGCGTCGCAGATCGACCTGGCGCGAATGTTTGCCAAGAGATATGGGCGGGACAACGCCGTGTTCCACGTTGGTGACGTCACGGATCTACCGTTCGAGGACGATTCCTTCGACGTTGCCCACTGCCACAACGTCCTTATGCATGTTCCGGATACCCAGGCGGTTCTGCGCGAGGTGAACCGGGTGGTGAAGCCCGGCGGCATCATCGCCAGCCGTGAAATGATTTCAGGCTCATCATTCACGCACCCCGATTTCGAAGTACTGCGAAATGCGTGGGACATGTTCGAAGACCTGCTGGAAGCGGACGACGGCCACCCGCAGATGGGAAAAGACCTGAAGACCCACTTTGTCGAGGCCGGGCTTACGAACTACCGCGTGAGCGCGTCGTTCGACACCTTCACTACCCCTGACGAGATCACGTTTATCCACCAGATCGCTCAGCAATGGTTCCTGGCGCCCGAGATCACGGAAGCGGCGATCAAGTACGGCGCGGCTACCGAAGCGCTCTGCGACCACATCGGCGTCGCCTACGACCGGTGGAAGGATCACCCCGGTGCGTTTGCGGCCGTAGCCTACGGCGAACTGTTGGCGTGGAAACCGGAGTCCTGACCCGTCGCCGCCGTGCGGCGTTCCAGCTGTATGCGGATCGCGCTTCGCGTCGCGGTGGCTGGCAACTTCGCCACGGCCCGCAACCAGCCCGCCGGGCCGAGGTGAGTCTGCGGGGCCGTGGTACTTGACTGACGCGACAGCGGACAACCCCTGGTACACGTGCGGCTTCAGCGAGCCGATGCTTCGCCTTCTCAGAGGGCATACGGTGGATTCCCACGCCGCGCATCTCCTTCCGTATCTCAAGCCTGGTCAGCGGGTTCTCGACTTTGGATGTGGTCCAGGCACCATTTCGATTGGTCTCGCCAGGGCGATCGAGCCCGGGGAATTGCACGGAATAGATATCAAGCAGGCGCAGATCGACCTGGCACGATCGGTCGCCGACGCGGGCAAACACGCCAACGCGACCTTTCACGTTGGCGACGTGACCGATCTGCCGTTCGACGACGACTCGTTCGACCTGGCGCACGGCCATTCCATCCTTACGTACGTCACGGACACGCAGGCGGTGCTGGCCGAGGTGCGGCGGGTATTGAAGCCCGGCGGCCTTGTTTCCGTGCGCGAAGGGATCATCGGATCCTCGTTCGTCGCCCCGGATTTCGAGATTCTTGGCGACGCCTGGGTCACGTTCGCCGAACTCATTACCTCCGATGACGGCCATCCCAATATTGGGCGGGACCTTAAACGCCATCTACTCGAAGCGGGATTTACCGACCTTAGACCGACCGCGTCGTTCACGTCGCATACGACGGCCGACGAAGTACGGTTCTTCTGGGCCGTGATCCGGGACTGGTTCCTCTCCCCCGCCGTGCGCGAGGCGGCCACGGAGTACGGCCTGATATCGCACCAACATCTCGACAACCTGGAGCGTGCGTTTGATCGGTGGAGCCGTCATCCCGGCGCCTTCAGCGCCTTCGCCTACGGCGAATGCCTGGGCAATAAGCCGCAGGAGTGATTTCTACGATCAAGACCTCGCAAGCTCATCCCTGACGCCGGATGCACGCTGGGGGCGAGCTGCGGCGTACCCCCGTCCGGCGCCGTGCCATTGCGGACTTCTGTCGATCGCTCCGGATCCATCAACTTGAAGCGTTGGGGCTAGGCCGCTGGGAAGACTGCGCGGCATTCCGCTACTGCGTATCCTTTAGCGCCTCATAGTTCGAGGTGATCTTGGATGTGAGCAACGTGAATACGCCCATCTCGTCCTCGCTCACGCCGTGCAGGAGCTTGCCTACGTGCACTTGAACGCGCTCGTTGACGCGCGATGTCAGGTCATTCCCCTTATCAGTCAGATGCAGCAGGACAACGCGCCGGTCGCTGCGCAGACGTTGCCGGCGCAGCAGGCCCAGGTTGACCAGCCGGGTGACCATTCGGCTGATTCGGGACGCGTCCACGGGTAAGACCTCCGCCAGCTGCGTGGCCGTGCACGGTCCGTTTTCCACGCAGGTCCTCAGAAGGTTGAACTCCGATGGGATGAGGCCGTATGGAGTGACTTCATCCGCCAGACCCTTGTCAACGGCGTTCACTAGGCCCGCCACACACTTGATGAGATTCGACGACGAGCGCCTAGTCTGTAGCGACTCGTCGTATTGCGACTGCGAATCGAGATTCGAAGCTGCCAAGGCTAAGCGTTCCTACGGGTACTCGCGGCGAGTCCGTGGTCGTGGCGGCTCTGGTTGTTCGACAGCACAGGGTTTGACGCGTGGACATCCGCAAATTGACGCACGGCCAACTCGGTTAGTCCGCCAACTGGCGAGACGACCTCGTTTCGTGTGCGGGGGGAGGCTCGTCAACGTGACTGGCCGCCGACCAACTCTTCAGGTGCGAAGCTCGCCTCCACGCACCTGTTCTTTTCCGAAGCGCGCAAAACGACCGCTCGCGCCGACTGACTCGCCATCAGCAAGTATACAAAAGCCGGCTTCGAGGCTGACAATGCAGTCGTGGGGCCAGTCTGGTCAGGTCAGGCCCGCTCGGACTCAAAGGAAACAGCCGCGCTGGGGTGCATGCGGACGAGTGCGGGGTGTCGCAGTCCAGTTAGCTGGACCTTGACTGTGGACCTGGAGTCTTAGCGACGCCCACGCTGGGGGGTCCGGGATCCGCAGTCCCGACACGCTCTTGCCGTACGGGCGGATTGGCGAGCGGCGGCATCGCGGCAACGCCGCAGCGTGGCTGTGACCGGATGTCGTCAACGCTTCCTTCCCTCACCGCCAGGCGTTGGCGAGACGCCGGGGCTGGAACCTCATCTGGAACGGCGAGACGCAGGCGGCCGACACTCCGCGGCGACTGAGGTCTTAGGCGGGACTGCTTCACGGCAAGGCGGCGGTCCTTCCGAGCCCGGAGCACCTGATGGGGTATTCGGTGGAACGAGGCAGTGCGATCTCTGGCTGGTTCCATCGAATGATAGATTTAGGGTTTCAGTATTTTTCCCAGAACTAAACGCAGCAGTTTCTTACCAAGTGTTGTTCCACTCGGGGATGGGTTGAACGTAGGCCAATCGCTAATCGGAGGCCTGTTCCGTCACGCGTGGAGACAGCATTGGTAGTATCCGCGACAAAAGCGTAGTCGCTAGATGCTTAGACTCCAGTTGCGACAGTACGACAGCGGGCCGGGCACCGCGAGACGGGACAAATGAGTAAAAGACTGAAGTCCGTACTGATTATCACGTTCGTGATGTTTGTGGCCACGGTGTTGGCGGGATGCGACCCCAGCCCGCGATCTGCCCCGGAGTCACTGCCCGTTGGCACGTCCGCTCCGGCCGCGACTGCCGCAGCGGTTGAGAGAGCACCAACGCCGACAGCCGCGCCGGCGGCGGTGAGTCCAGAGCCGACAGCTATGGTCGTGCGAGCCGTGGCGACGCCAACGGCCCGGCCACAGCCAAGAACGACAGCTGCCGCGATCGAAGCGGCGCCGACGTCAAGTCCGGAGCCGACACCGACCCCAGCGCCGGCAGTGTCCACTCCCACGCCAACTCCCGAGCCAACAGCAGCGCCCACACTCACGGCGACGCCGGAACCGACCGCGACGCCGGAACCGACAGCCGAGCCGGACGCGCCGCTGGCCTTTGATCCCCTGGTTACCCGCGGCACGCTCAGCAACGGGATGGTCTATTACATCCGGCAGAACCAGGAGCCTCGCGAGCGGGTGCAGCTGTGGCTGGTCGTCAAGGCCGGGTCGATCCTGGAGGAAGAAGAAGAGCGAGGTCTCGCGCACTTCGTCGAGCACATGGCCTTTAACGGCACGGAGCGCTTCGCGAAGCAGGAGATTGTCGAGTACCTGGAGTCCATCGGCAGCAACTTTGGGCCCGACGTGAACGCGTCAACGGGCTTCGACCGCACCAACTACTTCCTTGAGATTCCAACCGACGATCCGGAGATTCTCGAGACCGCTTTCCAGATTCTCAGCGACTGGGCCTACGCGATTGCCTTCGATGCCGAGGAAGTTGAGCTGGAGCGCGGCGTCGTTGTCGAAGAGTGGCGTCTTTTTCGAGGTTTTGGGGCGCGCTTTCAGGACAACTGGTTTCCGCTGATATTCGGCGACTCTCGATATAACGAGCGCCCCCCCATTGGCCTTCTGGATGTCATCGAAAACGCGCCGCCGGAACGCCTGCGCGGCTTCTACGAGCGCTGGTACCGGCCCGACCTGATGGCCGTCATTGCCGTCGGCGACATCGACTCCGAGGAAATGGAAGCCAAGATTCGCCAACACTTCGCGCCGCCACCCGAGGGCGAAGCCGGTCAGGCCAGTGCCGCGGTCGCGCCGCCGAGCACGCGGCCGCGCTTTGAGGTGCCCGAGCATGCGGCGCCGCGTGTCAACGTGTTCAGCGACCCGGAGGCTCCGGGCACGCAGTTGTTCCTGCTGCGAAAGCTGCCGCCCGAGTCTGGTCAAGACCGCGCGGCCCTACGGCGCATCGTGGTGGAACGGCTTGCGTTCATGATGCTCAATGCTCGGTTCTTTGAGCGAGGCCAGGAAGAGAATCCTCCCTTCCTGGGAGCCGGCGGCTCGCGGGGCCCGTTTGTGGACCCGATTGACGTCGTTCAGTTCGGGGCGTGGGTGGAGCAGGATGGCGTCCAGCCAGGCTTCGCGGCCCTGCTGGAGGAAACGCAGCGCGCTCGACAGCACGGGTTTACCGAGAGCGAGTTGGAACGCGAAAAGGTCAACCTGCTGAGTGCCATTGAGCGCATCTACAAGGAGCGTGATCAACGAGAGTCGGCTGACTTTGCCCAGGAGTACGCGGACCACTTCCTGCGCGGGATTCCCGCGCCTGGCATCGAGGCCGAGTGGGAGTTGTACCAGGCGCTGCTTCCCGAGATTTCGCTGACGGACGTGGACGACGTCGCTGCCAGCTGGGCAGAGCCAGGCAATACGGTGCTCCTGGTCATGCGTCCCGAAGGCGGCGAGGAACTGGGTGATGACGAGTTGGCCTCGGTCCTGCAGGCGCAACTCGCGGAGGCCGACTCCCTGACCGTTGAGCCATACGCGGATGACTTTGCCGACGTCCCGCTGCTTGCCGATGTACCAACGCCAGGGACGATCCTCGATGAAGAGCAGATCGAGTCCATCGATGCGGTCAGGTGGACCCTCTCCAACGGAATCACCGTGATCGCCAAACAGACCGATTTCAAGAATGACGAGATTGTGTTTGGGGCGTTCAGTCCCGGCGGGCACTCACTGGTCACGGACGAGGACCATGTGTCGGCCCTGTACGCGGATCAGCTGGTTGCGGGCAGCGGCGTTGGCGAGCACAACAATGTGGCCCTTGACAAGCTGTTGGCC
>WTFW01000054.1 GCA_011523785.1 Chloroflexota bacterium | reverse complement strand
GGGGGCGGGGGTTTGGCCGGTGGTGAGGTAGATGACGCGTTCGGCGATGTTGGTGGCGCGGTCGCCGATGCGTTCGAGGTTGTGCGAGACCCAGGTGAGCCAGGTGGCGCGCTGGATGTTGCGCGGATCCTCGAACATGTAGGTCAACAGCTCGCGATAGACCTGGTCGTTGAGCTGGTCGACCTCGTCGTCGGTGTGCCAGACGCGGCGTGCGAGGGCGTCGTCGCGCTCGTTCAGGGCGGTCAGGCTGTCGCGCAACATGCCGATTGAGATGTCGGCCATGCGGGGAATGTCGATCAGCGGCTTGAGCGGGGGTTCATCGCCCATGCGGATGCTGATCTTGGCAATGCCCTCGGCGTAGTCGCCCATGCGCTCGAGCTCCGAGCCGACCTGCATCCCGGTGATGAGCGCGCGCAGATCGCTGGCCATGGGCTGCTGCCGGGCGATGATGTCAATGCAGAGCTCCTCGAGCGCCAGGCAGCGATCGTCGATTTCGTCGTCTTCGTCGACGATTCGTTGCGCCAACTCGACGTCGCGCGTGCGGAGCGACTCGATCGAGCGCTTGATGGCCTTTTCCACCATGCTGCCGATGAGCAGGAGTTCGTCGTGCACCTGCTGGAGCTGGCTTTCGTATTCGGCTCGTGGCTGCATGGCCTCCTCCGTCCTAGCCGAAGCGGCCGGTGATGTAGGCCTCGGTGCGGGGGTCGTTGGGGGTGGTGAAGAGCTTTTGGGTGTCGTTGAACTCGACGAGGACTCCGGCCCCGGATTCGGCCACCGTGAAGAAGGCGGTGCGGTCGGAGATGCGGGCGGCCTGCTGCATGTTGTGGGTGACGATGATGATGGTGAGCTGCTCGCGCAGCTCGCGGATCAGGTCCTCGATGCGGGTGGTGGCGATGGGGTCGAGGGCGGAGCAGGGCTCGTCCATCAGCAGCACGTCGGGCTGGACGGCGAGGGCGCGGGCGATGCAGAGGCGCTGCTGCTGGCCGCCGGAGAGGGCCAGGCCGCTTTTCTTGAGGTCGTCCTTGACCTCGTCCCAGAGGGCGGCGCGCTTGAGGGAGGTTTCGACGACTTCGTCCATGTCGCCCCTGTAGCCGTTGACGCGGGGGCCGTAGGCGACGTTGTCGTAGATGGACTTGGGGAAGGGGTTGGGCTTCTGGAAGACCATGCCGACCTGGCGGCGGACCTCGACGGGGTCGACCGAGCGGTCGTAGATGTCACGGTTGCGAAAGATGACGGAGCCTTCAAGCCGGGCTGTGGGAATGAGCTCGTTCATGCGGTTGAAGCAGCGCAGGAAGGTGCTCTTGCCGCAGCCGGAGGGGCCGATGATGGCGGTGACCTCGCGGGGCCGGACGTCACAGTTGACGTCTTCCAGCACGTACGCGCTGCCGTACCAGAAGTTGAGGTTGCGGGTCATCAGGATCAGGTCGGACTGCCCGTTGTCCGACGGGGTGGCGACCGCCTCGGGAGCGCGCGTATCGATGCGCAGGTTGATCACTGAAGCCTCCTCTGCATGCGGTAGCGGAGATAGACGGCGAGGGAGTTGGCGGCCAGGAGTACGACCAGCAGGACGACGATGCCGCCGGCGGCCAGGCTGTGGAACTCCTTCTGGGGCAATGAAACCCAGTTGTAGATCTGGATGGGCAGTACGGTGAAGATGTCGAGGGGGCCGTTGGGGTCGAAGGCGACGTAGGTGAGCGCGCCGATGGTGATGAGGGGGGCGGTTTCGCCGATGGCGCGGGCGAGGGCGAGGATGGTTCCGGTGAGGATGCCGCCGGCGGCGGACGGAAGCACGGTCTGGCGGACCATCTGCCAGCGGGTGGCGCCGAGGGCGTAGGAACCTTCGCGCAGGGAGTCGGGCACGGCGCGGATGGCTTCGCGGGAGGCGACGATGATGAGGGGCAGGATGAGGAGCGCCATGGTCATGGAGCCGGCCAGCACGACGCGGCCGAGGGCGAGCCAGCGGACGAAGAGTCCGAGGCCGAGCAGGCCGTAGACGATGCTGGGCACGCCGGCGAGGTTGGCGATGTTGAGCTGGATGAAGCGCGTGAGCCAGTTGTCGGGGGCGTACTCCTCGAGGTAGATGGCGGCGCCGACGCCGAGCGGGAAGGCGATGATGGCGGTGAAGGCCAGCATCCAGAGGCTGCCGAGCAAGGCGGAGCGCAGGCCGGCGTTGTCTGCGATGCGCGAGGGGTAGTTGGTGAGGAAGTGCCAGTCCACCTCGCGGGCGCCGTCGGTGAAGATGTCGAAGAGCAGGGCGCCAAGCATGACGAGGCCCATGAGGGTCGAGAAAACGGCCAGGCCGTAGAAGAGCCAGCCGGACCAGCGGCGGCGCGCCTGGCTGGGCCGCCAGACCTCTGCTGCGGGGACCGAGGCGGTGGCCCGCGCGCTCATTCGTAGGCCTCGCGGTAGCGGCGGACGAGCAGGTCGCTGAGGAGGTTCATGACGAGGGTCATGACGAAGAGCAGGGTGCCGACCGCGAAGATGGTGCGGAACTCGATGCCGCCCTGGGGGGTGTCGCCAAGGCTGACCTGGACGATGTAGGCGGTCATGGTTTCCATGGAGCGGAGCAGGTCGAAGCCCATCTGGGGCTGCAGGCCGGCGGCGATGGCGACGATCATGGTCTCGCCGATGGCGCGGGAGATGGAGAGGATGACGGCAGCGAGGATGCCGGAGAGGGCGCCGGGTACGACCACGCGGCTGACGACTTCGAACCTGGTTGCGCCAAGCGCGAAGGCGCCTTCGCGCAGGTCGCGCGGGACGGCGCGGAGGGCGTCTTCGCTGATGGAGGCCATCATCGGGAGGATCATGAAGCCCATGACGATGCCGGCGCTGGCGACGTTGAAGATTTGGGTCTGGGGAAAGATGTCTCGAAGGATTGGCGTTACGAATTGCAGGGCGAAGTAGCCGTAGACGACGGTGGGGATTCCGGCCAGGACTTCAAGGATCGGCTTGACGACGCTGCGGACGCGAGTCGGGGCGAATTCGCTGAGGAAGATGGCGGTGAGGAGCCCGATCGGCACGGCCACGACGATGGCGACCAGGGCCACGACGATGGTGCCGTTGACGAGGGGCAGGACGCCGAAGCTCTTGGAGGCGAAGAGGGGGGTCCAGCGGGTTCCGGTGAGGAAGTCGACGATGGGGACTTCGCCGAAGAACTGGATGGTCTCGCCGAGGAGGGTGACGACGATTCCGGTGGTGGTGAGGACGGAAATGAGGGCGCAGAGGAAGAGGACGGCGTGGACGCTGCGCTCGACGAACTTGCGGCGGAGGGAATCGCGGCGGGAGCGGGCGAAGTCGAATCCCGGCGGCGCCGGGGCCGTATCGGCAGGCGAGTGCGCGCGGGGCACTGACTTGACGTTATCCATAGCGCCTTCCTAACGACCGCCGCGGTGTACCACCAACGGTGGCCGGCTCTTCAGCCGGCCACCGCCAGGACTCGCCGCGTACGTTTACGTTCGGTGATACGCCGAATCGCAACCCGCCCGCGCGGCGTTCGTTCGGGATACTACGCGCCCGCCTTCCAAGCTTCCAACACGGAGTTGGGGCTGGCGTTGACGCCTTCGAGCGCGGTAACCGTGCCGGTCTTGCGAGAGACGAAACGCTCGAGCGCGATGTCGTACATCTCGGCCGGCATCGGGACGTAACCGATCTGACCGACCAGGCTGGCGGCGTTGTTGAGGTAGAACTCGACGAAGGTCTGTACCTCGGGCCGCTCGGCGGCGACGGTGCTGACGTAGATGAAAATGACGCGGGAGAGCGGCGAGTACTTGCCGGTGAGGACGTTCTCGGTTGTGGGGAAGACCGGGCCGCTACCGCCGTCGACTTGCAGGGCCTTGAGGATTTCGGCGTTCTGCTCGTAGTAGGCGAGGCCGAAGAAGCCGATGGCACCGGCGTCGCCGGAGACGCCCTGGACCAGGACGTTGTCGTCCTCGCTGGGGGTGAAGTCGCCGCGGCTGGCGCCCTCCTCACCATTAATGGCCTTGGTGAAGTAGTCGTAGGTGCCGGAGTCGGTGCCGGGGCCGTAGAGGAGGATGGGCTCGTTGGGCAGGCCTTCGCGGATCTGCGACCAGTTCGTGACCTGGCCCTCGGACTCGGGCGCCCACAGCCTTTTGAGTTCCTCGGTGGTGATGCTGTCGCCGATCCAGTCGTTCCGCTGGTTGACGACGACGGCGATGCCGTCGATGGCGACGGGGAGTTCGATGTAGCCGATGCCGTTCTCGTCGCAGAGTTCCTGCTCCGACGCCTTGATGAAGCGGGAGGCGTCGGAAACGTCGGTTTCCTGAGCGCAGAACTTCTTGAAGCCGCCGCCGGTACCGGAGATGCCGACCGGGACGCGGACGTCTGAGAACTGCTTTTGGAATTCCTCGGCGACGGCCTGGCTGATGGGGCCGACGGTGCTGGAGCCGTCAACGAGGATGGTGCCCGAGAGCGGACCGGCGGGTGCGGGAACCTCGACGATTACTTCCTGTGTGACGACTTTCTCGACAACCTGGGTCTCGCCGCAGGCGGCCAGGACGGCGGCGCCAGCGGCCGCCAGGGATCCGAATCCGGCTGCGCGCAAAACACGCCGTCGGCTGATTTCACTCACGTAATGGCCTGCCTCTCCAAAAGGACCATACGGTCAGATTCGACCGACAAGAGGCTAGGGGGCGTGCGTCAACGGGCAGTTCCGGCCGCTTAACGGACGATTAGCGCTGAATTAGCGGTCTGTGAAGCTGGCGGGTGGCATTGCTGAGCGGGAGAGCGACGCTGAAGGTGGCGCCACGGCCGAGGCCGGGGGATTGGGCCCAGATGCGGCCGCCGTGCTGGCGGACGGTGTGGCGGGCGATGGAAAGGCCGAGTCCGGCGCCGGCGCCGCTGCGGGATGGATCGGACTTGTAGAAGCGTTCGAAGACACGGTCGAGTTCGTCGAGGGCGAGGCCGGCGCCGGTGTCGGCGACGCTGACGATCGCATCCTTGTCGCACTGGTGCGTGGTGACGCGGATGGCACCGCCGGGGGGCGTGAACTTGATGGCGTTGTGGATGAGGCTCATGACGACGCGGGCGGTGCGGTCGGGGTCGGCGTGGACGGGGAGCGGGTCGGCGTGGACAGCAACTTCGAGGGTGAGTTCGTGGCGGGCCGCCTGGGCTCGCAGGCGGTCGGCGGCGGGAGGGACGATCTGGTTTAGATCGACCTGGGCCAGGTCCAGGTCGGCCATGCCGGACTCGATGCGGGCGAGGTCGAGGAGTTCGGCAATCATCTGGCTCATGCGTTCGACTTCGACCTCGATGCCGTGAAGGAATTCGGCGCGGGTGGCGGGGTCGTCGGCGGCGCCATCCTGCAGCGTTTCGACGAGCGCGCGGAGGGCGCTGAGGGGGGTGCGCAGCTCGTGGGAGACGTTGGCGACGAAGTCGCGGCGGACGGTTTCGGTGTGACGGAGGTCGGTGAGATCGCGGAGAAGAACCAGGCGCTGGCGCAGGCCGGGGACGCCGAGGGGGACGGCGATGGCGTGGACTTCGCGCTCGGTGGCGCCGACGGTCAGGAGGCGGGCGGCAGGGTTGCGGGCCGACGTGGGTGAACGGATGAATTCAACGAGATCTACGTCGCGCAGGGCGTCGGGCAGCGAGGCCTGGCCTTCCATGCGAGATCGAACATCAAGCATGCCGGCGGCGGCCTGGTTGACGAGGCTGACGGTGTTGTCGGCTTCCACGATGACCACGCCGTCGGTCATTGAGGCCAGGACGGTTTCGAGGCGGGCCTGGTCGTGTTCGAGGGCGCGAGACTCGGCCTGGAGGGCTTCCGTGGTGTCGGCGATTGCCGCGGAGAGGTCGCGGACTTCGGGTCCGCCAGAGCGGGGGAATGGCTCGGGGCCCTCGGGGGAGAGGAGGCTCTGGGTGGCGCGCCGAACCTGGCGGATGGCCCGGGCCTCGCGGGTCAGCAAGCAGGCGGTAAGGCCGCCGGCCAGCGGAGCGCCGATGAACGCGGCGACGATGAGGGGGATTGCGAGGTCGGCTCGCGCTTCCGCGTCGGTGGCGATTGCGAGGGCTATCCCCACCACGAGCACGGCGGCCAGGACGCCGGCTCCGGCCGCAAGGGCGGCGCGGGCGCGCAAGCCACCGGCTGGGCGCATCAGCCGACGAACCGGTAGCCGACGCCGCGGACGGTTTCGATGCGGGTGGGGTTGGAGGGGTCGTCCTCGATCTTGCGGCGGATGCCGCGGACGTGTACGGGGACGGTGCGGGTGTCGCGGGTGAAGGCGTCACCCCAGACGTGTTCGAGGAGTTGCTCAGCGGAGTAGACGCGTTCGCGGTTGCGCATGAGGAATTCGAGCAGGTCGAATTCCCTGGGTTTGAGGCGGATGGGTTGGTCGCGGAGGGTGACCTGGCGGGTGGCGCGGGAGAGGGTGAGTTCGCCGGCCTCGATGGTGTCGCGGGCGGGGGCGCCGGCGTGGCGGATTTCTTCCTGGAGTAGCTCGCGGCGGCGGAGCATGGCCTTAACGCGGGCGATGAGTTCTCGCATGGAGAAGGGCTTGGTCATGTAGTCGTCGGCGCCGATTTCGAGGCCGACGACGCGGTCGATTTCGTCGTCGCGGGCGGTGAGCATCAGCACCGGGACCGCGCTGGTGCGGCGGATCTGGCGGCAGACCTCGAAGCCGTCCATGCCGGGGAGCATGAGGTCGAGCACGACCATGTCGGGCCGGGTGGCGTTGGCGAGATCGAGGGCGCGTTCGCCGTCGGAGGCGGTTTCGACGTCGTAGCCCTGGCGGCGGAGGTTGTAGGCGATGGTGCGGGCCAGGCTTGCTTCGTCCTCGACGATCAGGACCCGGGCCACAGTGATTCTCCGCGCGCGCCCGGCGGTCGGGCGGGCTGCCTGCGGGTGTCAACTATACGAATGTCAGGAGAGCGGAGATGTCGGCTCGCTCCCGTTGTTCAACGCTGGTTAATCGGGGAGGCGCTGGGCTAAAGGCGGGTAGTTCGAGAAGAGACATGTGCGCAATTCGGGACTGGTTGCCCGGAAGACCCCTCACCCCCGGATCGAGTCCGGGGCAGGCTCCAACCCTCTCCCCCAGGAGAGGAATTAAGGCGCGGCCGCGCGGACCAGAGGGGCGACCCTTGCGTAACCCAGGGTTGGGTGCCCGGAAGACCCCTTGTATGTTCCTGGGTCCTTGGATTGGCCAAGGGCCGTGCTGATGGGCCGGGACAGACCGTTGACCTCTGGGTCCCTTGAGACCGTCGGTGAGCAAGGTCGTCCCGGCCCCAGCGCTGACCCAGAGCCCGAACAGTTGCCGGGGCCGTCATGACGAGCCCGGATCCGCAAGGCGGGGCGCGAGGTCGGCGCATTTGGAGGGTACCGAATGCCTGCGCCAGCGGACGTCGCGGTCGGGATCGATGTGGCCAAGCAGAGCCTCGAGGTGGCCGTGCACCCCGAAGGAACGAGCTGGACGGTGCCGCGCACCCGCGGCGGCCTGCGGCGGCTGCGCGCCGACCTGGCCGCGCGGCAGCCGACGCGCATC
>WTFW01000143.1 GCA_011523785.1 Chloroflexota bacterium | reverse complement strand
CCTCAATGTCCCAACAAGTCTGTTGCCAACAATCTTGTTGGAACCACGGGATCCGGCAACGCGGGCAGGCAGCCGCCTCCCTACTGCATCGGCGAAAACCCCGTCGGCGTCATATAGCTATTGATCACCCGCGCCACAATCTGCCCGCTGGCTTCCGTCTCGGCCCGCACGCGTTGCCATTCCGAGTCGGACTGGAAGGCCGTCCACTTGGCTTCGCGGTCAGCCTGGTTCTCGAAGCGGGTGATATAGACCAGCCGGTCGCTGCGGCCCACCACCTCCTGCCAGAACCCCACCACCTCAATATCCAGGCGCTCGAAGATCCGCATCGTGTGCTGGGAAAAGCGGTTCATGATGGCGTCCATGCGGCCCGGCAGAATCTCGTAGATACGCAGTTCGTACAGCATCGGCGGGTCCTCGGCTGGCAAGATTCGCCGCAGCATGCCCCACCCAGCCAGCGCTTGCGTACTATGGCCGCCTTACAATTTTCCGGGAACGCACAAAGGGTCAGGTTACGGTGTACGCCATCGTCATCGGCTGCGGGCGCGCCGGCGCCGAAATCGCCAGCCGCATGTGCGAGCAGGGGCACTCAGTCGTGGTAATCGACCGCGACCGCGCCGCCTTCCACCGACTGTCCGACACCTTCAGCGGCGCCACCATCGTCGGCCACGCCATTGACGAGGATTGCCTCGTCTCCGCCGGCATCGAGCGCGCCGATGCCGTCATCGCCACCACCTACGGCGACAACTCCAACCTCATCGCCGTGCAGCTGGCCCGCAAGCGGTTCAACGTCGAGCGCGCCATCGCTCGCGTCAAGGACTCCGTGCGGGCCTCCACCTTTGCCCGCCTCGGTTTCGAGACGATCTCGTCAACGACCATCGTCGGCGACGCCTTCGAGCGGGCCCTCGGTTGGGAATCGCACCAGCCAAACGGTCCGGCGGAGAACGGGAGCTAGCGCCCCGTGTTCGTCATCATCGCCGGCGGCGGCAAAGTCGGCGGTCAACTCGCCCGCGACCTCCTGGCCGAGCGTCACGAAGTCGTGGTCATGGAGTCCAACCCCGGCAAGGCGCGCGCCCTGCAGGACGAGATCGGCGACGCCGTCGTCCCCCACGACGCCTCCGAGGGACGCTGGCTCATCGATGCCGGCATCGGCCGGGCCGACCTGCTGATCGCGGTCACCGGCGACGACGAGGACAACATCGTCATCTGCCAGCTCGGCGAAGCCCTCTCCGAAGGTCGTGCCCGCACCATCACCCGCATCAACAACCCCAAGAACAGCGACACCTTCCGCACCCTGGGCATCGAAGCCATCGTCAACGCCACCGACCTCGTCATGACCATGATCGAACGCGACGTCAGCGTCGCCCCCGTCGTCCACCTCATGCGCCTGCGCAGCGCCGGCCTGGAACTCGTGGAAATGACCGTCGCAGAAGGCTCGGCCGCTGACGGGTCCACGCCTGAGGAACTGCGACTGCCCGAGCAAGGCGGCCGGATCAGCGTCATCCTGCGCAACGGCGAAGCCGTCCTTCCCTCCCCCTCCACGCGCCTCCAGGCCGGCGACTCGATCGTCCTCGTCGCCCAAACGGAGCTCGAAGAAGCCCTCGGCCGCCAATTCGCCGCCCCCACCATCGTCTAGCCTCCGCCGCCCGCCCCAACCAGTCCGTCAGGCCCGGGGCTCGACTGTCCAGGCACCCCGGCCAGGCTCACGCCGCCAAAGCCAGAAAATCGGTCACACTCCGACGAATCCCCGCCGCGTCCAGGCCATGCGCCCGGTCGTGCTCCGAGCGGCTGCCGTAATGCCGATGCTCCCGGCGTGGCACGCCCAGCGCCAGCAGGCGGTGCGGGGAGTCCTTCAGCGCCGCCGAAACCTCGGCCGCGGACGTCCCGGCCAGGTACGGCTCCACCAGGACCACGGCCGGCGCGGCCAGCAGGGACCGCAGCCCGTCCGCATCGAACGGTCGCACCGTCGACGCGTAAAGGATCGACGCATCCAGGTCGGCGGTGGCGTCCAATACCGGCCCCAGGCACGGGCCTACGGCGATAATCGTCGCGGCCCCGGCCGATCCCATTCGCATCGGCGTAACGCTGCTGGAATAGGGCACGGCCTCGGAATTGACCGACTCCGCCAGGCGGATGTAGTCGAGTCCCCTACCGCCCGCCGCCGAACGCAGAATCGCTTCCACCTCGTCCGGATGGCCCGGCACGTGCACGTGCCACCCCGGCAGCGTTGACATCAGGGCCACGTCCTCCGGCGCCTGGTGCGTTCGCCCTGCCGCGGCGGCGTCATAGGACGCCCCAACCGAGACGAACACCGCCCCCAACCCCTGGTGCCCAAAGCCCAGCTTCACCTGCTCGAACGGCCGCTCCACCAGGAACGGCGCGTACGAGTGCACGATCGGCCGGATTCCCTCCATCGCCAGTCCCGCGGCAAAGCCGACCAGCAACTGCTCCCGGATCCCGACGTTCAGCACCCGCCTGGGATGCCGCGCCACCACGCCGGCGTCCTGAAAGTACCCATAGCCAATGTCGGCCAGCACCACGGCCAGGTCGGGCCGCTCGTCCAGCAACACTCCGGTCACGCTCATAAAGCGGTCACGCATCGCAGACATCCGATCTATCCCTTTCTTTCTACCTCGGCCACCACGACGTGTGGGCGGTGCTGGTGGTCCGCCGAGAAGGCGGCCTCGATGGCGTCGTGGTCGCGGCCGTCAATGGTTGCGGCGGACCAGCCTTCGAGCCGGAAGCGCGCGTCGATTCCGCCCGGCCAACCGTGCGTCGCCGACCGGTTGTCCATCACGCAGACCGTCAAGCGGGACAGGCCCAGCCGGCCGGCCAGCGCGATCGCCTCGTGGTTGCTGCCCTCGTCCAGTTCCGCGTCGCCAATCAGGCAGAACACCCGCGGCCCGGCACGCCCCTCCAGGTCCAACCCCGCGGCCACGCCTAAGGCAATCGGTAGCCCATGCCCCAGCGATCCGCTGGAAAGCTCCACCCCTGGGACCAGCGCGCGGTCCGGGTGCTGGCCAAGGATCGAGTCGTACCGTCCGAACGTAGGTAAGGCATCCAGCGGGACAAACCCCCTCGCCGCCAGCACGGCGTAGTACGCCATCGGACCGTGACCCTTCGAGAGCAAGAACCGGTCACGGTCCGGATCGTCCGGCGCGTCCGGATCCACCCTGAGAACCCGGTCATACAGCACCCACAGCACGTCCAGCGTCGATTCAGCGGCGCCCCCATGCTTCTCATCGCCCGTCATCAGCGTCACCAGAGCGGGCACGTCCTCGTACGACATCGCGGTCGCCTGCATCGGTCCCATTAAGCAAAGTCCTCAGTGGCCTACAAACCCATTCTCAAACTTCAAGTACACTTGAAGTCAAGGCCTTTTGAGGAAGTACGCTGCCGCCCCTACCGGACAAGCTCACCATCGGCCAAACCGCCGCCCGCAGCGGGGTCCGCACCTCCGCCCTCCGCTACTACGAGTCGCTTGGGCTAATCACGTCCGAGCGCACGGCCGGCGACCAGCGCCGCTACGCCCGGGAGACGCTACGGCGCGTTGCCGTCATCCGCGCCGCCCAACTCCTCGGTCTCACCCTGCGGGAGATTCGGGTAGCGCTGAACGAGCTTCCCCAGGGGCGAACGCCCGACCGGCACGACTGGCAGCGGCTGTCCCAAACCTGGCGCGGCTCGCTGGACCAGCGCATTGCCGACCTCCAGGCGCTGCGCAACCGGCTGTCCGGCTGCATCGGCTGCGGCTGCCTGTCCCTCGAGAGCTGCGCGCTATTCAATCCGGCCGACCGGGCCGCCGGTGCCGGAGCCGGCGCGCAATACCTCTTTGCTGAAGCCCCCGACCCTGACGCGGAGACCCCCTCGCTCAGGCGCCGGTAGCTGGCTGCTCGCTGGCGGGGTCCGCTGCCTCCGGCGCCTCAGCGGGTACCTCGGCGCCTTCCTCCAGCGGAACTTCCTCAAGGTCGACCTCTTCTTCCTCTTCCTCCTCAACCGCACGGGCCGCCGTGACCTGGATCACGCTGGCCTCCGGGTCGTCAACCGGTTCGTAGGCGCCGTCTTCGGCCCGCAGGTCTCCCACCACAACCTCGTCGCCAATGTCGACCAGGCCGGACACGTCCCCAATCAGGCTGGACGGGATCTCGGCTGGCAGGGCGGAAACCTCAATCTCCTGCAAATGCTGTAGGACCAGCAGTTCCGCGTTATCGCTGGCGGGAGCGTGCCCTTCCAGCGAGACGCGCACCATGACGTCGATCGGTCTCGTCAGATCAACCTTGCGCAGCGTCAGGTGCACCAGGCGGTTCGTCAGCGTGTCGATGTCCACCGAATCCATCAGCACCGGCTCGCTGATGTCCGGCGAGTCCAGATCTACCAGCTGCCCGGTGGCCTGGGCGCGCACCAGGTCCGCCAGCGCCCGCTCCGATACTTGCATGGCAATCGACGGGTGCCCGGCCTGCACCAGATTGGCCGGAATCACGCCTTCCCGCCGCAGGCGTTGCACTTTCTTTCCCATGACGGTGCGGGGTTCCGCCGCCAGGCGATGTCGTTCGGGCACGGCTAACTGCTCCTCGGTTCGGGTGGCGGCGCGACCACGTGTAAACGAACGTTGGGTCGGCGCGGAAACGACACGCAGCGCCGCTACCGTTGAGTCTAGAAAGGCGCCGCGCCGGGCGTCAACGGTTTGCAGACCGTCGCAAGCCCGGCCCGCGATTGTGGACAATGGGCCGCCGGCGCTACCCGACTGCCGGCTGACCGCAAGGAGCTGTGAACGACTTGGCTTCCCGACGACGCGTCTCGCTGAGTGATCTCTATGCCGACGCCTGCCGCCGCATGGACATCACGCCCGAAGAAGCGCTGGGCTGCGAGCGCCAGCCCGACCGCCTGCGCCTCATGATTACCCACGACCGCTGGGTCGACTTTGAACTGGTTGACGACCCCGAGAATGACCGCCTGGTGCTGGGAGCAACCCTCGAGTCCTAACCGCTCTCGCCTCAGAATCGGTTGCCAGCGGCTGACCAGGTCAGATTCCCCGGCTACAAGGATTCCGCCCAGCTGAGCCGGCCGCTGCTGCCGCTCCCCCGGTTCCGTCAGCCTCCGCCGAACTGCAGGATTGCCCAGCTCACGACCACCCACGTCACCACCGACGCAAGGATTCCGGGGTCCCCCAGCAGCACCCGCTCGGGCTCCTCGCCCGAGCCGTTGTTCTGCAGGAGATAGACGTAGCGCAGGATCCCGTAAAGCACGATGGGAATGGTGATCATCATCACGTGGTTCGCCGGCAGGTTCGGCGCCGAGAACGTGTACAGGGCGTAGCTCAACGGCGTGGCGGCCGCCGCGATCACCACCAGCGTCCGCAGAAACTCCGGCGTATACCGGTCCAGGACCGGACGCGCCGCCGACGAGCGCGCCTCCCCGCCCAACTCGGCCCAGCGCTTCCCCACCGCCAGGAACAGCGCCAGCAAAAACGTGCAGGTATAGAGCCACGGCGACACCGGCACCTCGATCACCAGCGCGCCCGCAACCGCCCGAATCACAAATCCAATCGCAATCGCCAGCAAATCCAGGATCACCAGGTGCTTCAGCACCAGCGAATAGCCCACCTGGAGGCCCAGGTACACCGCCAGCGCCACGCCGAACGGCCACGCCAGCACCGTCGCCAGCGCCAGCGCCGCGGCGGAGAGGACGATTCCCACCCCCACGGCCAAACCGATCGGCGCCACCCCCGCCGCGATCGGGCGGCGGCGCTTGACCGGATGCTCGCGGTCCCGCGGCGCGTCAATCGCGTCGTTCAGCAAGTACAGCCCCGCGGTGGCGAGCGTGAATATGGCCGCCGCGGCCACCGCCGCCAGCAGGCTGGAACTGTTGTGATACTCGCCCGAGAACAACACCGCCGCCAGCACCAGCAGGTTCTTCGGCCACTGCCGCGGCCGGCTGCTCAGCGCCAGCCCAGCCAGCCTTCCCTTTAGCCCGGGCGATGGACTTGGCGCGTGCATGGCCGAGGTCATCTCCGGTGCCTTCGCTTCAGCCGCCGTACCGGCGGTCCAGCACCGCGTTCGCCGCCCGCACCACCCCCGCGAAGCCGGCCAGCAGCGCGATCAGCGTGGCCGCCGTACCCCAGGCCTCGCCCGCCGCCGCCCAGGTCAGCAGCGCAAACACCCCCCAGGCCGATCCCACCAGCCCAAGGATGATCAGCGGAAATATCACGCCAATTGCGATGACCGTATAGCCCACCGTCTGCCGCACCAGGCCACCCTCCACCACCCGAAACGCCCGCCGGCTCGTGCGATCCAGGTGATAGGCCGCCGCAAACCAGAACACGCCCAGGATCAGCGGCGCGCCAACCCACGCCGCCGCCACCAGGTCGGTCGAGCGGTCCACGCGCGGATCGTCTGGCGCTGGAATCGCCGGCCAGCCCAGGTCCAGCGTCAGCGCCGCCTGGACCGACTTCACGATCCCGCCCGACCATGGCACCGCCACCGAGATCAGCCCCCAGGTCAGCGCCCCCATCACCGCAACACCCAGGATCGTCAGCCCCGTCCCTCGCCAGGTGCCTTCCATGCGCCGCAGGCGGTCCTGGATCAGGTCCAGGGTCTCTTGCATCGTCAGCGGACGGTACGGGTCGGCCGAAGCGGTCGAACCCGGCGCCTCAACCGGAGCCGACTTCAATCCGGCGCGCTCGTCCCCGTCGCGGTTCTGGTCCACCTCCGATCCCCGTGCGCGCCTAATGACTAGGGACGGCGCCTCCGTCGGTGGATCGCCCACGGCGTCCACGCCAGGCCCGGCGTCGGACCCTGGCTCAGAGGCCAGCGACGCCACCGGCTCCACCTCGGCGCGTTCGGCCGGTCGTACTTCCGACGGCTGCCGGAGAAGCGCCTCGGCGTCGCGTTCGAGTGCGTCAGGCGGCGGATCCTTCGTCGGTCGGTCAGCTTCGGGATCGGATGACCGATCCCGGCGCGGACGTGGCGGTCGCGGACGGCTGGGGATAGATCAATCCTCTGTACCAGGCGCGGCATGCCGATTCTACGGAGACGCGCAGCCATGACTGACGCCCAAGGTCCGTCCGAGCCGCCGCCCAACGACCCCGACGCCTGGGTCCGCACCCATCGCGCCACCTACGAGCGCATGGCCGTCGACTACACCCGCCGCATCGACGACTACGCCGCCGCGGACGAAGCCGAACGCTTCATCCGCCTGGCTGCCCCGTCGCCGCAGGTCGGCCCACGCATGCTCGACGCCGGCTGCGGCCCCGGACGCGACGCCGCCCTGCTGAGGCTCGCCGGCGCCGAGGTCGTGGGTCTGGACCTGGCCCGCGCCATGCTCCGTCAGGCCCGGCAACTCGACCACGCCGGCCACCTCTGCCTGGGCGACCTGCGCCGCCTGCCCTTCGCCCCGGCCTCCTTTGACGCCGTCTGGTGCTTCGCCGCCCTCGGCCACCTGCCGCCCACCGCCATCCCCCACGCGCTAACCGAATTCCACCGCGTCCTCAACAACGGCTGGCTCTACATCGTCATCCGCCAGGGCTCAGGCGTCCGCACCACCTCCTGGCAGGGCTCCCTCCCCCGCCACTTCACCGACCTCACCCCAGAAAC
>WTFW01000195.1 GCA_011523785.1 Chloroflexota bacterium | reverse complement strand
GGCTACCAGGGCCAGTGCCCCGATTGCCTGACCCGTCGCCACCGTCAGCAGCGCCACCGGCCACATCCCCGCCACCGGCAGCCAGGCCCGCAGCGGCGCCACGTCCACCTGCGTCGTGGCCACCATGCCCCACTGGTGCCCCGCCGTCGTCACCAGCCGCAGATACTCGATCCCGGTCCAGGCCACTGCCGGCACCCAGATTCGCGACCACGGACCCAGCGCCCGAATCACCCGTTCCGGACCCGTCGGCACATCCAGCAACGTCGCCGCCGCTCCCGCGGCCACGCCAACGCCGACTGAAATCGCGAACCAGGCGACACCTGTCACGACCTCGGGCGGATTCACCGTCGTGGCAATGAACCCGAACAGCACGCCCAACATCAACCCGCCCAAACCTCGACGAACCCGCGGCGTTGCCCCCCACCGCGCCAGCCACAGCGGAACCCAGGCGACAAACACCAGGCCCGTCCACTGCAGCGGCGGAAACGCCCCAAACAGCAACACCGCCGTCGCCGCCGCCGCCAGCGTGCGCAACCCCAGCGTCGCCCTTGGTGCGCTGGCTACCATGCGTCTTGCAGGCCCCGAAGGCCCAATGCGAAATCACTCATGCTGAGAGTTTGGCAACCGGGCGGTAGCGCGCTCAACGGTCGCCCTGATATCGCAACGCGTTTTCGGCCTTCAGCTGGATTGCTCGCTCGGCCATATCCGTCAACTGGTCCCGGGGCAATGGCCGAATTGAGCCTCTACCCGTGACCGATCGCGGCGAACGCCGCTTCCATCAGCTCGTCATAGCCGGAGGCTTTGGACTCACGCTCATCATGGCCTGGATCAAGGCCGCCCCCTGGCTGATCACGCTCGTCGTCCTGGTGCTCGCCGCCGGCTCCATCACGCCCGGCTGGAGCCTTGCCCGCCGGTTCCATCGCTACTTCGTCTCGCCGCTGTACCCCGCTGGACCGACCGAAGACTCAGATTCATTCCTGCGCGCTGACGCCCTCCTCAGCGTCATCGCCTTCGCCGGTGCCGTCTTCGTCTTCGCCGGCGTCCCGCCCCTCGGCTGGGCCCTCGTCGGTCTCACCACCCTCAACCTCCTCATGGACGGCCTCGCCGACGCCGCCCCCCTCCGCCACCTCCTCGATCGGGCCTTCCGGCAATGCTTCCCCCGCGAGTGACTTGAAGAGATCCAGCTGCGTCGGCACGTCCGCGATGATGTGTCCGAGACAGCAGACCAACAGTCAGTGACATGCGTTCAAATGCTGATGGGGTGTGACGGGCGCCGCACCGCAGCTGTGCGCGCCTAGACCCGGACCGCTGGCATGAATCTCGATCCCACGGTCTCGCCCTGGATCGGCATCGTCGCGTCCACTGGCGTCTGTATCTGGATGGCTGCCATTGGCGCGCCCTTGGCGTACGCCGTCTTCCGCGATCGGCCCCGCCCCGTCTGGCCCTTCTACGCCCCCGCCCTCGGCATCGTCGTGGTCCTCCTTGTCACCAACCTCTCCGCCTACCTCATCCCCGGCGCCCCTAGCGCCTGGTTCGGCCTCCTGGCCCCCTCGGCCTTCGCCGCCTTCGTCGCCTGGCGCGGCCGCCAAGTCCGTGTTCCCTCCCGCCGCGCGATCCTGGCTTCACTGGCGCTTCTGGTTGCAGCGGCTGGCGTATTCGTCCTGGCCTTTGCCAGTCGAGCGCAGGAACGGGCCGGCGAGGAAACCTGGCACTTCCCGCTCGTATTGCGCATGGCGCGTGGGGTTTTCCCACCCGTCACGCCCTATGGTCAGGACGCCGGCATTGGCTACCACTACGGTCCGGACCTGGTGGCCGCCAGCATCGTTAACACGGCCGGCTTTCCTCCCTGGACGGCAGTCGCGGCTATCACCTCGCTCCTGGTCGTCGCACTCGTTCTGGCCGCTGTCGGTGTCGCTTGGGATACCGGCGCACCACTGTCGCTGGCCGTCGGTGCTGGCGCAGTGCTGGGGCTCGTCGTTCACCCCATCCACGTTGGCCTGCCTCCCTATGTCGCGACGACCGGAGAATCCAGCGGTCTGGCCGGATTCGTTGCCGGGCTGGCGTCCGCTGGATCGGCAGTACCGTTCGAGTGGGTGCGCAAACCCCATTGGGCACTCGCCCTGTGCATCGTGCTTCTCGTGGCTGCGGCCCTGGAAGCCGGCGGCGGCCGCCGCCAGGCGGCCCTGATTGCGGCTGCCGCGGGCGTCATGGCTCTGGCGGAAGCTGCGGTGCTGGTCTTTGCAAGCCTCGCACTGGGTCTGGTGGGTCTTGGTCGTCTACTCCAGCTCAAAGGCCCGGATCGCCTGCTTCTTGCGTCAGCGCTTGCCGTAGGCGCCGTGCTGGCGGCGCTGGCGGGGGGACCCGTGTCCGATGCGCTCTTTCAGCGCGGCGGCCAGGTGGGCATGGCGCGGCTTATCTTTGATCCAAACCGAGTGCCGCTGGCTTTGCTTGAGGTCTCGGGCCCTGCCCTCGCGCGCGTAGGGATTGTGCCGCTCATTGCTGCTGCGGCCCTCGGCGCCTACTGGCGGCGGAGTTGGGGTGTCACCTATCTGACGGTGGCCGCTGCCTTGGGACTTGTAGAGGCGGTCGTCCTCCAGTCAGCGTTGCCCTTCAACGACGTCCGGATTCTCTTCCTGGCCTGGGTGACGGCCAGCTTCGCCGCAGTTCTGGGTGTGGCCGTCCTGATAGGAGGACTACAAGGCTGGCAGCGCAGCGCGGCGATTCTTGCTGTCGTATGTCTCGCTGTCCTTCCCACGGTTATCCCGCGTGCGGTTGCTGGCGTGCGCCTGGCGGCCAAGGGAGCCGCAGTTGAGCAGCCCGTCGTGCAGGGCCCGGGATACCCATTCGTGGGCCACTCGCAGTTCGCAGAGGAACTAGACAGGAATTGGGACTTCTATGCGTGGCTTGCTCATACGCTGCCTAACGATGTGCGTCTGCTAACTCCTCGTCCCGCCGTCGTTGCCTCAGTCGCGGGAATCGCAGCACCAACCTCCGGGCGCAGGGTCCAGGTGATCTCCAGCAGCTCGATGCCCGTGTACGAAGACGCCCTCCGATTTCTGCATCGCGAAGACCTCGCCGACATGGAGATCACGCACCTGCACATGACGGACTCGTGGGAGCGGGTACTGACGCCTCAGGCACGACGCCTGCTGGACGATCCGGCTCAGATGAAGTTGCTTGCCGATTTGCGCTCGGTTTCGGGAGAACGCCATCGAATCTTCGAGATACTGCCCGGCGCTGGATCGCACACGGTCTCTCCTCAGAGCTTCCGCTATCTGCGTGACATCGCACCCTTAGACGGGCCAGTGATTCAATTGGACAGGGTGACGGACCACCAGAGTCGAATGTTCTTAGCTACCTTTGTCGACCGAGACGACTTGCGCGCATCAGCAACCTACTTCAATCAGCGTGCGACTCGACTACCCCGCGTTCAGCCGCTTAGCGGCATTCCCAACCGAGGCCTCGTCGCCCTCCTCGACCACGTCGAACCCACCGCCCTCGGCTTGTCCCGCGACGACGCCATCTGGGCCGGCTACGGTATGCGGGCCTACGACTTGGCATCGTCCTGGTCGTCGGTTTGGCGCGTCGGGCCGGACTTCACCCAGCTTCCGGAGTCACTTCGTCATGTATGCGAATCGTCAGCCGATGGGCAGCTGGAGGTTCGCCTCTTGGGCGAACCCGGCAGCGCCATCACGGCTGGATCAGTTGATGCCCAGTTGACTGGTGGTCCGCACATCGCTCGGGTTAGTGGCCGCGACTGCCAACGGCTGGCCTTCGCTGCCCATGCCCCCGTGGCGCCCTTCGTGCAACTGCGGCCGTTGCTCCGGCCTGAAGATGGCACTTCGCAATCACAGGTCGCCGGCCTGGGCTTCGACGGCGGCACTGATGGCGGTCTCGCCATCGTCAATCTCTGGTATCGAAACCCCCACGGACTCCCCTTTACGTCCGGAACGGAGTTCCGCTTGTACAGGGCCGGACCTTCCGGCGTGGTTCCTGTCCCAACCGACCCTCGCGAGTCAATCAGGTGGTGGGCTAGTCCGCTTACCCTGGCCCTCGATTCGCAGATGGCTCGAATCGAGTTTGACCCGCGTCAACTCACAATCAACGGGGACCCCGGCGTGCAGTCCTCGAATCTCGCGCCCGGAGGCTCCTACCTCCTGGCGCTCAACGTCTCACGATTCCATCCGGAGTCCGCCAGCCTCTGGATCCAGCAGGTCATTCCTCTCGTCCGAATCGAAGTCCACGATGCCGGCGTCTCATCCGAGGTGTTTTCAGGCATCGTCAGCATTGAGCACCGCGAAGTCGGCGGCCCGAGCCGCTGGTTCGACTACACCGGCATCATCCGCTGGGAAATCGATCTCACTCCCTGGCCAGAAGATCCCGAAGCGTCACCCTGAAATGCTGCGCCGAGTACTAGGCCTCCTCGTCGCTGCCGTGTCCCTCTTACTCGCGACACACTCCGCCTTGGCCCTCAGCTCGCCCACCAGTCCAACGCCCGCCGGACCACAAACCGACCCCGGCCTCATCCTCGTCATCGTCGTCATCCCCGTCGTCCTCCTGGCCCTGGTCTGGATGGGCTACATCTTCTGGCTCATCTTCCACAAGGGTGAAAACGTCGGCTCCGGCTCTCCTCCGCCTCCCGAAGACCGCCACCGACCGCCATCTAACAGAAGTCAAGAACCGCCCGATCCGCCCGGTAACGTAGGCTAGTCGGCTCCCTCTCAGCAGCGGGCGGTTCTGCATGGCGACGGCGAGCGAAGCTGTAACGCTCACCATCGACGGCCGTCCTATCACCGTGCCTACCGGCACCTCCATCCTCCACGCCGCCGCCGAACTCGGGATCGACATCCCCACCCTCTGCTACCACCCCAACATCGCCGCCTCCGCCAACTGCCGCCTCTGCCTCGTCGAACAGGCCCCTGATGCGGCTGCCGACCCGCCGCCCGCCGACGCTTCCCTCACCGGCGAATCCAGGCTCCTCTCCGCCTGCCGCGCCCTCGTCGAACCGGGCCAAACCCTCTTTACGAATAGCGAAGGCGTCCGCCGCTCCCGCAAAGGCTCCCTCAAGGCCCTCCTCTCCGGCGTCGACCTCAGCGAAGCCCCTGATCTGGCGGACCTCCTCACCGAATACAACATCCAGCCCAACGGCCAGGCCTCCCGCGCCGACCTGCCCGTGATCGACGACAACCCCTACTACATCCGCGACTACGCCAAGTGCGTCATGTGCTGGCGTTGCGTGGACGTCTGCGGGGACGAGGTCCAGCTCACCTACGCCATCGAGCCCGGGGAACGCGGCTTCCATGTCCGCATCTCAACCCGCGAGTACGACGGCATCATGGACACCACCTGCGTCTACTGCGGCAACTGCGTCCAGGTCTGCCCCTCCGGCGCCCTCAAGAGCCGCACCCAGTGGGAACTCGAGAAGCAGGGCATCGTCAAGGATGACCGCGTCGTCGAGACCACCTGCTCCTTCTGCGGCGTCGGCTGCGGGCTCGAAATCCACGTCCGCGCCGGCGAGATCACCCACGCCATGTCCCCCGAGGACCACCCCGTCAACCAGGGCTGGCTCTGCGTCAAGGGCCGCTTCGGCTGGGACTACGCCCAGAGCGACGACCGCCTCACCCATCCCCTCATCCGCACCGGCGAACGCGGCGCCGGCCGCTGGCGCCGCGCCACCTGGGACGAGGCCCTCAACCACGTCGGCCGCCGCCTGACCGAGATCCGCGACACCCACGGCTCAGACGCCCTCGCCGTCTACGGCTCCTCCAAGTGCCTCAACGAGGACAACTACCTCCTGCAGAAATTCACCCGCGTCGTTCTTGGCACCAACAACATCGACAACTGCACCCGCCTCTGCCACGCCTCATCGGTTGCCGCCCTCGGCCTCAGCATCGGCACCGGCGCCTTCACCAACTCGTTGGACGAGATCGCCGAAAACGACGTCATCTACGTCACCGGCTCCAACACCACCGAAACCCACCCCATCACCGCCCTCAAGATGAAGGCCGCCATCCGCAACGGCGCCAAACTCATCGTCGCCGATCCCCGCGCCATCGAACTCACCCGCTGGGCCGATGTTCACCTGCAATGCCGCACCGGCGCCGACGTCCCCATGTACAACGCCCTCCTCCACGTCATCATCCGCGACGGCTTGGTAAACGAAGACTTCGTCGCCGACCGCGTCAAAAACTTCAACGCCGTCGCCGCGGCCGTCCGCGACTGGACCCCCGAACGCCAGGAAGCCCTCACCGGCATCCCCCCCGCCACCCTCGAACGCGCCGCCCACATCATCGGCAACGCCGACAAGACCGCCTTCTACTGGGGTCTCGGCATCTCCGAGCACACCCACGGCACCGAGGCCTGCCTCACCCTCATCAACCTCGCCCTCGCCACCGGCAACGTCGGCCGCCGCGGCACCGGCCTCAACCCCCTCCGCGGCCAGAACAACGTCCAGGGCACCAGCGACGTCGGCGCCATCCCCATGTACTTCACCGACTATCGCTCCGTCGAAGACGAGACCTTCCGCGGCTATTTCGAGGAGCAATGGGATACGAAGCTCCCTGCCCGCCAGGGCCTCACCACCATCGAAATCGGCCAGGCCGCCGGCGCCGGCGAGGTCCGCGGCATGTTCATCATGGGCGAAAACCCCCTCATGGCCGACCCCGACCTCCACGCCTCCCGCCGCCACTTCCGCCATCTCGACTTCCTGGTCGTCCAGGACATCTTCATGACCGAAACCGCCGAAATCGCCGACGTCGTCCTCCCCGCCTCCAGCTGGGCCGAAAAGGACGGCACCTACACCAACACCGACCGCCGCGTGCAGCGCGTCCGGCCCGTCCTGCCCCCACCCGGCGAAGCCCGCCAGGACTGGGAAATCATCGCCGACCTCGCCCGCCGCATGGGCCGCCACCTCGGTCTCGACAGCCCGTCCGAGATCTTCGACGAAATCGCCCGCGTCACCCCCAGCCACGCCGGCCTCAGCCACCAGCGCCTGGACCGCGAGGGCGGCCTCCGCTGGCCCTGCCTCACCCCCGAAGACCCCGGCGCCCTCTGGCTCTTTGGCGACAGCTTCCCCACCGCCGACGGCAAGGCCTCCATGCACGCCGTCCACTGGCGAGAGAACGTCGAAGTCCCCGACCGCAACTACCCCTTCATCTTCAACACCGGCCGCGTCCTCTACCACTGGCACACCGGCGCCATGACCCGCCGCTCACGCCTCGACGACGCCTACCCCGAAGCGCTGGTCGAGATTTCCCCCGAAGATGCCGATCGCCTGGATATCCCCAAGAGCGGCCTCGTCCGCGTCAGCACCCGACGCGGCGCCGTCGAAGCCCGCGCCTGGATCACCCGCCGCGTCGCTCCCGGCACCGTCTACATGAGCTGGCACTTCGCCGAAGCCGCCGCCAACCTCCTCACCATCAACGTCCTCGACCCCATCTCCAAGATCCCCGAATACAAAATCTGCGCCTGCCGCATCGACCCCCTCGAAACCCGCGCCAGCCGCCAATCCCCCTCCCTCACCAGCGCCAACGCCTAGCCATTTGTGGCCCAGGCTGCGCGCAGCCTGGGACCCGCGCTTGATCGTCGGGACTTGTGCCCCACCCTGCGCGCACCCCGGAACCCGCGCCGTCCCGCGCCAAACTCCAGTCCACCCGTCCCAGAATCAACCTACCCACCCACCTCACAACTCCGAATCTCCCGCCCGTCAAACGGATTCACCGGGTACAAATCCTCCAGCGTCGGCAACTCGTCCCACACCACCGTCCGCCGCCCGTCAAAACTCAGATAGTTCGCCGTTCCTGCCGACGTATCCGTAATCGTGATCACCGCGCGTCCCTCGCTTACCGACTTGACCGCAATCGGGAACGCACTGTCGC
>WTFW01000130.1 GCA_011523785.1 Chloroflexota bacterium | reverse complement strand
TCCGCGCGGTTGGCCGGCGGTTGATGCTTCTACTTTATAACGGCGGGGAGCGCTGGTGATTGGGGTTCCGCCTGAGCGGGCCGGCGCTTGGGTTACGACAGTCGATTCCATTCCAGCTCACTGAGCTGGGCTGTACTCGGCGGGAGGGATGCCGGGAAGTCTCGCCTTCATTCGGAGGCATTTTGGGAACCGGCACGGAAGGCATGCGGATTGAGCGCCAGGTTTCCTGGATTCGCTGCCGGGACTCCTCCCTCAGACTCATTGGCTTGTGAAGGAACGATTTGGCGCACCTATGCGTAGTAACTCTCAGAGGGCTCCAGCAGAGCGGAGTGCGAATGTTGTTCGAGTCCGTTCGCGCGGGATCTTTGGGCCGTGACCGAGGCGCCTGCGAGGGGTCCAACCGGTTCGGCGGCTGTTTGCCGTGCCCTGGTGCGTGGAAGACTGGCCAGATGGCGGACGGACGCTGGCTGGCGAATCGGGACTGCGACGGTCGCCGAATCGATCGGCTCTGGGACGGAAGACCGAGTTGGGGCTGCGGGGACTCGGCGTGACGGTCGCGATGGGAAGGATGGGGCGATGAAGTCAGACGGGCGGATGACGCGGCGGCGGGTGCTTGAGTTAGCGGGCGGGCTGGGGCTTGGAGCTGCGGGGGTGACGGCGCTGGCGGCGTGTGGTGACACGCAGGTCGTCGAGAAGATCGTTACGGTGGAGGTGGAGCGGATTGTCGAGAAGGTGGTTACGCGGGAAGTCGAGCGCGTTGTAGAGAAAGTGGTCACCGTGGAAGTCGAGCGGATCGTGGAAGTTCCGGTCGAGAAGCAGGACACCAATAGGTCAGCCACGGTGAGGCCGCAGCCGACGCCATTTCGGCAACTCGTCGCAGTTGAGTATATGACGGACCACATCTCTGGAGCTCGTGGCAGAGCCTTGCAGTGGGGGCTGGAGCGATTCGAATTGAGAGAACCGAATGTTCACATAAGGATTCATCCGGCAGATTTCCGATATCTAAGTGAGACCTTAGATGCTCTTGACGAGTTCAAGTGGGCTCCCGACTTGATGCTGTTTGGACTCGCTCGCTTTCTAGACCTTCATGCTAAGGAAGTATTTACGGAAGTCACTGACTTGCTGCCGAAGATGTTGGTCGTCAAGGAGGACTACTATTTTGTTCCGGACTCGTACACGTATAACAACGTGGACCACGCGCTTCCACAGCCTTCGTTGATGGAAGGGCCCCAGTTCGGGATGCCGTTTCAGATGGCCATAAGCGGATTCGTTGCCAATGCGTCATTGGCGGAGAGTGTCGGCGTGACCTTGCCTAGCTGCGAAGACTCCTGGACCTGGGACGACTGGACCGAGTGGGACGCGGAGATAACCGACCCCGAGACCGGGACGTTCGGTACCTTGGCGCGCGACGACTACGTGTACCAGTACATGCCACAAATGTATTCCGCAGGGCTGAAGAAGCCGTTCGACGACGGATTAACCAAGACCATGTTCGACCAGCCCCAAGCTTTGAGGGCGTGGGAGTACCTAATCAACAAGATTCATGTGCAAAAGACGTCACCGAGACTCGAGCAGGTCAGGGTGCATTACGATTCCCACGCCGATACATTCTACGCCGGAGTCATCGGTATCTTTCCGTCCGCCCGGGCGGCCTTGACGGGCTACGGATTGGCTCGAATCAATAGCGAATTCGAGTGGGCCCTGCTGCCGGCGGTAGCCGCGCCAGGCGGCGCTCCAGCCGCACACGTCTGGTCCGGTCGGTCGAACCTCGTTACGCACGCAGCATCGAGCCGCGATGTACGAGAGGAGTCGATGGCGTTGGCGGTGTATCTGGCCGGCGAGGAGTATCAGCGCCGGGTTGGTATCGAGCGTGGGCACATGCCCGTACATAAGGCCGCGATTGGGGCGCCGGAGTCGCTGGCGGCGCCGCCGCAGGGGATGAAGTGGTTGAAGTACTACGCGGATCGGCCCGATAACCGAAGTCTCTTTCCCTTTAGTACGTGGCGTGACTGGTATGACAAGCATCGGGAGCTCGCGCGGAAGGGCTGGACGGGGGAGCAGACGCCGGCGGAGGCGCTGGAGGCGTGCCAGGCGTGGGGGGTTGAGCATCTGTCCAAGTACGAGGGGCCGCGGCCGTACGTGCGTGAGCCGGTGTATCCGTAGGTGGGGTTCGGTGGCGGCGGCGGGCCGACTGCCACGAGGGGCAGCTTGGTTTTTGGGACCGGTTTTTTGGCCGGACGGCGGCTGGTCCGATAGTCACATTTCGACGGGCTTCAGTCGTTCTTTGAACCACGCGGCAAGCTGTTCGTATCCAAAGTCTCCACGAGCCACAGCCGTCACGACATCTGCGAGCGTCACATCATCCACTGCCAGCCGATATCCGCTTCTGACCGCCAGCAATTCCACCAAGTAGACGGCCGTGCGCTTGTTGCCGTCGACAAGCCATGATTGGTCACGATGCCGTGAACCACAGCAGCTGCTTTCTGGTGGATGCGCGGGTGGTAGCCGTGATAGGGCCGGGCTATCTGAGACTCGACGGCCGGGCGGCTGAGGATTCCCGGAGCGCCGCCTGCCAGTAGCGCTTCGTCATGGGCGCAGACTGCGTCGGCCCAGGTGACTCGGTAGTGGGCGTCAGCGATTGGCCAGGATCTCTATGGCTTTACGTCGCCGAACGGAGACTTCCTTGATGATTGCCTGGGACTTCTCGGAAACGCAGTCTTCTGCCCCATGACCAGACGTACCTGGATTCACCGCCGCACGATTCTCGTCCGAGGCGTCGGTCGAGGCACTGTCAGGCTTCGGGCGGGTACGTTCCTTGGTCATCGTTTCCTCCCGGGCTGGTCCACTACCCTAGTTTCTTCTTCTGCAGCCAACAAGCCCCCGCTGTGGCGCCGTCGTTCCGCCACGGACATGACAAGAATGAAGCGTTGAGGGCCGCCGCCGGTCGGTGCGGCGGGACCGGGGGGCGGTCATTCGGGACCGGATGGGCGTCCCCGCGGTTGGCCTGCGGCTGTTGGTCCTCCTCTAACGCGGGCGGGGGAGGTGGTGTTTGGCGCAAAGGGAAATCGGCCGACGCGGTCTTACTTCGGGGCCGATCGCGGTGCCCGTGGGCACACAGAACGAGCCGCCTACGGGGACTTTGTCACCCCAAGTCGAGGAAGAGCCGTCCAGGTCTCGAAGTGTTGAGGCACAAGCCGTGAACGGGGTTGCAGCCGGTCGGTGAAGACGGCGATCGTCGCCCCGGCGCTTGTGGCGGACGGGGCAAGCACGCTCTCGAATCCGAGGTGGTGGGCTGCCATTGCGACCTCCTGACATCGCCTCGGATCGTCGCTGCAGATCGCATCCAGGCTCAGTCCCACCGCCGCACGGGTCGCCGAATGATGGAGGTCGAGACACTTCGACAGTTCCAAGTCGTAGCGATAGACGGCCCTCGGGAGCATGTCCTCGGGCTGGATCGCGAACCGACGAGCCGTTCGCCGAAGTTCCGCCAGCACCGTCGGCAGATCCATTGCCAGATAGAGCGTCGGATAGCTTCGTGGCGGATTCCAACGTCCTCCGTGGACCCGGGCTCCTTCGCCCGAGATCGGAGACTGCGTCACCGCCAGGTGGCGAAAGGCACGTCCACGAAAGGCAACGGGTCCAAGGGCACCAATGGACTCTACGGTCGCGGGATCCAGCACGGTCGCTAGACGAAGACACCCTCGGACAGCGCGTCGATCGCACCCAGTACTTCTCTATAACGGCCTTCAGCAAGCAGCTCGGCCGGCTTTCGATGCTCGAGGGCTGGAATCGGCGTGTAGAGCCAGTCGTAGGCGCTCTGCCCGTGCACGGTCCTGGACAGGGCATCGAGCACCGCCACGAGTTCAAGAATCCGCTCGCGCGTGTCCCGCCTAGGTGCCGTCTCGGCCTGGAGCCAGCGCGACACGGTGCGTGGGCTGGCTCCAAGGATGCGGGCCAGGTCCGCCTGATCAAGACGCACGTCGGTCGCCGCCTGCCCAAGGCGCTCTGCAAGAAGCATCACCGTCACCAATTCTGTCGGAATTCTGTCGCTAATTATGGCATGAAGATGACTGCGGATACGACGCAAAAGCGGCCAACCGCCAGCCACCCGGCCGTACGGCAAGTGACCGCACAGCCCGCCGGAGCGTTATACCCAGAGTGCCAACGATAGTATCGGCGTCTTGACAGGCCGCAGCGGGGAATCGGGTGTCGAATCGAGACCAGGCGATGGAGCGAATCCAGCAGTTGCGCGCCGCGCTGGGCGAGGAAATGTGCATTGAGATCGCTCAATTCGTACCGTCCGAGATGCAGCTCGCGAGTTGGGAGTCACGGCTGAGCAGGCTTGATCGTATCCAAGGCCTTGTAGCCCGGACGACCGGATCGCCTACTCCTATTGAGTCGCCTCGATTCGCGCGGCAAGAGTCGAACCGTAGCCGGGCAATTGAACGCCTCCAGCAGCTGCGCGCCGAGGTGGCGAGGGAGATTCGGACCACCCTAGCCAAACGCCTGCCGTCGGGGGCACAAGTCGAACGTTGGGAGGAACGACTCGGAAAGCTCGATCGGCTTCGCGCGCTGGTTGATGAATCCGCCCGGCCGCCCAGGTCCTAGCGAACCAGGGCTGTCGTGATGGTGATGATCCTTTATCCCGAAGAAAGACAATCAGCGAAGCTGATAACCGGATCCGCAGCATTCGCTCGGCGGACCAAAGGCGGAGCGAGCGTCGGCGCTGCGTGAAACGCAGCGCCCCATGAGCGGCGAGAAATGCCCACCGGTGATAGGTCGCAGTTGTATAGCCTGGCCGCTGCCGTCGCGTCCGGACTAGAATCTGCCTGACCAGATTTTCAACGATCACGCAGCGATGCCTGGTTACACAAACACTCTATTCTCTATTAGCAAGCATGCCTCAACGACACAATGAATTTAGTGGCGCCTCTAGAGTCCATCAAATCCAACAAAGACTACCCAATCTCGAAATGTACCTGCATGCGAGGCATGCACGCCACGGTGCGCGGCCACATGCAGATCAAGATGCCAGCGATCTTCCGCACGCCTGTACAGGTCCGGGTTTGCAGTAATCTTGTCGGCCGAATTACGAAGAACTGTCACAATATTCTGTTGACTGAGACGTTGCGCACGCAAGGGAACGTCGGCTACGTTGATTGGCGTTTCCAGCTCCGTCACAGCCCGCCGATACTCCGATCCTCCAAGTGGATCGTCCACCGAGACTCGGTCGCCAAAGGAGCGAAGAAAGTCTCGATAGGCTTCTGAATTCGCCTCGATCCGATCAGCAATCGTTCGCAAGTCGGCAGCGAACATTCGCGGATTTGCACTGTAGCCTAAGGGATCCTTATCGACGACTCTGCGACGCGTGGCCGCGAGAAATCCTTTGGAGTCCGTCTCAATCTGATCGGCAATATTCAATTGACGTCGCACAAATGACTCATGATAGTTCTCGACGTGCCGTGCTAGCCAGAGGTACACCTGGAATCTCGCTGGTTCGACAGTCCGAAAACACACCGAACCGGCCATTATGCGTCCAACGAGACCGGCTCGGTCATCTTCCACTTGTGCTGCAACATCACGCAGATCATAAACGTACCCACGCGAGTCTTGCTGAATTCGATCCAGAGACTCATCGATAATCTGCAGAATCAGGGAGTCAATTATCGGGCCGACGTGGAAGTATGAGTCCCATTGGATCTCGTGACGTATGTCGTCCATGTACTCCGTGTTCGTGTTTGCCGTGAGTTCAGCGCAGTCCACATCAGAAGCTCTTACGTAAGCGTATGCGCTCGCGTTCGCGCGCAGTCGTTCACGACCATAATCTCGGTCTCTTCCGCATGCCGTATGGATTCCAACTGCTACGGAAACTGCAAACGCCGAAACGATCTGGCGACGGCTCAATCTTCGATTCATCAACTCATTGCTCGTGGGCCGCCCATGCTCACGCTTGCGGGTGGCTGAGGATGAAGCCCTGGTAGCCGTTGTCGGCTACTTGGTTGCATTTTTGGCGGTAGGGGCCGACGCCGCCGGGGTAGGGCATGAAGACGCGGGGTTTGCCGGGGATGTTGGCGCCGAGGTACCAGGAGTTGGCGTGGACGTAGAGGGTGGTGTTGGCGACTTCGTTGACGTGGGCGACCCATTGCTCCTCGGCCCGGGGGTCGGCTTCGGCAGTCTCCACATCCCGCTGGCGCATCCAGGTGATGAAGTCGGCGATGAACTCGATGTGCTGTTCGATGCTGACGGGCATGTTGCTGAGGACGGAGGGGCTGCCAGGGCCGGTGATCATGAACATGTTGGGGAAGCCGGCGACCTGGAGGCCGAGGTAGGTCTTTGGTCCTTCCGACCATTTCCGGCGTAGCGCCAGGTCGTTGCGGCCGCGGATGTCGATCTTGAAGAAGGTGCCGGTCATGGCGTCGAAGCCGGTGGCGAAGACGATGACGTCGAGGTCGAAGTCCTGATCTGAGGTGCGGATGCCGGTGGGCGTGATTTGCCGGATGGGGGTTTCGCGTAGGTCGACGAGGTGGACGTTGTCGCGGTTGTAGGTGGCGTAGTAGCCGGTGTCGAGCAGGCCGCGCTTGGCGCCGAAGAGGTGGTCGTGGGGGAGGAGCTTCTGGCAGGTTTCGGGGTCGTTGACGATCTGGCGGATCTTGTCGCGGATGAAGTCGGCGGCGGTGTCGTTGGCGGCCCGGTCGGTCATGAGGTCGGCGAATGAGCCGCCGCTGAATTCGTAGCCGCCCTTGTCCCACTGCTCCTCGTAGATCCGGTTGCGCTCGGCTTCGGTGACGGCGAGGGCGGATTGCTGGATGGGTTCGCGCCCGCCGCCGCCCTGGCTCCAGCGGGCTTTCTCGAGGATTGCCTCGTAGTTGGGCTTGACTTCTTCCTCAATGAACCGGCGGTCGGCGGCGCGGTGGCGGGCGGGGACGGTGAATTGGGGCGTGCGCTGGAAGACGGTGAGGCTTTTGGCCTGCTGGGCAATGACGGGGATGGACTGGACGCCGCTGGAGCCGGTGCCGATGACACCGACGCGCTTGCCGGAGAAACCGACGGGATCGTGGGGCCAGGCACCGGTGTGGTACCAGTCGCCCTGGAAGGAGTCCAGGCCCTCGATCGGCGGGACGTTGCCGGTGGAGATGCAACCGATGGCGGTGATGAGGTATTGGGCCGTGACGCGGTCGCCCTTATCGGTGGAGATCTCCCAGAGATTGGTGTCTTCATGAAATGTCGCGGAGGTGACGCGGGTGCCGAATTGGATGTTGCGGCGAAGGTCGAAGCGGTCGGCGACGTGTTCGAGGTAGGAGAGGATTTCGGGCTGCTCGGGGTACTTGCCGCTCCAGGTCCAGTCCTGGAGGAGTTCCTTGGAAAACGAGAAGCAGTAGATGTAGCTCTCGGAGTCGCAGCGGGCGCCGGGGTAGCGGTTCCAGTACCAGGTGCCGCCGACGCCGCTGCCGGTTTCGTAGACCCGGACGGAGAGGCCCATGACGTCGCGCAGTCGCTGGAGCATGCCCAAGCCGGAGAAGCCGGCGCCGATGACGACGGCGTCGAAGTCAGGGCCGTTCCTCAGGCCAGCCACTTGATTGCCTCTGCGGTTGCAGGCATCCGACCGGCCCGCACGACTTAGCCCTGCGCGGTCTTACTGTACGCGCAATCGCCTGTCCATGAGCCCGGAATACTGGATGCGGTAGGCAGGGGCTCCCGGGTCTAGCGGAAGCTCTGCATCTTGTATTTGCCGCTGGCGTCTTTTTCGGCGCCTGGGAACGAGTATTTGTCACGGGTTAGCTTCTCTTCCCCGCCGCAAGCGGCCAACACGGCAAGGGAGCCACCGGACGCGGCGAGGAGGAGGGCGAGGCGGCGGCGGGAGAGCTGGCGGGTGCGGCTGGGAGTGGACTCGTGGCAGGTAGCCAGGTCGTTCATTTCGGTTCCTTCGGGCGGGTGGGCGT
>WTFW01000189.1 GCA_011523785.1 Chloroflexota bacterium | reverse complement strand
GTCCAGCACGTCGTCCCACGTCCAGTCGGCCGTCGGCGCGGCAACGCCGTTCGCCTCCGCCAGGGTCACGTTGTAGTACCAGCCGCTGACGCCCGGCTGAAACGACAGTCCGAACATGTCGCCGTAGATTCGATCCGGGGCCGGAAATCGGTGGTCCCAATCGTTGTCGGTATAGAGGTCCGGCAGGAAGTAGATCGCGTCGAAGTCCACCCGGAACTTCTCGGCGTGCTGCTGCGCGACATCCGTGATGTTGACGAACGCTCCGTCGGGCTGGAAGTTCGAGAAGACGAACTGGTTGCCCAGCAGGACCTCCGGCGCCACCCCCGACGCCAGCAGAATCGGCTGCTCGCCGCCCGGCCGATGCACGACCTTGACGCCGATGTTGGGCTCGAGCTCGGCAAACTTGTCAACGCCCCACTGCGTGGCCGCCCCCCGCGGGCCGCTCGTATGGTCGGTCGAATAGTTGATCGTGACGAAACCCTGCTGCGGTGCCGCTTCCATGGCCGCGGTGGCCGCGGGCGTGGCCGCTGGAGCGGGTGCCGGAGCCGGAGCTTCAGCGACCGGCTCAGGGGCCGCTTCCTCGGCCTCCCCTTCACCACAGGCGGCCAACACCAGGGCGCCGGCCGCGCCACCGCCGGCGATGGCGAGCAGACGGCGTCGGTTTATCTGTTTTCTCAGATTCATGGGCCCCCCCCTCGGACATGACGAGACGCCAAGAATTCGAACAATTAGCGTCTGTATGTTTTGACATTGAACTAGATTCGCCCGCTGTGTCAAGTGCTCCTCACGTTGACCCAAACTGAATTGTCTTCGCCGCCGTCCACGCGTCGGCAGCGGCGTCGTTGTTCGTTGGTCAGAAGCTCGCGCGTACACGCGCCAGCCGTGCGGACTTGCCTATGGGTTGGGCTAGGAAGCCGCCGATGAACCAAGAGGAACCGGGTTCCGCTAGGAACTACGGGGGCGGCACCGCATGCACGCTCGACCTATGCCAGAAGCACCTCACTCCGCGTCCGATCGGCATTGAGCCGCCCTGTCAGGACTTCCAGCAGCGAGTCCGCCAGCTCCTCCTGGTCCACCGGCGTCGCGGCCTGTACCTGCGCGGCCCATTCGGGCCGGATTCCGGAAGCCCCCGCCATTGCGCCGGCCACCGGGCCGCCCATGGCGCCGATGGAATCGGCGTCCCGTCCGAAATTCGCCGACATCAGCGCAACCTCGTTTGGGTCCCCGTCGGCCAGCAGGAGCAGCGCCAGCGCCACGGACGCCGATTCCCGCGGGTCTACCGCGTTGCTGTGCCCCTCTTCGGGCTGCTGCGGCCAGTCCCACAGATGGTTGGCGTAGTAGGCCGCGCGAAACTCGGCAAAGTCCCCGGTCGACCGGGCCAGGCTCACCGCCGTATCGATGGCCGCGGGCATATCGCTTTCGGGATCCATGTTGCTGACCGCCGCCTCGATGACCGACTCGGCATCGGCGTTCGGATCGAAGGCCGCGGCAGTGGCGGCGGCCATGGCCAGCGCGCCGTCCTGCGGCGAACCCCGGTGGATCAGGCTGGTGACTTCGTACGCCTCCAGCATCGCCCGTCGCGGGTCGCCCGCGTTGATGATGCCGATCGGCGAGATGCACATCGCCGTGCTATTGGAAATCATGTTGCCGATGCCCGCCTCGCGCGCTCTGACCCCGCCAATCGAGATCTTGTAGAAGGAACTGGCCACCGGCGGATAGAACTTGAAGGGGTTCATGCGCTCGCGCCACACCTGCGCCCAGGCCGCCGCGTTGACATTGCCGTTTGTGCGCCTGATCGCCTCGCACAGCATGTGCTTCAACGCCGAGTCATCGGTCCCGGCGCCGGGCTGCAAGCCCCGATGCTCCTTCAGCGTGGTCACCTCGCCAAAGCGCTTCGCGATGAACTCGTAGTGCAGCCCCTCCACCGGCCCGCCCATCGCGTCGCCCAGTAGGCCGCCGAGCAGGCATCCCATTATCTTGTCGCGCAAGTCAGTCATCGAGTCTTCCTTCGCAGTTTGGTTGCCTCGGAGAGAAGCTTATCGACAGTAACCAAGGATTGTTGCTCGGTCATCGATTCGAAGCCGATCGTTTCGTCTGAGGCGGGTTGAGATCCGCTCGGCTTAGGTTGGAGATCACGGTTGCTGAAGCCTCGCATGCGAAGCGCGCGAGAGGAATGAAATGACTCGATACGCATACTCTAGGAAACCACTGAGATAGTCTCGCATTCATTCTAAAGATAGCTCTCAAGATCTGAAAGGGACGATATAACGTTAGTATTGTAGCGCCCTGCTAAGTGACTCCTGTTTGCGTGTTCACTCATGGATCTATCCGTCACTAAGACGTCGCAGTACGGAATTGCCAGGGCGAGAGTATGAATGTCATAAATGTCATTGTTGCTCCACTTATGGTTCCCGTCTCGATGAAGTGATGTCTTGATTGTAACCGAAACGTCGAAGCTAGGCATTGAGCTGAGTGCAGTCGAGAGTTCTTCGCGGCTTTTCGAGAAGAATTCATCGTCTGAACTGTAACCTCGCCGGATCAAACCTCCAGCTAAGTTCTGCCGCTGCTCAGCAATGAACTCTCTTGCTGATATTACATCCCGAGTTCTTCCACGACGCCATCTCGAATACTGGTCAAATCGCCTTGCCTGTGCAAGTTCCTCGTGTACAGCTTGGTCGTACAGTGCAAGTGCAGGATTTGGGTCCCATCCATGCGACCTGAGTTCTGCTTCCTCTTGAGGAGTTGGGCCATCAATGGCCATTCGATTGACTCGCAAGTCAGCCTCGTGTGCCAGTTGCCTAAAAGCATCTTGTCCACCTGGAAATGATTGCAGGGCTGTGTCTGTGACATCATTTCCGTCCGCTGTCTTAATGCGGAGGTTAGCAACCTTGGCAAATGCCCAGTTGACGCCCCAACCAAGTAAGTCTATTGTGACCATTGGTCTTGCACTAGGACCAATCATGTGGTCCAGCAGAGCTTCTATTTCATGTTGAACTACATAGGACAGATGTATGAGTGTGTTGAATTGGGAGAGAGGCTCGAGCACCTCACGGAGATTCAATCGTTGTCTGTGTTGACGAATCTTACTGATTTCTACATAGAGCGTGCCGGAGATAGGAAAAATGGCGGATTGATCTCGAACCGCCTGAAGGCAGTTGTCTAGAGCGTTCCGGTGACGTTGGCCGTCGGGATGCTCCTGATATGCCTTGGAAAGAGAGATCCAATGATTGAGGTCAAGATAGACTAGCTTCGGTGGGCGGTCTGGAAGACGTAGGGTCTTGGGCCAGATCGGCTCGGTAATGGAGAATCCGTGGGCAGGCAACGCGATCCTCCCTTACGGCGGGATCGAAGACAGGTTTCGGAGAAGAGTCAATCAACAGACTCCTAAGTGTACTTTCAGTCTAGCCGCTTCTGAGGCATTTGCGACGACCTTGGAGTTCAGATTCATGGACGCGGCTGTACGCGAGCGACGGAAAGTGGTAAATCATAGGTCGAATAGCTAGATGAGCAGTACAGCAACGATGCTCGATTTCACCCGCTCCTTCATCACCTGGACCACCCATCCCTGGAAACCGCATCCCTACTACCGCTGGGACGGAGGTTTCGTCGGCGACCTTGGCGACGTCTACCGCGTGCGCATGCAGGTCGACTCGACCATGGACATCGTCGATCCTTCCGGATCGTCGATCACCCACTACCTCAACTACCCCTGCCGCGCCGAGCTCACCATCGCGACCGAGCAGTTCTTCATGATCCCCAGCGGCGAGTGGCGGGCGGTCTTTACCCGCGAGCACGGCGTGCCGATCGCACGGGGTCCGTCCGACGTCCCCGAGCCCGTCGCCCGCAGGCCGGTGTCCGAGCGCTACGCGGACATGGATTTCCAACCCGTTACACTCCCCGGCGCCGAACAGCTCCTCGACGGCCACGCCGTCAACGAAGCAACCCAGGCCGGCGCGGTCATCAACGGCCAGACCACCTACCGCGACAAGGCCACCGGACTCGACATTCGAGTCGAGTTCCCAATCCGCCTCATGAACCTGCACCCCGACTCCGGCAAGTTCCAACTCTGCTGCGGGCCTGTCATCGTTCCCGACATGGCCACCTGGGATGGCGAGGGCGTGGACCGCGTCTTCCTGGCCGAGGTCGCCTTGAGCCAGTTTGACTACGTCGAGTTCATCCTCCGCCGCGAAATCGAGCCGGCCGAGAGCGAAAAGGAGTGGTTCCACCAGGTCCGCGGCCGCGACCGTTTGGAACTCTGGGACCCCAACAACCCGCCGCCAGAGCCGCTCGTATTGCAGCGCCCCCGCCCCCACGTCTACCACGAGACCTGGGCGTATGAGTCCGAGAACGTGATCCTGCGCGCACCCTAGCGGACGCGGCGGTACCCGGCCGCCAGCCAGGCTTAGCCGCTGTCCACGTACGCGTCCGCCTCGATCTCCAGCACCGACTCGCCGCCAACCAGGCTCGTGCAGCCAATAAAGGCCGATGCCGGCATCGCCTTGCCAAATGCCTCCAGGTGCGCCCGCCCCACCGCCTCGGCATCGCGCTCGATGTGGGTCAGGTAGACCCGCGTTCGCACCACGTCATTCAGCGTCGCGCCGGCCTCGGCTAACCCCTTCTCGATAATCCCGATTGCGTGCTTGGCCTGCGCGTAGGCGTCCCCGGGCGAGTCGGGATGCTCCGGCGGCAGTGGACCGGTGGTCCCGGCCACCCAGATATGCGGACCGACCCGCACCGCCCGCGAATAGCCGATCGCGGCCTCGGTTGGCTTGCCTGACGAAATGCACTGACGCTCCATGAGCGTGCTCCTGAGGACTCCAGGTGCGTGCATCGTGGCGGCAACTGCCGCGCGGGCGCAATCCGCTATGGACGAACGCGCTAGGTCAGCGTGTAGGCGTGCAGCCTCGCGGCGCCGTGGATGTGGAATCGCAGGCGAACCTGCCGCCGACCGCAGGCGCCCAGTTCCGCGCCCTGCCAGCTAGCCGCCGCCCGCACGTTATCGACCGCCAGCGGCACGCACGCCTCGCGGCCGAATCCCGGAATTACCTCGCCCGTCTCCGCGTCGAGCACGTCCACGTCCACCCAGCTCCGCCGCGCGATCACGTCCGCCACGTTCGCGTTCAATCGCGTGTCCGCCGCAATCTCCAGCGTCGTCGTCTCCAGCGACCCCGAGATCTCCCGGTCCACCGTCTGCATGCACGTAAACCCGTCCAAACGCAGGGTTGCCAGCCCCAGCTGCGTCAGCCGAACGGACCCACTCTTCCCGCCCCCGAACTCTTTGGGGTAGTTCCCCGGCGGCCACAGACTCCAGTCCTCGCCCTGTCCGCTGTAGTAGATGTAGATGGTGTCGTCCTTGACGATGATCCGATCCCCCACCACCAGGAATCCGGCATCCCACGCGCCCCGCTCGCCCCGCGCGATCACCTTGTCGGTCAGGCAGATGCGCGAGAAATGCTCGCCGTCCTTGCTGACGGCCAGCCGCAGATCCGCCGCGTACTGTCCGAACACCCCGAGCCCGTTGGGCACGTACCAGCCGAACTCGTACACCGAAATCCAGCCCTTGCCGTACCGGTCCAGCGTCAGGAAGTGGTTCTCCTGCTCCAGCCCATCCTTGGGATCCAGGAACGGGTTGTCGGGACTGGACGTGAATTCCTCGACGCTTGGCCCGTAGGCGATGAACTTGCCGCGCACCGTTGGCGGCCCCGGCTTGGCCGCCGGCACGCGTTCCTGCCAGATCAGGATGTAGCGTCGATCCGGGTCCGTGGCCTCCTCGTCCAGCGCCAGGACCACGATGTCCGGCCCATGCGCCAGCGCCGGCAGGTCGACGGGCGGGCCCACGGTCCAGTTAATCCCGTCTGGCGAGTACGCGGCACGCGCCGGACCGCTCCCCACGAGATCCTTCGTGACCATCTTGAACCGGCGGGCCGGGTCGGGCTCCGTCGGATCGCGAATTACCGCCCCCAGCATGTCCAAACAGATGTTGTTGTCCTTGGACCCGTTGAACTCGAAGAGCCCCAGCTTCGGCTTGATCCAGTGGATGCCGTCCTCGCTATAGGCGTAGCCCATGCGCCGCCAGCGCAGCCGCTCCTGGTCTGCGCCTGTGTACCAGCACTTGAACAGGCCGTCGTCCGGGTCGTACAGCACCGTCCGCACCGACCACACGCTGGCCCGCACCGCGTCCCACTCGTCCAGCCGCCCCACCGGCAGCACCGGGTTCGCCGGATGCTTCGTCGCCTCGCACACCCGCTGCTCCACGTTGTGCGTGGCCGCAACCTCGTCCAGGTCTAGAAACAGGTGTTTTGCCATGGGTCCGGGCTCTCGAATCGGAATAGTTCGCTCGCCGCGTATCGTCGCCGGATACCCGCCGGCGCGCAATCCGGCCGAGGCCAAAGGAAGCCGCGAGCGTTCTGCTTACGGCATGCCGGCAAACAGAATCCGCCGCCGCCGCTGACTCTCGCGGACTTTCCGGTCGATCTCCTCCGGAGACCAATCCGCCAGTACCAGGTCGATGAGATCGTCGCGAACGTCGGCGTATTCGGGATCCGACCCAAGGTTGGCCGTTTCGTGCGGGTCCGTGTTTAGATCGAATAGCTCCAGCGGTTCTCCGTGGTAGTAGTTCAGCTTGTAGCGGCCACGCCGGACCATGCGGCCGGGGCGGTCCGTCCCATGCGCCTCGAACTCCGCGAACACGGCCCGGTCGCCATCAAGCCCCGATTCCAGCAGGTCGTCGCCGACGATCCCCTCGGCTTCGGCGCCCGCCGCTTCCACGATGGTGCGCGTCAGATCAAGCAGCGACACCGGCGTAGCCACCCGCGAACCGCCCTCGATCCGGCCCGGCCACGCCGCGATCAGCGGCACCCGCACCGACGGCTCGTAGAACGAACTCTTCCACCACAGCCCGTGCTCGCCAAGCATCTCGCCATGGTCCGAGGTGTAGACCACCAGCGTGTTGTCGCCCGCCCCACTGGCCTCCAGCGCTTCGAGGACTCGGCCAACCTGTGCGTCCGTGAACGAAACCATGCCGTAGTAGGCCGCCCGCGCCCGCCCAATCTGGGCGTCAGCCAGACCCTCCGCGCCCAGATACGCTCGAAACCGTCGGCTCTGGGGATGCACCGTGTCGATCGGCTGGGCAGCCGCGCTCGGCTGATCCGCGTGGTCCGGGTAGTACTGCTCGAAATACTCCGCGCGCACCGTCAGCGGTGTATGCGGCAGAAACCACCCCACCACCGCCGCCCACGGCCCATCCCTGCGTGCCGGATCCGACAGATACGCCACCGCCGCGTCAGTCACGCTCTCGTCGTACCGCTGTTGCCAGGTATCGCCGGCGCCCGCGGTCTCAAGCCGCTCGCGAGTTCCGGTATGCGCGCGAATCGGCGCATTCCAATTCGGAAAACTGGATCCAATCACCCCAGGGCGCATCTCCGGATGGATACGCGTCGCAAAGCCGTGCATCTGATTCGGCCCGCCGATGCTCATTCGCCCGCACAACGTCGTCTCGTAGCCCACAGCGTTCAGCCGGTGCGCCCACGTCGGCTCGGTAACCGGCAGCGGGCGGGAGTTGTCCCAGGCGCCGACTTGGTGGACCGGCAATCCCGTCAGAAAAGCCGAACGCGACGGCACGCAAAGTGGCGACGGGCAGTAGGCGTTCGCAAACGTCACCCCGCGATCCGACAGGCTCTGGATCGCCGGCGTATGCACGAAGGAGTGCCCGTACGGCGAGCTCACCATCGGGTTGTGCTGGTCGCTCATCAGCACCAGCACATTCGGGCGCGCCGCCGCGCTCAAGCCGGCCTTCGTCCCATCAGCACACCCACGGGCCCTATGGGGCTGCGGTAGGCGTGGGCGTGGCCTGGTAGCCGGCGCAGCTCACGGAACTCACCCCGCCGCAACGCTCCGGCGCGATGACCGAATAGTAATCCTGCCGCACCAGCTTCTCGTCCCCGCCGCAGGCGGCGAGCGCCAGGCTAATCAGTACGGCGACAGTTGCCACAGACACGCGGAAGTGGCTCGGAAGTGCCATTCGATAGCCAATCATGGTTCGCGCGTTCTGCGGCCTTTCGTGCTGGGCCGAACCTAGCACGCGGTCGCCCGGCCCGATGATTGGCAACGGCCACTAGACCCGCGCTGCGAACCCCACTTGTTCCACCAGGCCCAGTCCTGCGCGCCTGTGGCCTCAATTCAGGCACTGATGGCGGTCCGGGGCGTCGATGTCTCCGTGTCCCCTGCCCTGAGGAGACCGGTGTCCAACGCCCCTCGTCCCTTGCGGCTCGGTAGCTCTTCACCCTCTCCTACGAGCCCTACGCAAAACGCCCCTCGTCCTCAGGGCCAGGCCTGCTCCTGCACCCTCGTCTGCGGAAAGTCTTAATCCCTCTCCGGGGGAGAGGGTTGGGGTGAGCAGTCTTCCGCGCAAGGTCTCCACGTCAGCAAGCACCTTCGGATGCAATCAGATGCAGGCCGCACCGTTCTTCACCCTCTCCAAGGGGAGAGGCAGATTCCGGCGTCTTCGCCGGAAATCGGTGAGGGGTCTTCCGCGCAC
>WTFW01000015.1 GCA_011523785.1 Chloroflexota bacterium | reverse complement strand
CATCGACGCCGCGACCGGCGAGTTGAAGGTGGAGGGACCCCTGGATTACGAGGCCGCGCCCACCCACACCCTGACGGTGACCGCGGACGCGGGGGTGCACGGGACCTCGACGGTCACGGTGACCGTGACCGTCGAGGTCCCGTGCACCCCCGCGTCCGCGGTCACCGTGAGGGTGTAGGTGGGTGTGGCCTCGTAATCCAGGGGTCCCTCCACCTTCAACTCGCCGGTCGCGGCGTCGATGGTCCAGACGCCGCCCCGGTTCCCGGCGCTGAGCGTGTGCGTCACCGTCTCCCCGCCGGCCACCGTGGCCCGCACCGTCCCCAGCTGCGTCCCGACCGCGGCGTCCTCGGCGACCGTGAAGCTATAGCTGGCCTCGGCAAACGCCGGCGGGATGCAATCCGGCAGGTTGAGGGCGCTGAGATCGTTGGTCGTCACCGTCTTCAGGCTCAGGGGGATGCAGCCGGTCAGGCTGTTCCCGGACAGCCGCAGCTCCGTCAACTGGTCCAACCAGCCCAGTTCGGCCGGCACGTCGCCGGTCAGGCTGTTGGAGCTGAGATTGAGCGTCGTTAGCGCGAACAGGCGCCCGATGTCGGCCGGGATGCGGCCGCTCAGTGACTTGCTCGCCAGGCTGAGCCCCGTCACGCGGGTGGGGGTGCCGCTGGTGGTGACGCCGGTCCAGCTGGTGAGGGCGGTGCTCGTGCTCCAATTCAGGGTGGCGGTGCCGCGCAGGGTGTCCCTGGCCGCCAGCAGGGTCTGGCAGTCCGTGACCAGCTCGCGGTTGGCGGCGGGGTTGGGGATGACCGTGCCGTTGGCGCAGGGGGGCGCCGCCGGCGGCTGGGCCGGGGTGAAGGTGGTGGTCTGGCCGTCGTCGGGCGTGATGTCGGCGTAGGCGCCCAGGTCCCGGTACTCCTGCTGGAGCTGATCCACGCGGGTGGCCCGGTTGGTGGACTGGCCGTCGGCGGCCGCGCCGGTGGTGATGCGGCTGGTCAGGTTGGCCAGGGTCTGGGTGTGCTCGGGATCGCCGGCCGGCGTGTCATCGCGCACGGCTTGGACCACGTTGTTGTCGTCGGTCACCACCGCCCACGACGCCACCGCCTGCCAGGCCTCGAACCCGATGGCGTTGTGGGCGCCCATCGGCGCCAGGAAGACGACCGCTTCACGGCCCCCGATCTCGGCGCTCAGGGCCGCCTCCGCGGCCACCACCTGCGCCTGCAGGACCGCCTCGTAGGCGCCGCGGGTTTGCAGCGCGTCGGTCCCGTAGGTGCCCGCCTCGTGCTCCCGCACGTACAGGTCATAGGAGGCCGCCTCGCCCCGCCGGTCGTAGGCCACCGTGACCGTCGCCGGCGTCGTGCCCGTGCCCAGGAGAAAGCTGGTCACCGCGTAGTCGGCGAAACACGTCAGGAACAGGTAGTCCATCGACTCCCCGCCCCGCGCGATGGCCAGGAAGTTGGCCTTGGCGGTTTCGCGAAGCTTCGGGTCAAAGGTGTCCAGCACCACCATGAACAGGGCCTCCAGATAGGCCGCATTGTCCGGGATCGCGGCGTCCGCCCCCATCCCCAACCAGAATCGGATCGCGTCCTTCCGCTGATCAATCGTCTGCGCAATCCCTCGCCAGGCGCAGCGCACCGAACTGGCCGCAGGTGTCCCTCGAATCGCCAGATGCACGGGCGAGGCGCCCACCAGGTGTAGCCCCCCTTCCAACAGTTCCTCCACCGTTGGCGGGATATAGCGAGTGGTCGTGGCTTCGCCGCGCGTTTCGGCGCCATCCAAGGTCGCAACGCTGACCTGGCGGCGCTGATCGCTCGCGAGAGGTCCCTGCCCATCACGACCCGTCGGGGCCGCAGTATCGACCTCGCCGTCGGCCGCGACGGCCGGCGATTGATCACGAGCAACGTCCGCATGTGCGACCGCAGGCGCCGATGCGCCACCGCTTGACCTCTCCCGATCCACACAGCCCAGACTCAGTGCCGCCAGCCACAGGGCCAGCGCCGCCAGCAACCACGGCGCCCGTCGGTTCCTCGGCGTGTGCCCGTGCCCAGGAGAAAGCTGGTCACCGCGTAGTCGGCGAAACACGTCAGGAACAGGTAGTCCATCGACTCCCCGCCCCGCGCGATGGCCAGGAAGTTGGCCTTGGCGGTTTCGCGAAGCTTCGGGTCAAAGGTGTCCAGCACCACCATGAACAGGGCCTCCAGATAGGCCGCATTGTCCGGGATCGCGGCGTCCGCCCCCATCCCCAACCAGAATCGGATCGCGTCCTTCCGCTGATCAATCGTCTGCGCAATCCCTCGCCAGGCGCAGCGCACCGAACTGGCCGCAGGTGTCCCTCGAATCGCCAGATGCACGGGCGAGGCGCCCACCAGGTGTAGCCCCCCTTCCAACAGTTCCTCCACCGTTGGCGGGATATAGCGAGTGGTCGTGGCTTCGCCGCGCGTTTCGGCGCCATCCAAGGTCGCAACGCTGACCTGGCGGCGCTGATCGCTCGCGAGAGGTCCCTGCCCATCACGACCCGTCGGGGCCGCAGTATCGACCTCGCCGTCGGCCGCGACGGCCGGCGATTGATCACGAGCAACGTCCGCATGTGCGACCGCAGGCGCCGATGCGCCACCGCTTGACCTCTCCCGATCCACACAGCCCAGACTCAGTGCCGCCAGCCACAGGGCCAGCGCCGCCAGCAACCACGGCGCCCGTCGGTTCCTCGGCGTGAACGCCGGGACGACGCGACGACGCCCGAACAACCCTGTCATAACTCCGCCGACTCGCAGACCGGCAGGCCCAAGTCATGCAAGCCGGAGCTGCTATAGGCAGATACGTTGGCCAACAACTCTGAAGGAATGCAGCCCGTGAACTGATTGCCGCCGAGTCGAAGGCTGAATAGGGTTTCGATTTGCCCGAGTTCCGAAGGTACTGGCCCGGACAAGTTGTTGCTGGACAAGTCGAGAATTTCGAGATTCCCTAACCGGCCCAGTTCTGCCGGGATGGATCCGGTCAGGGAGTTCTCAGCTAGGAACAACATGACCAAGTTGGCTAGCTGGCCAAATTCGGCTGGGAGCGCGCCTGTCAACTGGTTTTGCGCAAGCGAAAGGAGTTCAAGACTCGTTAGATCGCCAATCTCAGGTGGAATCGGACCCGACAACCGGTTGCCCCCAAGGCTCAAGACCTGAAGGCTCGTGAGCCGCGAGAGTTCGGTCGGAATCGGCCCGCTCAACTGGTTACTGTGCAGCTTGAGTTCGCGCATGGCGGACTGCTGGCCCAGTTCCGGCAGGATCGGCCCGGTGAGCCGGTTGTCCGAGAGGTCCAGCATCTCCAGGTTGGCCAACCGCGTGATCTCCCGCGGGATCGGGCCTGTAAACCTGTTCTCCGAGAGACTCACCACTTCCAGGTTGGCCAGTTGACCAAGTTCGGCAGGAATCGGTCCGGTCAGCTGGTTGACCGAGAGGTCCAGCGTCTCGAGGCTGCCCAACTTCGTCAGTTCAGCCGGGATCGACCCCGTGAGTCGACTGTGGGTGAGGCGCAGCGTCCGCAACTCCGTCAATCTCGCCAGCGCCGCCGGGAGCTGACGTCGAAGGTCAAGCGGCGGCGGCCGCGTCGGTTGTTGCTCGCCCAGCGACACCACATGCACGCGCAGCGGCGCGCCGCCAAGTGTCAGGCCGTCCCACTCGCTCATCGGGCGGTCGACGCTCCAGTTCAGGGCGGCACCGTCCGCCAGGGCCTGCTGGACCTCCAGCAGCGCGGCGCAATCCGCCACCAACCCGGCATTGGCAGCCGGGTCCGCCACCGCCACGCCCGCCCCGCACCCCGTGGCATCCACGGGCGGGGCCAGCACGCGCGCGTTGAGCGGCTGCCACCGCGACGCCCCATCGACCTCGACGAGCTCCGCCAGGCCTTGCGGCGACCCGCCGTCAGCGGAGACGATTGCCGCCAGGGTCGGTCCAACCAATGCGATCCGCGCGCCGTCGGGCGACCAGGCCGCCGCGCGGACTCCTTGAAACGCTGTCGTCTTCCCCGATCCCACGTACACTTGAACGATCCCGATCTCGGTTCGACCGCCGGTGTCGAGGTCGACCACAAAGGCCGGGACGCGATCGTCGACGCTGATCAGGATCTGCGTTCCGGCTGGTGACCAGGCCAGCGTCCCGATCTGGGCCCAGGCTGGATCCGGATCCCCATACGGCGGCTGCCAGCCGTCGATCGTGGCAACCCGCTGCGCATCGCTTCCGTCGGCTGCAATGGTGACCAGCGCCACGGTTGCGTCCTCGGGCTGGGCGAAGGCCAGCCGCTGGCCGTCGGGTGACCATGACACCGGCGAGCTCGCCGCTTCCGCTAGCCGCCGGAGTTCTGTCCCGTCTTCTCGCACGACATACAGCGCCTGTTCGCGATCCTCGTCCCGAGCTACGAACGCCAGCCATTCGCCGTCGGGTGACCACTGCGGCGGATGGTTCTCGACGTAGAGATCCGGGGCCAGAGTTCGCCATTCCGAGCCGTCCGGCGCCATCACAAAGAGCTGCGCCAAATGATCGAACGTGCGTTCAGCGGATAGGAACGCAATGCGGGTGCCATCGGGCGACCACGCTGGATAGTTCTGGTAGCCGTCGCTCGTCGTCAGACGCATTGGATGCCCGCCGCCGCTCGCCACCAAGGCAATCTCGTATTGATAGTCTTCCGCAGCCGGAGGCTGAGCCCTCTCTTCCGCTGCGCTATCTGGATACTCGCAGGTGGAATACGCAAGCTGCGTGCTATCCGGTGACACGCTGACGGCAGTCATCGGCCCGCCCAGGGCCAAGACTCTCACGCTGAACGTCCAGGAACCCTGCGGTCCTTCTTGTCCCCTTAGCACAGGATCAATGACCTGCCACATGCGTGAGCCGTCTGCCGCCGCTGCGAAAATGCTGCCCCTCGAGGTGAAGTAGACACGCGATCCGCCGGGACTCCACAGCACCGACTGAAGACGACGGGAGCCACCGGTACACGGCGTGGGTGTGATGGGAGGATGTGGCCTCTCCAGGTTGGGATGCGCAGTCTCGCTGACCGCTGGCGATGCACCGGTGGTCTCTGCCGTTCCTTGCCCGCCGCACGCGGTGAATGCCGCCGCACACGCCAGCACGAGGACAGCAGTCGGTCTGCTGAGTATTTGTATGCGTCCGCCACTTGTGATTAAGTCCTTCACGACGTGCCGAAACCCGTCTGATACAAGGCGAATATCGCCATGATGTCGAACGGATGCGGCGCGCAGTCGGGCTCGCCGTTAAGACTGCCAGGGAGCACTTTCCAGTCGTAATTCACAACGGAGTCTGTGATCAATGGATGCCCATTTGTATATTTGTCACCATCGGTCGCGCCTCCAATACCCAGTACATGTCCAATCTCGTGCAGCATCGTCTGGAATGCACTATAGGCGTTATCCGAGTCGTTTAGACACTTGTTAAAGCTAGCGCTAGCTGCCGGCACTTCTAGCTTGTCGGAGGATTTTGCAACATATTCCTTTATATATGGAGATGTTTGGCCCGCAGGCGCAGCATCATAGGCACCGCGCCTCACGATGATATCTGTGGTCTGCCCGCCCGGCACTGCGCACATCAGAGCCGGAGCGTATGTGCCGTCACTATTGAACCAGCATTTTTTCGTATAGCCGATGTCCGTTGCGATGTTGAGGAATGCTCCGACCGTCACCAGCCGGCCCAACGAAATGTCGTCGTACATCAGAATCTCGGGCTGCTGCACATCCGAGTCGTGCAGTCGACGAACCACCCCGTTGGATCTGAGCCGATCGACATATTCCCGAACGTCTCCTCCGATTTGGTCATCCGTGCGATCTGCACCTCGAACAAGTATCTCTTTTATTTTTGTCGTGATCTGGTTATAGTCGACGCTAGATTCTGCGTCCGTTGCGCACGGCAGCAGCGCTCGGCCGAAGGTCACCAGACCGCTCGTGGCCTGTGACCATTGCTGGAATGCGCTATTGATGAGGGCTTCCCATTCAGCCCGTCGCTGATCGCCCGGTGGCCCAAATGAGTCTCCACATATTCGATAGAGGAAGCGACTGCTTGATAAGCGTCTCGTGAGTGGAAATGTCGCCACTCGACTTCCGTTAGCCGGCGCACTGTTCGATGGCCACACATAGGCGTTGCGAGCCGAAAACACGTCAACATCGTTAGCATTGTCTTTGCTTGTGTCGTCTCGATAGACCAATTGAACGGCGTATATCGGACCGAGCGATAGCCCTTCGATTTCATCCGGATTCGACTCGAGCCGAGACGCAGTGGCCGACGGCGCCTGGAATGCTGGGGTCCACTTGTCAGTGGTGTGATCGCCGTCGGACTGCCTGTACCGTAGTTCGTGGTAGCCCGTGCCAAAGCTGGTGTTCGCCAGAATTGTCCCAACCGGAATCCACCTGATCGTGATCTTTCCGCCCGCCCCATCGGCCCTTGTGATCGGCGTGTCGATGATGATGACCGGCGGAGGGTCATAGAGAATCGTCCCGTTTGCGTACTTCACGCCGATCCTGATCCCGTACGCCGCTGCGTGGGCAAGACCGCGCATGGCGCCAGCCTTTGTCATGATGTGGTCAAGGTTGAGTTGGACGCGTTGCGCTTTGCCGGCTACGTTGGCTTGTTCCGCGGTGCCCGGCAGTCGATGCCAGTCCGACGCGCTGGTGTTCTGGATGTCCCCGGTTTTCTCGGTGGCCTCGATGACATAGGCCGTGGCGTTCTGCACGGAGGGCCAACAGATTCTGGCCTTGCGCTGTGGCTGCGGGACCACGTCCACTCGCAGGGCGCTCAATGCCACCGTGTCGGCACTGGTCGCCGGACATTCCGGATCGGTGGATACCGGCGTCGGCGTTGCGGTCGGTGTCGTGGCCGGTGTGGTTTCGATTCTCTCCACATTCTGCGTCTCAAAGTGGTGATCCGCCGACCAGTCGCCGACGGTGCAGCTCTGGGTGTCGTTGCAGGTGCGGAACTTGGCTGCGTAGCGCGTCCCCGCCCGCAGCCCCGTGAGCGTGTGCTGCTGGGCGTTCTTGTCGGTGACGTGCACCGTGGTGGTATCGCGCGTGTTGGACCGCGGCCAGTAGCGGATCAGGAAGCCAGTGCGGGGCACCCCACCGGAGTCGGCGTCGATTCGCCACGTCGCGCGCGCCGAGGTAGTCGTCCGGTGGTCGGTTGGGAAGCTGATGGTGTGCGGCGGCTTGGGCTTTTTCCCCGTCCGCACCTCGTGGATGTCCGTCCACCAGCCGCAGTAGGAGGCCTTGGTGTGGGGATCCTGGTTGCAGGCGTGAATGCGGAACTTGTAGAGCGTGTTCAACTCCAGCCCGGTGTAGCGCTTGCGCACGGTGCCGGCCGCGAGGTTGACCGCCTCACCCCAGCCGGGATGGTCCTCCGACCCCTTCCACATCAGCACGCCGTAGCCCGACAAGGGAAAGGAGCCGCTGGCCGGCTTGCTCCACGTGTATTCGATTTCCGTGGCAAAGCGTCCGTGTTGCAGGTCCATCACGATGCCGGGCGTCTTGACCGGCGTGGTCGCCCCCGACACGCCGCGCAGGGACCGCTCGGCCGCCCGCCGCTCGGCCGCCGGCACGTAGTCGGGAATCGGCAGCACCGTGACGCCCTGGCTGACGGTGACCGCGGCGGTGGCGGCCCCGGCCGCGCGCACCTCCGCCGTCACCGTCCCCGCCCCCAATCCGCAGGCCCAGACGATGAAGAGCAGGTCCTGCGCCGTTTCCCTCGACACGGTCGCCGTCTGCGATCGGGCCGCGGTCCCGCAGCCACCAATCCCCAAGCGGGCGCCGTCGCTCGATACCCGGACCTCGTAGGTGGCTGACGCGCTGAGCCCGGACAGTTGCACCTCAAACCGGTCCACGATCGTGTAGGTGATGCGGTCCACGAGGTCGTCCATTCGGATGGTGACCCCGGAGGCCCCCGTGGCCTCCGGCGCCGGGGCCTCGTCTTCCTGGGCCAGCAAGGGCGCGATTTGCCCCAGCCACGCCGCGCTGAGCATGAGCGCGCCCACCACCGCCGCCAGCGCCACGCGCCGCGCCGGCCAGGCCCGCACGGCGCCCCACAGCTCCAGCCGCGGCCAGCGCCGCCCGCATCCGCCCCACCGGCCAGCCGTCGCGCACGCCGTTCCGCCCGAGGACATCGTTGCGTGCCGGGACTCTACGGAGCGACCGCAAGACATGTCAATAACTACATGCTATGTATTAGTTCATCAAAGTCATGGAGCTATATCCACCGTATTCTTCACCGACGAATCGTCTCATCTACAACATATCGAAGGCTCCAGTCTGTGTTAATTCACACGCGCCTCGGTCCATTCGAATGCCATTCACCGCAATCCAGCCCCCGCCAGCCCGTCCCCGCGGCCTTCCGCTTACCCGGCGCCCGGCGAGTCCCGGCCGCCGATCTCGGCGCTCAGGGCCTTGTCGGCCGCCACCACCTGCGCCTGCAGGGCCGCCTCGTAGGCGCCGCGGGTCTGCCGCGCGTCGGTTCCGTAGGTGCCCGCCTCGTGCTCCCGCACGTACAGGTCGTAGGAGGCCGCGTGGGCCTCGTGGGCCCGCAGCGGTGTGCAGTGACCCAGCAGCGCCGCGCTCAGCTCGAGCGGTCAATCAGGCCGATAGGGGGC
>WTFW01000201.1 GCA_011523785.1 Chloroflexota bacterium | reverse complement strand
ACGCAGAGCATGGTCATGCCGGTGGCGGCCAGCTCGCCATGCGCGAGCTGGCCGCCACCGGCATGACCATGCTCTGCGTCACCCACGAGATGGGCTTCGCCCGCGAAGTCGCCGACCGCATGGCTTTCTTCGATGAGGGCGCCCTCGTCGAGTTGGGACCGCCCGACCAGATCTTCAACAACCCCCAGGAAGATCGAACCAAGCTGTTCCTGGACCAGATCCTCTAGGCGACAGAGCCGCTTCCGACCTCGGAAGATCTTTTACGCGCCCCGAACCGGGCGTCTAGACGACCGCTTCCAGGCTCTGTCGCAGCAGAACCGCGTAGCGCGCACGCTCGGCGTCGTCCGCCAACTCATGCCTGTACTCCGGGTTCGGCCGGTCGTTGTGCCTGGGAACCACGTGCGTGTGCAGATGCCACACGTCCTGTCCGCCGGCCGGCTCGTTGTTTTGGCGGACGGTAACCCCGTCGCAGGGATATCCGCGCCGCATGGCCGTTGCGACAAGCCGCACCATCCGGGCAATTTCGCCTGCAAGGTCATCCGGCAGCGCGTAGATGTTTTCGTAGTGAGCCGTGGGAATCACGAGGGCTCGTCCCGGCCTTCCCGGATCCCAGTGCTTCGCGATCTGCACAAACACATGCTCCTCGCGCCACGCGGTGAACTCCGGCTCCGCCCCGCCAGCGATCGCGCAAAACGGGCACGCGTAGCCAGGCGGTTCGTGCGACACATCCGACAGAGCCATTGAGCCAAGTCTCGTGTGCTGGGGCTGGTCTCAGGGTACTAAGTGCCGGCTGAGCTACGGTGCTCGACGACGCACAGGCGGCCTGGATGTGCCGGTCGGCCGTCTATTGTCATAGCATCTGGACTTTCCGTGGCGACAGGAGCGACTCCCTCGAACGGCGTAGCGCGTCATTCAATCTGGGCCGCGCGGCTGGTCGTCTTCGCGGCATTCTTCGACCTCTTTGTGCAGTTTCCGACCATGGCGCCGCATGCCCGCAACCTCGGGGCCTCGGCCACGCTCGTCGGCATCGTCGTGGCCGTGTACTCCATCACGAACCTCTTCGGCAACCTGGGCGCCGGGTTCGTCCTCGACCGGTGGGGCCGCCGTGGTCCGATCATCACTGGTTTGGCGATCACGGCGCTTGCGGTCCTCAGCTACGCCTTCGTGCAAAGCCCGGAGCAACTCCTGGTCGCCCGCGCCATCCACGGCATCGGCGCGGCCGCGCTCACCCCCGGCGCGTTCTCCATCATCGGCGACTGGGTGGCTTCGGATCAGCGAGGCCGCGCCATGGGCCTCGCCGGCGCCATGATTGCCATACCGGCCATGATCGGCCCGCCAGCTGCGGGCATCCTCCGGGATGCCTGGGGTGCGGATTCCGTCTTCTTCCTCGACTCATTGGTGCTCGGGGTCACCCTGCTCGCATTTGTCGCCGTCACACGCCAACTGCCATCCAGGGTCTCCCGGAGCGATGCGCCTGACGATGCAGCAGAGATCAGCTTGCCGATGGGGCGGACCATGATCTCCGCGAGTATCACCCTATTCGCCGTCACGGTCGGCGTCGGTGTGCTCGTGGCGCATCTGCCGCTCGTTCTCGAAAGTCAGGGAGAGTCTGCGGCTCGCTCCGGTTTCAGTTTCGCCATCTTTGCGCTGGTGGCCATCCTCGTCATGGCCAGTCCAATTGGTGGGGCCAGCGACCGATTTGGTCGTTTCGTCCCGTTGCTCGGAGGCCTGGCTGGTGTCGCTGCGGGCCTGGCCGTGCTTGGCATTGCCGAAAGCTACGGTGTGATTGCGGCCGGGATGGCCGTGTTCGGCCTAGGGTATGGGCTGATATTCCCCGCGGCGACCGCGTTGGTCACTGAATCCGCGGGCCCGGGGCGCCGCGGCATGGCCTTCGGCATTTTCTACGCCGTGTATTCGCTGGGCGTCGCCATCGGGTCGGCCGGCAGCGGGCGCCTGGTTGGGCTCTATCAGGACTCTATGGGGCTGCCCTTCTTCGTGTCCGCCGTCATCGTCCTGGTCGCTGTTCCGATCGTCGGAGTCATCAGGCGCCAGCCCGCCGCGCGTTAGCCCAACGGCGCTTCCCCGGTCGCCGAACGCCTACGCGTACCAGGGAAGCATCGGCTCGATGGCCAGGATCAGGAACGTCAGCGCCAGGTACAACAGCGAGAACTTGTAGGCCGCGAGCGTCTGGCTGGAGCTCGCGCCGCCGTGCAGCGACCACGAAGCCCGCAGCCAGTAACCGGTGAGCAGCGTTCCCGCCAGCGCGAACGTCAGCCCCCCGTAGCCAGCCGCCAGCGGCAGCCACGTCAGGGCAGCCAGCAGCAGGATGTACAGCTTGATCTGGATCGCGGTATCACGCGGGCTGGCGATGGCCCCGAGCATTGGGACTTTCGCGGCGGCATAGTCCTCTCGCAGCAACAGCGAGAGCGTCCAGAAGTGGGGCGGCGTCCAGAAGAAGACAAAGGCGAACATGTACAGGCCCAGGGCGTCGATGTGGCCCGAGACGGCGGCCGCTCCGATCAGCGGCGGAAACGCGCCGGCTGCGCCTCCGATGACGATGTTGTTCCAGGAGCGCCGTTTCAGGACCACGGTGTAGACGAGCACATACGTCACGGCCGCGGCCAGCGTGAGTAACCCGGCCGGGAGATTCGCAGCGACCGCCAGCGCCACGACAGCCGCCCCAACGAGGATCAGACCCACCGCAATTACGGCGAGCGCGCTGACTTGCCGGGATGCCACCGCGCGCCCGCGTGTTCGCCTCATCACCGCGTCAATGTCGGCTTCCAGCCCCTGGTTGACGAGGTTCGATCCCGCGGCCGCCACAGCCACGGCTAGGATCACGGCGAGCAAGGTCGCGGGATCCGGCTGCCCGCCGGCGGCTTTCCACGTACCGGCTGCCGCGATAAAGACGACCAGCAGGACGATTCGCGGTTTCGCCAGCGGGAAGAGGTGTCGGACCAGCGCCGGCATCAACCGCTTCGGTACTTCAGCGCCAGGCTGAAGTTGATGACCAGCACCCACAGCAACAGCGCGGCCAGCGTCAGGTGCAGGACGCGAAGCTCCGGATACAGGCCGATGGATTTGGAGAGCACGCCCACGGCCCCCTGCGCCGTCACAATGACGACAGCGCTGAGGCTCAACAGAATTGCCGGCCGCGTACCGCCGCGGGACCAGACCTGCCATGCCATGACGAAGATGTCGATCGCAAGGAGCGACGCGGCGATGCGGTGCAGCATGTGAAGTCCCAGGGCTTCGGCGCCCACACTGCCGTCGCAAAACGGCAGGGTCAGGCAGCTCGCGCTCAAGTTCCGTCCAACGATGGTGCCGCCAATCAGCACCACAAACGCCGCCGCAATCAGCACTGCGCGCGTACGCTTCACGCTCGGCAGTTCCACGCCCGGGACGTTCAGGGCCCGCAGCGCCCCCGCGGTCAACAGCGCCAGCGTCAGCATTGAGAACGTCAGGTGCGCCAGCCGGACCATGCCGTGCAGATGGGTCAGCACCGTGATGCCGCCCAGCACGGCCTGCACCAGGATGGCCGCCAGCGCGCCGAGAATCAGCCTGGTCGCCTGGCGGTCGGCGGTTCGTCCGCGGATGGCGCACCACGAAGCCACCACAGCCGCGAGCATCGTCACGCCCGCAAACAGGCGATGGCCAAACTCAATGCCGGTGGCGCCCTCTAAGTCTGGGACAACCACGCCCTCACAGAGCGGCCAGTCCGGGCAACCCAGGCCTGAACCCGACACGCGAACCCAGGACCCGTACCCAATGAGACCAATGGTCAGGATTGACGCGGCGCCGGCCCACAGTCCGGCGCGACGCAACCAGATCTCGGGACTTGAAGTGTTCACGGGAAACAGACCGGCTTTGTCTACAGCGGTTGCAAGGAAAGCGCGACAAGCGCAACGAGCAGCAACGCCGGTAGCAACGTCCAACCGATCTCGGCCGGCCGTCGACCGACGATGCTGAGGGGCCCGCTGGTCCCCACGCGCATGCGAAGAGCGGTGACGACTATGGCGGTTTCCGCCAGCGCCACCGCGCCTACGACGAACCAAAACGCTGGACTTTTCATAAAGACGAGGATAGCGAGCCCCTGGCCCTTCCGATAGCTCATGACGGTGAGCTGGTACCTATCCGACGGTCGAGCCAACTGCGCCTGATCACCCGCAGCTCAAGGGCACTCCAGTCGTTCTGGACTACTGGCGCCCAGTCCGCCCCGCCGGCTCCATTCGCCTACGCCGCCTCCTGCCAGACCTCCTGCAACTCGCGGTACCCAACAATCTGGATACCTTCCTCCTCTACGATTCGTGCTGCCTCAGCCGACACCGCGAGGTCAAAGTCCGACTGCCGGCCTTCCGGCGTCCCAGTCACGCCCGGCACCCGCGGATCCGCCATCACCGCCCGCAATTCGTCGGTTGCGATGCCGGGATGCAGCGCCCATTCACTCAGGCCCGCCGGCAGCTCCCGCAGCTTGGTGGTCAGCACTTCCAGCTTTGCCTCGGGCGGGATCCGGCCCGAGTCCAGCACGCCGTGCTCCGCGACGGGCAAGCCTTGCGCCAGCAAGCGTTCCACCAGGTGGGGTGAGCCGGCGCGCATGGCCAGCCCGTAGTCGCGTGCCAGCTCGAAGACCAGGTCAAAGATGTCCTGCCGATACTCATGCGGACCGTAGTGGGTATCAAGGTGCGAAGGGTCCAGGCCCAGCGACGTGACCGCCTCGATCTGCGCCCGAAACTCCGTCTCCAGCTCAACTATGTCGGCCACCTCCAGCATGTGATCGAACCGGTCGTCGCCATGGAAGTACCCCGACTCGTCCAGCAGCGAGGGCACCTCCGCCGGCGGCGCCACCGGACCCCAGCGGTAGTGTCGGTACTCGGACACGACCGTCAGATGGACGGCAAATGACGTCTCGGGATTTCGGCGCAGATAGTCGGCCGCGTGCAAGCACCAGGGCGTCGGCGCCATCAGCGAGCATGAACTCACCAGGCCCTCGGTCATCGACTTGATAGCCCCCAGGTTCTGCCCGTGGCACATGCCAAAGTCGTCGGCGTTGACGATCAGAAGCCGAGCGTCGGCCGGATACCCAAGGAGTTCATTGGCTCGCGGCGCTCCCTCCATCTCAAACCTCCTCCGGCATGCGGTATCCGCGACCTTCGCTCACATGCGCTGAATCTACCCATGCGGGCAAGCAGGTCGACTCTCGTATGATTCCTCTCAAGCTTGATGGCTGTCGCCAGGTGCTGCAATCAAGTCGCTGCTGATCGCCCCGGCTTCGAGGCCGCCTGGAACGACCGTCGAATCCAACTGAGGGGTCCTTCATATGAAGAAGACGATGGCCCAGGCGCTCGTCGAGTTCCTCAAGGTGCAGCACGTGGCGCGCGACGGCCACCAACAGCCCTTCTTTGCCGGCTGTTTCGGCATCTTCGGCCACGGCAACGTAGCGGGCGTCGGCGAGGCGCTGCAGGAGAATCCCGACTTCCGTTACTACCAGGCCCGCAACGAGCAGTCCATGGTCCACAGCGCCATCGGCTACGCCAAGATGAAGAACCGCCTGGGCACGCTGGCCTGCACCTCGTCCATCGGCCCCGGCGCCACCAACATGGTCACCGGCGCCGCCACGGCCACCATCAACCGTCTCCCTGTCCTGCTGCTTCCCGGCGACATCTTTTCCAATCGCAAGGTCGCCCCGGTCCTGCAGCAGCTGGAAGCGCCCTGGTCACACGACGTCTCCGTCAACGATTGCTTCCGTCCCGTGTCCACCTACTGGGACCGCATCAACCGGCCCGACCAGTTGGTTCCCGCCTTGATGGAGACCATGCGCGTCCTAACCTCACCCGCCTCCACCGGCGCCGTCACGCTCTGCCTGCCGCAGGACGTGCAAACCGAGGCTTACGACTATCCCGACGGCTTGTTCGAGCCCCGTGTCTGGGATATCCCCCGCGCCCGCCCCGACGCCGATCTGCTGCAGCGAGCGGCCGCCTGGATTCAGGCCAGCCAGCGCCCACTGATCATCGCTGGCGGCGGCGTCCTCTACAGCGAAGCCTCGGCCACGCTACAAGCCTTCGTTGAGGCCACCGGAATCCCCGTTTCGGAAACCAAGGCCGGCAAGGGCTCGCTGCCGCACGACCATCCCCAGGTGCTCGGCGCCGTTGGGTTCTCCGGCGGCACCGCCGCCAACCTGGTGGCGAACGATGCCGACCTGATCATCGGCATCGGCACCCGCTACACCGACTTCACCACCGCTTCCAAGACCCAGTTCCAGAACCCCAACGTCCGCTTCATCAACATCAACGTGGCCGAGCTCGACGCCTACAAGCACGCCGCGCTGCCCCTGCAGGGCGATGCCAGGGTGGTGCTCGAGGAACTGGTCGAGGCCACGTCCGGATACCGCGTCCCGTCGGCGTTCAGCGCGCAGGTTGACGCTTGGCGCGCGGCGTGGATCGCCGAGACCGACCACCAGCGAGCCGCCACCGATGCCATTCCGCTGCGGCAAGGCCACGTCATCGGTGTCGTCAACGACTTCACCCAGCCGGAGGACGTCGTCGTCTGCGCCGCCGGCAGCCTGCCCGGCGACCTGCACAAGCTCTGGCGCACCGGGCAGCCGGGCGGCTTCCACCTGGAGTACGGCTACTCCTGCATGGGGTACGAGATCGCCGGCGGCATCGGCGCCAAAATGGCCGCGCCCGAGCGCGAGGTCTACGTCATGGTCGGCGACGGCTCCTACCTGATGATGGCCCAGGAACTCGTAACGGCCCTGCAGGAGGGCATCAAGATCAACGTCGTCCTCCTCGACAATCACGGCTGGGGCAGCATCCGCGCGCTTTCCACCGACGTCGGCGCCGACGGCTGGGGCACCCAGTACCGCTATCGCAACGGATCCTCCGGCCAGCTCGACGGCGACACCATTCCGCTCGATCTGGCCGCCAACGCCGAGGGCCTCGGTATGAACGTCATCCGCGCCGACACGGCGGACGACCTCCAGGAAGCCCTGGAGGATGCGCGCGACTCCGACCGCTCCACCCTCATCACCGTGGACACGAGCGCCGACGACGGCGTTCCAACCTATGAGTCCTGGTGGGATGTCCCTGTTTCCGAAGTGTCAACCCTCGAGGGCGTCAAGGCCTCGCGCAAACGCTACGCAGAAGCCGTCAAGAATGAGCGTCCCCTCATCTAGCCCGCCTTCGCGTTCGCTGCAATCCAACACTGATCTGCCACGTTCACACCAGGCGGAACAACGGGGAGAAACGGCATGAAACTCGGCCTCTACATGGACATCCTCAATGACAAGTCGTTCACCGAAGCTCTGGACTATGCGGCTGGACTCGGACTTGACGCCGTCGAAATCGGCACCGGCAACTTCTCCGCCGCCCCCCACTGCCAGCTCGACGAGCTTGTCCAGAGCCAGGCGGCCCGCGACGACTTTATGCGCGCCATCGCCGACCGAGGCCTGACGCTCTCCGCCCTTAACTGCTCCGGCAACCTGCTCGACCCGCATCCCGAACGCCGCCGGCGCAGCCAGCAGATCTACTACGACACCATCCGGGTAGCCGCCGCCCTCGGGCTGGACATTGTCATCACCCAGAGCGGCTGTCCCGGCGCGCCCGACGGCGGTACCTATCCCAACTGGGTCACGGCCACCTGGCCGGCCGAATACGTGGAATGCGGCCTTCGGCAATGGGCCGAGGAAGTCACCCCGTTCTGGAGGGAGGCCGGCCGCTTCGCCGCCGACCACGGCATGAAGATCGCCATCGAAATGCACCATGGCATGGTCGCCTACAACCCGCGCTCCCTCTTGCAGTTGCGCGACATCGCCGGAGATCTGCTCGGCGCCAACCTCGACCCCAGCCACCTCTGGCCACAGGGCATGGAACCCACCGTCGTGGTCCAGGGACTCGCCGGCTGCATCTGGCACGTCCACGCCAAGGACACCGGCATCGATCCCAACGAGGCCGCGCTCAACGGCCTGCTTGAGATTCGCCCCTGGGACCAGTCGTTCGAACGTTCCTGGGCCTTTCGCACCGTCGGCTACGGCCACGACGAGCTCTGGTGGCGCCAGTTCTTCAGCGCTCTCCGCAAGACCGGCTTCGACGGCGTGGTGAGCATGGAACACGAAGACCGCTGGATGGGTCGTCTGGAAGGACTTGAAAAGAGCGTCGACTTCCTCAAGCCGCTGCTTCTCAACGACCAGCAGGACGTCATCGCCCCGCGCGCCTAGTCGGATTCAGCCTCCGCGGCAAGGGCCGTCACGCCCTCGCGATAGACGGCATCGGCCGGATCCAGCGGCAAGGCAACCGGGCAACGCCGGGCCGCCGAGGCATAACACGCCAGCACCAGGTCAACGGCCCGAGCGCCATCGACGCCGGTACTCCGCGGCTGACGTCCCGTATCCACCGCCTCCACGATGTCGCTGACCAGGTTCAGGTACGAGTTCTGCATGTTGTACCCGTCAAACGCCCAGGCCAGCCGCTCGTCCTCGCTCGCATGCGCCGAGTCCGCGTTGGCGATCACGCCTTCCACTTCCAGCGGCTGCGTCGTCATCCCGTCGGAAGTAAACGCCGAGTGGAAGCGGTCGAACGGCGTCGTGCCGTTGTTTACATAACGGAGCCAGAGTCGGCCCTCGCTGCCCCCGATCCCAATCCCCCCGGGGCCAAGCC
>WTFW01000159.1 GCA_011523785.1 Chloroflexota bacterium | reverse complement strand
GAACGGAGGTGGGGAGACGTCACAGGGCTAGGAGCGAATGGGGGCGGCGGGAAAGGGGCGAGCGATCCGGGACCGGGCGCGAATGGCCGGGAGGGGAGCAGGGGCCGCAGGCGGCGCAACAGAAGTGGGAAGAGGTGCAGGGCGCACCAGGCGAGGGGCATAGGGATCGGGGACCAAGCGGCGAGACTTACTCAGTAAGTGTACACCAGTTGGGGGCAGGAGGCAAGTAGGGGAAGGGGAGAGGTGAGAAGGCAGAGGAGTGAGAGTCGGAGGGGGAGGTGCGCTCGGGATGCCTGGGTGGACGGGGCGGCAGGTTGCGCTGGGATTGATCGGGGTGCTGGGTCCCGGCCGCGGACGCCGGGATGACGGATGAAGAAGGAGTGAGCTGAGAGGAGTGAGAGGTGAGAGAAGAGGGGCCGGAGTGCTCGGGATGCGTGTGCGGACGGGGTGTGGTTCGACAGGCACACCATGAACGGGGTTGCGCTGGGATTGATCATGGCGCTGGGTCCCGGGTGCGGACGCCGGGATGGCACAGGGGACGCGGGGATGACGGGGATGACGGGGATGTGTCCACTCTGGCGGGGCGATGTGTCCACTTTTGAGCCGAATGTGTCCAGTTTTTGGCCCGATGTGTCAACTTTCCGGCCGAATGTGTCCACTTCGGCGGGGGAGGTGTCCAGTTGAGGAAGAGGAGAGGGCAGAGGGGAGAGTAGTGAGACCCGAGAAGAGGGGAACTGCCCGGGTGAGTTGGGAGGTGCAGGCGTGTGGTTCGACTCGGGCCTCCGAGAGACTCCGGCCCGGCTCACCACGAACGGGCGGCGAGGAAGGGAAAGATTCCCGCCTTCGGCAGGCTCAGGGCAGGCTCGCCGGCAAGTTCGGGGCGGGCTCTTCGGTGGAGGACTGCCGGCCGAGCGTAGGTGGGACCACCCAAGAGCCTCGACTGCGTTAGGCGACTCGCGTATGCTCGTGGCGGGCCAGGAGGGTCACGGCTAGCAGACCCGCGGGATTCGTCCCCCTGGCCACGTTCTTTGTTCTGGGCGGGTAACTGACGGTGTACCTGCTCTACCTTGACGAGTCCGGCCTCCACGCAAGCCCGTACTTCGTACTCGCGGGGCTTGCGGTCTTTGAGACGCACACTGGTCCGCTGTCCTCGGAGGTCGATCACCTCCTGAACCGCTATATACCGGCTCCGGCACGCGTTGAACCGCTGCGCGCCACGGCAGTTCGTTCAGGCTCCAAACCGCCGTGGGATCAACTCAGGCAAAGCAGCCGATGGTCTTTGCTGGACGAGGCGTACGAGGTCATCAGGCACTGCCCGGCCGTGTTGTTCGGCGTGGCGATCGAACGTGCGTGGCTGCCGGCGGGTGAGGACGAGTATCTCCTCGCGATCGAGAGCGTCGCGAGGCGGTTCGACGGGTACTTGCAACGACGGGCCTGCGCGGAATCCGTCCCGCAGCGGGGAATAATCGTTGCCGCCGAGTCACCATTCCGTCAGCGGATCGAGACGCTGGCACTGAGGATTCAGCAAGAAGGCACCCGCTGGGGCGACATCGGAAATCTGGCGGAAGTCCCGCTGTTCACTTCGGCCGCCAACTCGCGAATGCTGCAACTCGCGGACCTCTGCGCCAACGCGCTGCATGCGCGGTATGTCACCGGCCACGCCCGCCACTTCGACCGAATTGCCGCGCAGTTCGATGAGACCGATGGGGTCGTGCATGGCCTGTGGCATGCGTCACTGGACTACCAGACGTGCCCATGCCCTGGCTGCCTGACTCGGCGGATCGCAGGCCAAGACCCAACGGCGAGGTCCTAATAGGCAGTCAGGCTGCCTGTCGGTCGTAGAGGACTTCGGAGTCTTCCAGCATGCGGCTGAGCATGGAGTTGGGATCCCGGCGATAGCGAGCAAGAACGTCGGCTGAACGGATCAGGATGTCGACCGGCAGGACGAAGTTCTGGGCGATGGCCAAGCGAATGGCATAGCCGTCGCGGCCCTGTTTGTCGTTGTGGCGGAGGACGACCATGAGGTCCAGATCGCTGTGCTCGTTTTCTTCGCCGCGGGCGACGCTGCCGAAGAGGATGACTTGCTCGGGCTGGAAGCGCTCGACGATGAGCTGGGTGATGGCCTGGATGGTTTCGCGGTTGAGGGGGTCTTCGACGACGCGCATCGGTTCTCGATCAGCGGTAGGGGATTCGGAGTCAGCGGCTGCCGGGGCGCTCATGGAGGCAAGGATAAGCGGCTTTGGTGTGGCGATGGGCGAAGGCGGCTCGTCGGCATTGGGTCGGGCCGCCGGGACGTACCTCCCACTTGCACTTGATTCCTTCCTTGGAATATACTTCGCCCATGTCTTGGGAGGTCGAGTACACGGACGAGTTTGGGGAATGGTGGTTGGAACTCTCGGAGGGTCAGCAGGAGGCGGTGGCCGCCAGGGTCGAACTGCTTATGGAGCACGGCCCGAATCTGCCGTATCCATATTCCTCAAGCATCAGAGGCTCGCGACACGGTGGACTGCGAGAACTCCGAGTTCAGAGCCGAGGCAGGCCCATCCGGGTCTTCTATGCCTTCGACCCCAGGCGCACGTCCATTTTGCTCATCGGCGGAGACAAGACGGGTAACGACAGGTTTTATGAGGAGTTCGTGCCGCTGGCCGACGGCCTGTACGACGAGCATTTGGAGGAACTGCGAAAGGAAGGGTTGATCGAATGAGTGGACGACGACCGTTCAGCGAACTGACCAGGGACTTTACGCCGGAGCGTCGCCGGCGTGTGGACGACATGAAGCGGGAGTTGCTGGCCGAGATGCCGCTGCATGAGCTTCGGCGGGCGCGGGCGCTGACGCAGCGGGATATGGCGAAGCTGCTGAAGGTGAACCAGCCGGCGGTGTCGAAGCTGGAGCAGCGGGCGGACGTGTATGTGTCGAGCCTGCGGTCCTATATCGAGGCGGTGGGAGGCAGACTCAAGATCGTGGCGGAGTTTCCGGAAGGCGACGTGGCTATCACTAATTTTTCGGACGTGGGAGAGTAGTCGTCGTGACGAATGGTCCAATTGGACGGTTTCGGTCTCCGGGGAGGGTTGCCCGGAAAACCCCTCACCCCCGGATCGAGTCCGGGGTGGGCTCTGCCTCTCTCCTAGGTGAGGGTGAAGAGCGGACCCGCCTCTGAGCACGAGGGGAGTTAGGCAAAGGTCTCTGACGGGGGTGCGTTGACGGGCGCCTGCCGGACCCTCGAATGTGACCACGCGGCCGGACTGATCTGTCCCCTTCGTCGGCAAGAGTGTCCAGTCTTAGGGACCAGGTGTTCCAGTTCCGACCGACGTGTCCCCTCGCTCTCACTTGCTTCCGTAACTGGAATGTCATGCTCCTATGCCCTAGAACGTTGCGTGTGCAGACGAGATCATGAAATAGTGGCGGAGAGGAGAGGGACAACGACAGGTTCTGTGAAGAGTTTGTGCCGCTGGCCGACTCCGACCGCCTGCGTTGACGGGTACTCCGACTTGAACGCGGTGAAAGTGTTGGCGGCGAGCTAATGGAGGATCCAAACAATGGCCGAGGCCAAAAGCTTGCTGAGTTTGATTGCGCGGGGGTATGCCGCGGGTCGGGAGGACGCGGCTACGGAGGCTTTGCGGTTCATCTTGTCGCGGTCCGATTCAGCCAGGGACGAGTTTGCAAAGTTTCTTGCGGTCAATGGCGAGCCGCTGCCTATCGCTTGCTTTCGCACACAGCAACTGGTGAACGGGGCGTTTCCTGACATGGCCTGCTTCGACGGCGACGGCAAGCACCTTGCGTTTGTCGAGTCCAAGTTCTGGGCATCACTAACCCGCAACCAACCCGTTACCTATTGGGAAGCTCTCCCAGATGACCGACCGGCCGTGCTGCTGTTCTTAGCGCCGACATCTCGCGTCGTTGATCGTGACGAATTCTCGTTGTGGGCCATACTGATACAACGCTTGCGCGGTGCCAACCATGACCTAACACTATTCGATGGGCAAGAGCGGGAGGATCTGGTAACGGCAACGTCCGAAGACGGCCAACGACGCTTGATGCTCACGAGTTGGGACGTCCTGCTCGACAGACTGGCAGAGGCGACCAAAAAAGACGAAGACCATCAGGCGTGCTTCGAAGTCGCCGAACTGCGAGGGCTTGCGTTTGACGCCATCAGAGACGACGACACTGCAAGAGACGTCAATTTGAGGCGGTTGATTGCCGACGCGGTCAAGCAAGTAAGGGAATTGGGTTGGGCCAACACCGACGGGTTGGCTGTGGGTGGAGCACCAGGCGATCACTACGCAAGATTCTTTCGTTTAGGCGGCAGAATAACTGGCCTTCGAATCGACTACAGAGCCGAGAAGCAGATGCGCCAGCCGCTGTGGCTGTGGTTCTGGGAGAATACCTCCGATCAACACAGTTCGGTGGGTTTTGACGAGGTGCGCGACAAGTTGGGCACTTCGGCCAAACCGGGATTGGAATGGCTTCCCAAGGATGTCTGTATTCCCATCGACCTGCCAGCGGGCGCCGGCCGCGAGGCAAGGTTAGACGCACTTGTCGGCGAGTTGAAGCGTATCGCCAAGATCATCGACCCGCATGTTCCAACCTATCATCGTGAACCACCTACCGACTAACGATGTCTCTGCGGATAGTCAATTGGAATGTTCAGTTTGCTACGCCGAGGTCGTGGCGAACGCCTGAAATTCTGGGTCGGATTGATTGGCATGAGCCGGAGATTGTGTGTCTGACGGAGACGCATGAGGAGTTGCTTGCTCGGGGTGGATATGCGATTTGCTCGCGGGCGGACTATGGATACGGGTTGCAGAAGAACCGGCGTAAGGTGTTGCTCTGGTCGAAGGAGCCCTGGCATCAGGTCGATAACCTGGGGATTGAGTCGCTGCCGCCGGGGCGGTTTGTGTCGGGCGTTACGAAGACGTCGGTGGGCGAGGTGGCGGTGATTGGGGTCTGCATTCCGTGGTTTGGGTCGCGGACCGAGGCTCGCCGCGGGGCGGAGCGCAGGGGGCAGTGGGAGGACCATGAGGCGTACCTGGCCGGGCTTTCCGAGGTGCTCGAACGGGTGGACGCCAGGCGACTGATCGTGATGGGGGATTTCAACCAGGCTATCGGGCAGGGAAGCCGGGCGCCTCGGGCGCTTCGGCTGGCGCTTCAGGAGGCCTTCAGTCCGAAACTGCGGATCGTGACGGCGGATCTTGTCTTCCAGGGACGGAAGAGCATCGACCACATCGCGCTGAGCGTGGGCTGGTCGGTCGAAACCCTGGTTGCGATCAGCAACATCCATGGGGAGAGGAACCTCTCGGACCATTTCGGCGTCGCTGCGGACGTGTCTATCCGGCCCGCGAGCGATCCGATGGACTCTGATTATGAATGATAATGATAAAGAGAGGCCTGCCCGGTGCAGTCGTCAATCGTCAGGCCTACGACCTCAAGGACGCCGCCATCGACGTGCTGTCAGTCAACGTCTCCCGCCGGGCGAAGTGTTCGTTTTTCCGGTTTGGGCCTAGTCACCTGTGACTTCGATGAGCGTGCTAGACTAAGCCTCACCGGCAAAAGGCCGGAATGAAAAAGGTCCGCGGGATCGGCAGTCAACCTACACCGCGAACCTCTGGGGAGGCCCAACCAAAAGGGCGGGCCACCGCTATGTCGTCAGTCTAACACTGAGAGGAGTGGGGAGCACAAGACCGGCCAGCTAGCAACTGGCCTGGAAAGGAGCTTGCCAATGAGCAAGAAGGGTTGCGGAAAGCGATCCGGCAAGAAGCCGGGTCCCAAAACCGTCTACGTCCGACCTCACCGTCGGTCTCCGCCTAAGAAGCGCTAGAGCTTCCGTATAGCGGGGTTTCTACTCTCTGTGCTCCCCACTCCTCTCGATGGTAGACGCCTCGGAAACTCGCCACGACGCTAGCGGCCAAGGGCCGCGAAGCGTACCACACTAGGCGTTCGGCAATCCCGGCATTGTGGGCTGCGGCATATGCCGTCCTGCGACGGTCGGCGTGTAGAACCGCTTTCCCGCCAGAATGTCTTCCACCGTAAGCATTTGCATCCGCGGATAGTCAATGCCCAGCACGCGCATCGTGCCGGCGTCGGCCATCTCGCGCTCGAAGTTACGCGTCTGGCCAGGGCTTCGCGGCCGCATGAGGATCAACCCGGCCATCTGCGCGTCCTCGCGCTCCAGCACGCCGCGCAGCGCCCGCACCTGCGCAATTGTGACGTGGGTACCGCCCTTCACTTCGATCGTCATGCTCTGGAGTTCTGGCTCGTCTGGGACGTGGAAGTAGAGGCGGCCGTCGATCCCGCCATCACCGGTACGGCGCGTGGTCGGGAAGCCGTCAACGGTCTCGATAGCCCACTCTTGAAATTCGAATTTGTTGTGCCGCCACTTCGCGTTGGCAGCTTCCAGCGTTTCGGGCACACCGTCGATAGTGAAGTCGCGCCCCTCAATCAGGCCGCAGCGTTCGCCAAGGCGCAGACGCACGACGCGATTGATGGCATGGAACGCGCGGTCAATGCCGATCCAGCGCCGCCCAAGTTTGTGTGCGGCTTCGATGGTGGTGGCGCACCCGCAGAACGGATCGAGCACGACGTCGCCGGGGTTGCTACTTGCCTCGATGAGGCGCTCCATAAGCGCGAGCGGCTTTTGGGTTGCGTAGCCCATGCGCTCATTGCCAAGTGCCGGCTGAATGTCGGTAAGTACGTCTTGGGCCGCCATGCCCCCCATATCCTCCAGATACCGCTTGAATGCTGGTACGCCACGGCCACGCGACGGCCAGTGAATGCGACCAATGGCGTCTAAGTAGTCAAGGCCGGCGACGACACCCGGGGGTACGTCGTCGCTGCCTGGAAAACTTCGTGGAACAGCCCAATGTCGCCCTATAGCCGTTGGGTCGTGGTTGCGCCACGGTTGGCCGGATTCGCCCTCGCGGGTTCCGGCTCCAGTTAGGTCACCCACTCGGTAGCGTCGACCGTCTTTATCCTTATAACGATAGGACCGGTTTATGTAGTCCTGATCGTAGTCTTGCAATACGCGGTTCCACGTGTAGTGCCGCGACTTCGAGTAGAACAGGATCGTGTCATGGACTGGCCCATAGCGTCGTGCGGCGTTGTGAGCACTCGTCCGCTTCCAGATCAGTTCGTTGCGGAAATTGTCATGCCGAAACAGGCCGTCCAGCACGACTTTCAAGTAGTGACTTGCCGTCGGGTCACAGTGCAGGTAGAGACTGCCTGTCGGCTTGAGGATGCGATGCATCAGAATCAAACGCTCGGTCATGTGAACCAGATAGGCCAACAACTGGGGTCGGGTGTACCGCAGTGCCCGCAACCAGATATTCCAAAGCTCGACGGTGGCTTCGTCCATGCCCGAATCGCGCAGCAGCAGCGGCATCTCGCGGGCGGCGCGCTCCGTGTCAGCGTCCAGCTCCCACATGTCGGAAAAGGCGTCCACTTCGTCCGGAAGCGGGCGATTTGTCTCATCCTTGTAAATTGAGTTGTATTGGCGTTGCGAGTTGAACGGCGGATCCAGATAGATTAGGTCCACGCTATCGAGCAGAAAGTTCTGCATCACCGTCCGGCAGTCGCCGTAGTAAAGCTGGTTGGACCAGGTCATGCGGCCAGCGCGTCGCCCACGAGTACGTCGAATCCGTTTGGGATGTCTCGCGCGTTGAACTTTAGACAAGCCTCGGTAGGGTAGGCGTGCGCGTGCCGCTTGGAGTAATGGTGACCAGCAGACCACCACGCCCGCTTCAAGAACGCCCAAGGATCCTCCGCGGTGATGACATATCTCAGGCCATCCACGTAGCGACCGAAGTAGTCCACGTCCGCATGGTCCATCGTGCGGCCAAACTGCCGATGCGCCGGCCACTGGTCGGCAATCGTTACTGACGCGTCCTTGTCAGCGTGCCGCCCGGTGAAGGCTTGCAGGTCCTTGCCGCGCGCGCGGGCGAAGAATTCCGACGCAACCTTGCCGCCGGGCTCTATCGATCCGATCACAGGGAGCTTGCGCGTGCCGCTGCCACGGGGGATTTCGGTTCGTCGTCGCCGTGGCGATTACGCCCGCGCGACTCGCCGCCAACGTACGCCTCGTCCGCTTCCACGATCCTAACCATGAGGTCGGACTCACCCACCATAGCCGAACGAATCTTCACCAACATTCGGTACGCGGTCTTCTGTGGAACATCTAGGTCGCGGCTAAGCTGTGGGCTGGAAATTGACTCCTTTTCGTTCAGAACTAGGGCAATCGCGAGGAACCACTTACGCAGATCGGTTCGAGTCTTGGAGAAAATTGTCCCTGAGAGGACGGTAAAGCTCGCGCGGCACGCGTGGCAATTGCGCCGGCCGATTCCATCGGCTCGATGCCCGACACGCTCAGAGCCGCAGCGCGGGCAGACAGGCTGACGAGCCCAGCGGACACGCTCTAGATGCTCAATGCAAGCTTCGTGGTCTGGAAACTGGTCGAAGATTCGGATGAGGTCCATTGGCCTTGCCTTCCTCATCGGCACATCCAAGTATAGTGACTCTCAGTCACAAGTGACTAGGCTCGCTCGGCGTTTCCGGCAAGTGGCTGCCTTGCTCCTGTAATGCGTACGGGGCCACCTCAATCACAATGTCGAATACCGCGTCGAGGTTTCGGCAGATTTCGTCGCCAGTTGAGGAAAGCGGCTCAAGCCCGAACAAAGAGCCTGCGAAGTCGGACTCACGCTGGGGCGGGTGCTTGGGATGGTTAGGGT
>WTFW01000051.1 GCA_011523785.1 Chloroflexota bacterium | reverse complement strand
CCCCCCACGCACCCAACCCTCCCAGCCTCCCTCGGTTCCGCATCCTCTTCTTGCGTAGGGGCGGCGTCTGAGACCCGCCCGTCTTCCGGTCGTGCGCCCCATCGTGCGTAAAGCCTCCCCTGAGCTTCCCGAATGCGGCCCGTTCCCAAACCGCCCTCTCCTGCCCACCCCCTCCGTCATCCCGGCGTCTTCAGCCGGGATCCAGTCTTCCGCTCGCAGCGCCCAACCGTTCGTGCCTTGTGCCCCAGGCCGCCGTCGCTTGTGGCCCAGGCTGCGCGCAGCCTGGGACCCGCGCTCGCTCGCGCCCCTTCCCCCACCTCGCCACTCCCACCTCCCTCGGCCCGGCGTCCCATCCCCAACTCTCTATGAAGGACCCGCGCCGCCATGACACCCGCCATGAAGATTCCGTAACATAACGCCTCCAGCGGGAGGCGCAACAACCAAGCCAAACGCGTAAATCGTCATGGCGGAGACGAAAGGGCGGGCCGTGGGTCGGTCGGCAAGACCGGGCCAGGGCGGACGGCGCGATCATGCTGAAACGACTGCTCGGCATCGCAGCGGCTGTAGCGCTTGCTGCCGTCCTTCGGCGCATCTTGTCTCGAAGCGCGCCTCGGGAAGTGTTACAGATACCGGAGACACTACCGGTGCCTCCCGCGCCAACGCGCTCAGCCTTGCGGTCAAGGCGTCTCCGCAGCCCGAATGCGAGCCGGCCGCACCGGACGCGAGCTTCTCCGCGCCTCACACCGCCCCATCCGCAACTGCGGAACCGCTGGCCGAACTTGAGAGTGTGCAACGCCCCACGCCTTCTACGGCGTCGTCAAAGCCCTGGGATGACGTACTTGCTCCGGTTGATGATGCGCCGGACCTTGATCCGACAGAAAGAAACCCAGCACCCCGATAGCCCGTCGCCTGAGGAGCACTCGACGAGTCAAGCGACGGAGGAGAGGAATCCACCGGACTCAACGCGCGTCAATCCGCCTCGCCCTGAGGTGCCCAATGCAGCGATTCAATCGACGAAGGAGGCAGTTGAGCCTGCAGACCAAGGAGCAGAGGACACCCGACAGCGCTCCCGACGAGACCCACGAGACCGAGGTGGACATCCGCGTGGATCCGGCCATTCCGAATTAACCGGGGATCCACCACACGCACCACAACCCGCCATCCCGAGATCACGTGCGCACCTTTGCGTATGGACGGAGGGAATGGAGTGGCAGTTAGGGGTCGAAGTCGGCCTCACAACGGAGCGAGCATTGACAGTTCGGCAAGGCGACCAGGAGCTTGAGCAACACGAGTTCGACTCCCAACGCTGGCTCCTCACTGGCAATCCTGGCGCCATCGAAGTCCTCGATGGAGAAGAGTGCGTTAGGCACATCAGCGACTTGGAGCATGAGCTAGTTCCGCTGGTATTCCGGCTCAGTGGTGATTTGGAGCGAGGCGTGCAAGTCAGACGGCCAACTGCGGGAGCATTCCTGCTTCTCGTCCCTAGAGTCTGTGGTGAACCACTGTTCACTCCTCCCGACATGGCTGTGGACGCTGAGCCCGTATCCCCCTCCCCTTTCCAAGCATATTTCATTGACGCAGAGCCTGGTTTAGCGCTTGCTGTTCGGATCGATGCTGAACATGAGATCAACTTCAGGACAACCCGCAGGATGTTTCATCTCAAGGGGACCCTCATCGAGGACGCCGCCCCCAAGTGCGCCAAACGCTCATCGAGACTAGGCCCGCTGTATGGACGATCGCCACCAGAAATCGTGAATCAGCTCGGTTGGGAACGTGTCTCGAGGATTGTGGCCATCGAGGAAGGTACCGACGTTGGCTCCTGGAGAAACTCAATAGACCCGACGTCGTACGACTCTAGCGAGCTACTGTCCAGGCTACTGAACGGTCGACGTACCGGCTGGTTCACCTTGCGGTTCTACGATAAACGAAGCGACTTGATCGAGAGTTTCGATTTTCGCTACGCCGGTGACATCAACGAGCCACCACAGCCAATTAGAACAGATGAGCAAGCGAATAATCAACGGTACGATGTAGTCGCAATTGACCACAAGCCTACTGCCCACATTGCGGCCAAGAATACGTCCGAAGAAATGCCCAACGCAAAACCCTCAAGGGACGGCGAAACATATCTTTGCATTCCACACACGAAACAATTCGACCGAACGGAATGGGACATCATTGCTAGTGATGCGCAGGTGCGTCTGTATATCGAACTTCCTCGGTTGTGGTGGCGCCTTCGAATCGAAGGCGAAGTTACAGGGAGCCGGTGGTCATCCGGTACAAAAGATCTCCGAATTCGCGACTTCGATCCCACGGCAGCCAGGATGCTTGATGTGAGCGTGTCGCCCGGTGCTGTCCGAAAGTTCCTGATTGACTTTCACCTGCCAAGCAAGCGACAATACAGATCGTCTCCTGAAGGCGATCTCCAGATACCGCTCCGAGATTTCTTCGACTCAAAATCGCTTCGGAGCCCTGGTAGACACGTACTGAAGCTCTGGCTTAATGACCAACTCCACAGTCACACCGTTGAGCTCGGCATACTTGATATACAGGATAAGTGTATCTACTGTGAACAAAACCGCAGCCACGAATCAAGCGTGTTTGTGAATCATATAATTGACAGTCATCTTCTTGATGTCTATAGTGATATATCCGTATACAGCGGTCGAAAAACCAGATTTTATCATTGCAACTACTGCACAGCGGTATACGACGAAAACTGGACGATCGGGCAAACCGAGGGTATTGAGAAGCACGTCGAAAACATACACGGAATTGGTTCTCCTCAGGAGAACATCCACTATGTTGTATCCGATAAGAGAAAAGACGGGGTTCGACAGCTTCAAGAACACCTTCACTCATACAAGTGTACATTTGACGGATGCGGTGAAGTAGTGGAGGGCATGACGAAAGAGATTAAAGCTAAGTTATCGGACCACTTGCAACATTGTCATCTTGACTCTCTATCGAGACTTGCCTGACCAATGCGAGTATTTGATCCAGCGCAAATGGCCAACGGTATTACTAGTCGCTATCTCGGCTATTTGAGGTCGACGTTTGAGTTTCGTGACCCAGATTTCCGCGCGTCATTCGAGCAAGCGCTCAATGAGGGAAGTCTCACTAAGGGACCTTTCTTAGAAATTACACCCGGGTTTACACAAGGCATGACGATTCCCGAGATGCTATCCGATCTTCTCGGCACCAAAGTCGATCTTGGCTTGATGGAGGCTTTGGGCAAGGAACGACGATTGTATGGCCACCAGGATCGGGCTATTCGCCTCGTGGACTCAGAGAACATGAACGTTGTCGTCGCGACTGGAACCGGAAGCGGCAAGACCGAGGCTTTCTTGATTCCGATCCTTACGCATCTTTACCGCGAGCACTGCGCTGGCACGCTTGGCTCGGGTGTACGTGCCCTGTTGCTCTATCCACTCAACGCGCTAGCCAACGACCAGCGCCGCCGCCTAGGTGAGATTTCGACGGCACTTGAGAGAGCGGGTAGCTCCTTTCGATTTACGTTCGGCCGCTACGTGGGAGAGACCCCGGAGGATAAGTCTGATCGAAGCCGTGGTGGGGCTCGTCATGAAACAGACCGGCTGCCGGGCGAACTGGTCTTTCGCGACGAGATTCGAAACACACCGCCACAGATCCTCATGACAAATTATTCGATGCTCGAATACTTGCTGCTGCGACCCAACGACAGTGATTTGTTCGACGCTGGTCGGGGCCTGACGTGGACCTTTCTCGTGTTGGATGAGGCCCATCAGTACCGTGGGTCGCGTGGTGTGGAGATGGCACTGCTGGTACGACGGCTCAAGCAACGGCTCGACGAAGGTGGCTGTCCGCGTCCGTTGCGCTGTATTGCTACCAGCGCGACGCTGGCGCAAGGCCAGGAAGACGCGCCGGGCATTGCCCAGTTTGCGGCCGACCTCTTTGGGGAACCGTTCCATCCCCACAGTGTCGTACTGGCTGAAAACGCTTTACTGCGACAGTCCGTCGGCAAGCGACTTGAGCTGAGTGATTACGACGTGCTCCGAGACGCCAGTGAAGCTTCTAGCCGCAATGGCTTGGCCACGATCTCCGCAGTCGGCCGTCGGCTAGGAGTGAGCCTGAACCCAGATTGCGACGTGCCGACCGCGCTAGGCAGCGTCCTTGTCCGGGACAAGCGAGCGCGGCGACTGATGGAGGTCGCCCGTGGCAGCCCGCAGGACATCAAGGAGCTTGGAGACCAATTATTCGAAGACAGTGAGTGCGACTCTCGATCAGAACGCTTGACTGCACTTATCAATCTCCTAGCACACGCGCGCGATCCGGACAGTGGTGCGCCGCTGGCCTCAGCCCGCTATCACCTATTGCTGCGGGCGCTGGACGGCATATATCTGAGCTATGTACCCGAAAAACGCGTCTTTCTCGAACGAGGATCCAGCGATGATCGAGGTGAGGTATTCGAAGTGGGTCTTTGTCGCGAGTGTGGCCAGCACTATCTTCTAGCTGGTCAGCGTGATCTACAGACCGGGCGCTTAAGTGAGCCGGACCGAGACCCAGGAAGCAGGGGGTTTGGTGTGCGATACCTGCGTCCGCTCGATCCAGAGGAAATTGAACAAGATCCGAGCGACGAAAGAACGAAGTTCCGTAGCTTATGCGTCGAGTGCGGGTGTGTAGGTAAGGATAAGCCCGGCTGTGATCATAACCACTCGCTGCGAGTGGCCGTGGAGCCACCGCCCACAGATGCCGAAAGGCGCGACCAAATCAGCAGTTGTGGACGGTGCGAATACTCCGGAACTGACCCTGTGCGGGAGGTCGTACATGGAGGCGATGGTCCCAACGTCGTCGTCGCCACCGCAATCTTTGAGGGATTGTCAGAGAAGAGTCGGAAGATTCTGGCATTCAGGGATGGTCGGCAGGAAGCTGCCTTCTTTGCCTGGTACGCCGAACGAACGCATAAACAGTTTGTACGAAGGGCGATATTGTTGAATGTCGTGCAAAATCTGTCTCACCAGTCGGGAGGCCAATTATCACTCGGCGATATTGCTCCAGTCTTGCGTGAGGCGCTGCGGGACGCCGCCGAGCTTGACTCAAGCGCCGGCAACCTCGAAGCCCTGCGCGAAGCATGGCTTGATCTATACAGTGAGCTCTTGACCGATCAGCGTCGTATCTCGCTTGAAGGTGTGGGATTGCTTCGATGGGACATTGCCTGGCCTGCTTGGCAAGAAGAGACGCCACGTTTTCTGCACGATCGACTTGGATTGAAGAAGCAGGAAGCGAGTGATCTAGCTTTTCTTCTGCTGGACACTCTTCGCGCTCGTGGTGCAGTCGAACTAGCAACGCACGGAGGCATCGCGCTGACTTGGGGAGATATGGAGCTTCGGAACCAGCAGACAAACGTTCGTATCGGTCCACCACGTGGAGATAAGCGAGCCATAGCTTGGGACGGCAAGCAAACTAACCGAAGTGTCCTACTTAGCAGAGTCCTCCAGGCGTCTAGCCTTAGAGCCGGAAATTCCAGAGATGATGCCGGAGATCTGCTGCGAGAGTTCTGGAAGGTTTTGACCAGCAACGATCAGCGGGCACCGAAGCCCGAAGATCAACTACTGCTAAGTGTCGGTGACGGAAAGCGGCTAAATCCAAACTGGTGGCGGGCTAGTTTATTGGACAGAGATTTCCGACGTTACGAATGTACGACGTGCGGGCATATACACACGCGCAATGTTCGTAATGTATGTCCGCGCTATCGGTGTCCAGGAATCCTCAGGCAAATCAGTGACGAGGGAATACCAATAGATCACTACCGAATGCTTTACGAACAATCACGACAACGGACTCTTCGCGCCGAGGAGCACACGGCACAACTAGAGACCGCGAGAGCTCGCCAAGTCCAAAGAGATTTCGAAGTTGGCAACGTCAATCTTCTCAGTTGCTCCACAACATTCGAGTTAGGGGTTGATTTGGGAGACCTCCAAACAGTTTTTCTTCGAAATGTTCCACCCGAGCCGTTCAACTACGTGCAGCGTGTCGGCCGGGCAGGGCGCCGGACGGGGCGACCGGGATTTGCGGTAACGTACTGTCGACGGATACCGCACGACTTCTACCACTTCCACCAGCCAGCATGGATGCTTAATGGATGGACGCGCCCGCCCTCGCTCAGCTTACAAAATGAGAAGATCGTACGCCGGCACATGGCCGCCGTGGGAATCTCGGGTTTCTTGCGGGATCAACGCCACAGATTCGGCGACGTGAGAGAGTTGCTGGGCGATGCCACTACGCCCACACTTGCTTCCGACGTCGCAAATTTCCTTCGATTGAATGAAGTTCATATCGCGCAGCACTTGGCGCAGGTTGTGCCGCAGAAACTGCACGATCAGCTCGGACTGTGCGACGGATCTTGGATCGAACAGGTTGCAGGCAATGAGAGTCGTTTGGCGGAAGCTGAATCGGAGACTCAAGGAGACTGTCTGGACTTGGAAGAGCTTCGCGATAAGGCGAGTGTCAGGCACGATTTTCAAACGGCCGGTTGGGCACAACGCCGCCTTACGACCATTATGGCAGAGAATGCGCTCACATATCTCTCCCGCAAGGTCGTGATTCCCAAGTATGGATTCCCAGTAGACGTAGTTGAGCTTGACTTGCAGCGGCACAACCAAAGCCGGGAAGCCAGAGACGTCACACTCCAGCGAGACTTGTCGATAGCAATTTCCGAGTATGCGCCGACTGCCGAAGTTGTGGCCGCGAAGCGAGTGTGGCGGTCATTTGGCCTAAAGCGAGTCCCAGGTCGCGCCTGGCCGCGAAGAAAATACCGTCTCTGTTTGCAGCATCATACGTTCGTGCAGTGGGTAGCTGGCCAAGACGAGCGTCCGCTCCCCTGCGGATGCAAGAGAGCCGCGTACGAGTATGTGGAGCCTCGATTCGGCTTTATCACGAGTCAAAACCAGCGAGTAACCGAGCCACGCCGTAGGCCACAGAGACACTTCACGACAAGACCGTTCTTCGCCGGACTCGACCGCAACTCGTCAAGCCCAATCTTGGAGCATGGGGTGCTGAATGTAATACCCGCTCAACCCGGGACAATGGTGACGCTCTGCGAGGGACGGTCCGGACGCGGTTTCAATTTGTGCGAGACGTGCGGCGCAGGCTTTAGAAGCCGGAAGCGGAGGCACGAAACGCCGTTCGGTCAGGCGTGCGACGGACGACTGGGTAGGCCTGTTGCTCTCGGTCACGAATTCCTTACGGACATCGTTCAGGTTGATTTCCTGCTGCCGCAGCACCCGGCAGCTGGAATGGATCGGCTCTGGTTTGCTTACTCGATGGCCTACGCGCTCGCCCAGGGCGCGGCGCAGACGCTCGACGTGCCGGCAACTGACCTGAGTTCGACCGTGCGCCGCCGGCCAAGCGGGGACGACTATAGGATCGTGCTATACGACAACGTACCCGGAGGTGCTGGGCTAGTGGCACGGCTGTCGGAGATTCCTGTGCTGACGGATGTGTTGAGGGAGGCGCACCAGAGGGTCGGTGGTGCCTGTGGGTGTGCGGAAACCACTAGTTGCTATGGCTGCCTACGTAGCTTCAGTAACCAATTCGCTCACCCCAATCTCCAGCGCGGCCCTGTAGCTGCCTATCTTGCAGAGGTTCTGGAGAAGCTCTTGACCTAGATCCCGCCTGGCGCGTCCACAGATGCATCGCTTCCCCCGCCATCCCTGCTAGGACTGCCAGCACCTCCCATCCCCGGCCCCATTCCAACCCACCTACCCCAACCAACCCCGCGCCACGCCTTCCACCAACCACCCACCACTCGCCACCAACCACATCCCGGCGTCCCCTAAGACCACTTCCTGAGCCCGTCGAAGCATGTCCCGAGCCTGCCGAAGCAAAACCTGACCTGAGCCTGTCCTGAGCAAGTCGAAGGAGGGCACCCAGCAGCACCCAACCCTGCCACCCTGTCTCCCGCCCGCCGCATCCTGTCCGGACGTAGAGCCTGCCCTGAGCTTGCCGAATGGGAGCCGATTCCTGACCAACCTCTTCCGCTCCCACCACGTAGTCCGTTCCCCGCCTTCGCTGCCGCTGGCGCAAACAACTTCGGGAAGCTACGCGCTCACTCGAACAACGTCCTGGGCAACCCCGATTGCCGGACGATCGACATCAACGTCCCCACGCGCAGTTCCCTGTGGTCAGGCACCGGAACCGTCGTCGTCACTCCGCCGTCGACGCGTTGCATCAGAATGTGGCTACCTCGCCGTCGCACCTCGGCGAACCCCTGCCGTGCCAGGATCGCGCAAACCTCCCGGCCCGACAGCACGCGAAGCCTAGCCAACCGCCACCTCGACCTGCGTCACATAGATCTCGTCATGCAGCCGGCGCTCGATCTCGTCGGCGGAAGCCGCCTCAAAAAACAGCTCCAGTGCTTCCTTCAGATTGGCACGGGCCTCCGACACGCTCGCCCCCTGGCTTGCGATATCCAGTTCAGGGCAGAGCGCGACGAAAAAATCGCCATCGCGCTCGATAATCGCCGTCATCTGTCGAATCATGGCTTGCCCTCCTGTTCTTCCGGCTCGCACTCCCGCGCAGCTAGTTCGTACACCTCAAGCCGTGCATCCTTGCCCGGACCCGAGTCTCCTGCGGCCGATTGGCGCCGGCTCATTCCCATTCCCCGGCAGCAGGATCGCCCCAACCCGCCGCGCCGTTTCACTGAAAGCACTCTATCTCTTCCGCTCGCAGCCCCCACCCCACTCATCCGCTCGCGCGTACGCGCGGCCACCCCAC
>WTFW01000204.1 GCA_011523785.1 Chloroflexota bacterium | reverse complement strand
GGGTAGTGGTGCAGACCGACGGTTCGTCCTGGCAGATCCCGTACCGCTTCGACACAGTGTCCTACACCTCGGCCTTCGTCCGCTGGTTCGATGGTCAGGTTCAGCCGGTGCCCGAGACCGACACTCACGAGTACTTCTTCCTATACGAGTTCGAGCCGCGCACCGGGACCCTGGCGCTGTGGGATGGCAGCGGTTACACCAGCCTGGCGCCGCCGCAATCGCAACTGCGACCCGGCAACTGGATGCTGGCCGCCCGTCCGAACGTCAACCGGGAGGAAGTGGGGCTAGTTCCGGTACTGCACTTCACGTTGACCGATGGCGGGGACTTCACGTACAAGATTTACGAAGGCTCGCTGGACGCGAGGCTCGTTCGCTGATCCCACTCGTGGGATGAGGCGGCCGACACCCGGCGTTCACACCCTGGGGCGCCGCCCGCCCGTCGTTTACGTTTCCCGCAGGAATCGAGTCTCAGCCGGTCGCACGGTTGCGCGCCCTGAATGCGAGCGCGACGCCCAGCACAATCAGGAGACCAAGAGCGAGCACCACGAACGTCCAGGGGCCCAGACGCTGGACAAGGTAGAGGTCGGGGCCGATGAGGCCGTCTTGCCATTGGCGGGCCAGGCGCAGGTGGGCGCCGATAAGGGAAAAGTGCGGGTTCCAGAGGATCTGCTCCGGCCGGGCGCCGTGTTCCCAGAGATTGCGCCAGCCGGTCTGATAGTCGAATAGCACACCCAGCACCGAGATCCCTAACGACCATGCGGCAAGCCCACCGACGGTCAGTCGCATGGCCAGATTCGTAGCCCGCGCCTGCAGCACGACGCCCACGCCGAGAACCAGGAACGGGGTTACGGCGGTGAGATATCGGGGCCCCCAGGACACTCCGCCAAACCAATCCGCAAACGAGCCGTACCCGACCACAGCGGTAACGACCAACACCAGCATTGCAAGCCAAATCGGACGGTCCGGTGCCTTGCCGAGCAGTCCCCACAAACCAACGGCGGCCACGGGCATGAATACGAAGAGCCCAAAGCTGGGGCTGGCCAGCACTCCGAAAATTCCGATATACGCCCGGTCGGTCTGCCAGAGAATCGTGGCCGATCGGTAGCCAACGTCAAAAGAATCGCCGGTGCGGTAGAGGTTCCAAAGGCAGACGCCAGGAATGGTGGTAATTGCCCAGGCCGCGGTGTAGACGCCTGCGCTGGTCAGACCGGTTCGCCAGTCCCGTTTCCGTTTCACCAGGGTCAACGCGCCGACGACCATTCCAACGGCAGTGAACTCGGGCCGGGTTGCCGCGGCCAGCCCGGCCAGGGCGCCGGCGCCGGCCCAATGGCCGACACCAGGACTGCGGACAGTGATCGGCAGCAACGCAAGCACAGCCAATAGCGCCGCTAGAGGAATGTTGGCCAGGCCCTTGGCATAGACCCACAGCGGGCTGGCAAAGGCCAGGGTCAACGCAGCAGCCAGGGCAAAGCGCGGACGCAGGCCAAGATTGCGCCCCAGCAGGAAGGTCGCGCCGACCAGCGCAGCAGCGATAACGGGACCGTAAAGCAGCACGGCTACGGGGCGCACGGCGCTCGGCTGTGGAAAGGCTGGTGACGGTGGCGGCGGTTCGGAACCGATCCAACTTGCGACCCGGTAAGCCGGCGTCATGGCGGCCCAAGAAAGAAACCCGTAGCGGCTGGTGATCCGGTCCAAAGCCGGATGGCTGAGGGTCAGAAGCTGCTCGCGTGGAAACGGCTGACCACCCGACAGATCGGGGCTGCCCGCTTCCACCAGCGCCCGAGCCGAGGCGTAGTTGGTGATCTCGTCTACGCTGTAGGCGTGCGCCCCAGACGAAAGAAGGTATACGAGGCCGACCACCAGGGCCACGACCGTGGCGCGGGCCGCATCGCGACGCGATGCGCCGTCGCCTACGTTGGAGGTGTTCAGGCTTGACAGCGGTATTGAATCCCGGCCGGAACTGCGGATCTGCGGCGGCGTGTCTTGCATGCGAATCTAGCCTACGCTTCTCGTGCCGACCCGCGCCTACCGCGGCCCATGACCGATCCACAAGCACCAGGCGTACGCCAATTGCGCCACCGAGACCCCGAATTGAGCGGCCGGCGCTCCCGATCCGCGACACGAATGGCAGAGTGACGTGAGTGGGGCGCCGGCGCGATTCTCCCAGCTTCTGCATTCGACGTTTGAGCACGCGGCAGCGCCGTATGCGGTAGGTGTGACCGCCGTCATCGTCAGCGCTGCCATGCTGCTCACGAAGCTCGATGAGTTTCCCCCGTTCACCGATGAAGTCGTCTATGCCCGCTGGGCCGTTCGCCTCGCCGAGTCGCCGTCGGCCGACACGCTGTGGCTTTCGACGCACGAGGACTGGAAGGCGCCCGCGTTCATCTGGATTCTCGCGCTCGTGCACTTCTGGCTGGACGACTCAATCCTGACAGGCCGCCTGATCACGTCCCTGAGCGGTGTGCTGGCCGTGGCGCTGGTCTTTCAGGCTGGGATACGGCTGATTGGGACGTGGTCAGCGGCGATTGCCGCGGTCATTCTTGCCGTCGCGCCGGCTTTCGTATTCACAAGCCGGCTGGCCTTGACTGACGCGCTGATCGTCATGCTGGCCGCTCTTACTTGGGCACTCTCCATTCCTGCAGTGCGAGGGCACACCCCCTCAGCCTTGGGTGCCGGCATCGCCGTCGCCCTCGCCGCATGGACAAAGCTAAGCGGCGCCCTGCTCATAGTCATCCCGCTTGCGGGCATTGTGCTCATCAGCCAGGCCGGATTCCGGGCCCGCGCGACACTGCTGGCAACCTGCATGGCCCCGCCGAGCGTCGTGGCCGTCGCATTTCTGCTGGCCCCCAAATCGGCGCAGACGCTTCAACACGCGGGCGGATTCGTGCTGACTCCCGATCAGCTTGCGGCGATCCCACTGGGGCAGTGGGCCGAGAACCTGGAGCAAATGGGCGGATGGGCGCTGGCATATCTGCCGGCAGTTGCAATTGGCGCCGCCGCCTCGGCGCTGGTTCTTCCATTTTTCTCTCGCCGGCGCGAGGACTGGTGGCTCTGGGTCGTGCTTGTGTTCTGGCTGGGATTCCACATCTTGTTGGGCGAGACGCTGTACTCCCGCTACTTGCTGCCAGCGCTGGCGCCGCTGGCGCTGCTCGCAGCTCGTGCAATCTGGGTCGTCGGCCAGGCGCTCCGCCGTGCTGATCACCGTCAGCTGGCTTTGACCTGGTTGGTCGGCGCTCCCCTCCTGGTTGTACTTTCGCTCGGCATTCCAGCCTCGTTGCTCATCATCACGCCGACACGGGCCTCACTCCCAAGCGACGACCGTGCGCAATACATTGAGGAGTGGCCAGCGGGTTTCGGACAGACGGAGGCTCTTCAGTGGATCGCCGACACAACCGCGGCCGAGCCCGGTTCCGCCATCGTCCTTACCAACCACGTGTACGGCGCGCCAAGAGATCTTGCCGCCCTGACATTTCGGAAACGCGCGGATCTCAGCGTCCACGTCGAGAATCGCATTCGACACCCTCACGGCGGCGTGGCGGATGACTGGCGCAACCATGGCGTTCCCGTCTATGCCCTTATCAACGGCAATCAGGACGATGCAGCGACATTTCTCAGGCTCAACCCGGAGTTCAAACTCGCCGCTTCCTTCGAACGTCCCGGAGCCAAGACCGTCGTTAGCGTGCTTGAGTTCAGACCTGGGTAAAGCACCGATGCTTTTGCCCGGGCAGCCTCTCAGGGACTAAGAAGGTGAAGACTTCGCGCCGACGAATCGTAAGCCAGGAAATACCGATCGTCACCAGAGCCCAACTCTGACATCAAGCGCATCACGACTGGTCGACTGAACGACTGGACCGTGAAGTCGCTGCGTCCAGACGTGACCTTCAGAGCCGCTGGAAATCCCTCGCGAAAGACAAAGGCGCCGTTAACAGTATTCGGCAGATCCCCAACAATTACCGTCGATCCCGCCGGCACCTCCCCCAGTTCAACGTGCGCGCTTTGCACCAGCCGATGGCTGAGACCCGACGCGAACTCCCAATCATCCAGCCGGCCGTGAGTCTGCCAGGCCAGGAGTCCCACCGATATAGCCAGCAAGGCACCGGTCATCGTCACGGAGTTGGGCGACGAGCCACCAATCGCGCGGACAGTTCCGGCAAGACCGGCCACGCCAAGCGTTAGGACAAACACCCCCGGCAGATAGGCGAAGTGAAACATCGTCCCGCCGAGCAGAACAAACGGCGCTTCAAGAGCCAACGCTGCCCCAACGGCTACTCGTGCCCAACCCGGTCCACGGACTAAAGCAAGACCAGCCGCGCCGACGACGGCTATGTTCGCGATGACCACGGGCAGGAAGTGCGGCGTAGCCGCGGCGTCGGCCAGCGACCTGGTCCCCTCCAGTGCGCCCTTCAGTGCCAGGTGAACGTCAAAGAGCTCAGACTCGGTGAACGGCGCGACAAGAACCGTGGGATACCAGAGAGCGTTTAGCAGCACGTGAGCGCCAACGCTGTATCCGTAGCCGCCGCTTCCGGCCGCGACGCCCAACGCGGCGGCTTCTATCGCGAGGTACACGGCGGCCAGCGCCAATAGCGGCACGTAAATCCAATACTCACTCCAGGATCGTCCAGCGCCGCGAACGAACCGCCAGGCGTCCACCAGCACAAACAGGCCGAGGATCGGCGCTGCCGTCGGGTTCGACCCCAGCGCCAGGCCGTACAGAGCAACTGCTGTCCAGGCCCAAGTCGGCCAGCACGAATCACGAAACTGAAGAAACGCAATCGTCGCCCCCAGCGCCAACACGCCAGCTACGATCTCGGCAATCGAGCCAAACCAGGCCACCGTCTCTACGTGCGCGAAGTGAAGCCCAAATACCGCGGTGACAGCCACCCCGATCCAGCCGGACCTTGTGAGGCGGCTGGCCAGTACTCCCGCAAGCGCCGACGCAACCAGGTGGCCGGCAATCAGCACTGAGTGGTACCCAGCCGGAGCCACCACCCCAAACATGCGAAACAGCACATTGACAAGCAGTGCCGTTGTGGGGCGGTAGTTCCAGGTAAATGGATCCGCGGGATCAACGGCGGCTGGATCCGGCAGCGCCAGCACGGCCTGCGCGGTGCCGACAGTCGCCGCCCGCTGGCCGTAGGTGTACAGCCAATCGAAGTCGTCCGACTGAAAGTAATTGTCAAGGCTGCGTGCATACACCGCCGCAATCACAACCAAGACCAGGCAAGTCACCAATCCTGGCAATGAAACCCTCGGGGTGAGTCCGTGGCCGAATAGTCCACGTCGTGCCGCCTCGGTTCGTCTCTCTAGATCGGCCTGCATTAAGGTCGACTGTCAAACGGTGGCTCGGAAGACCGGAGCCGACGTGCGACGGCAATCGCCGCGCGCCTCCGCTGTGGACTCGGCTTAAGCAGCCGACTTTGATACTGCAAGAGCACACACTGATTGGAATGGGACGAGTCCATGGTGCCTTGCCGCGCCGCCCCAATTCGCATCATGGCCCCGAATCACACGGCTGCAGTCCCGACCCGACTCAACCCCTGCAGGCGAAAACATCCGGTCTGGACCGGAATCAGCGAGGCCACGCACCGCCCAACCGTCCCAACCGCGTTGGCATCCCGAAGCGCCGGCGTTACCGTGAAGGTGCCCTTCCGGCGACGGCGATTCAACGCTGCGTTCCCTCAGGTAAAGGCGGCCTGACGTGAAAGACCCCGCGCACACGACGTAGCGAGTTCCTACAGCCTGTGGGAACGCGCCAACCGGGTGATTCCCGGAGGATCCCAACTCATCAGCCGGCGGCCGTACGCCTTCGCCAACGGGGTGGCCCCCGTGTACGCCGAGCGCGGCAAGGGCTCGCGCATCTGGGATGACCAAGGCGTGGAGTACCTGGACTACGGCATGTCAGTAACGTCGGCGATCCTGGGCTACGCCGACGACGTCGTGGACCAGGCGGTCATCGAGCAGATCGGCAAGGGCACGACGTACTCGCTGAACAGCGAGCGCGAAATCGAATTGGCGGAGCTGCTGATCGAGCGGATCCCGTGCGCGGAGATGGTGCGGTTCTCGAAGGGCGGCGGCGAGTCATGCGGCATAGCCGTGCGCATTGCGCGTGGGACCACGGGGCGAGACGTGGTGCTCTTCAGCGGCTACCACGGGTGGCATGACTGGTACCTGGCGGCAGGCCATTTGCAGGAGGGGGCGTTCGATCCGTTTGCGGTGCCGAACATCCAGCCGACCGGGGTGCCCAAAGCGCTGCGGGGCACATCCATCCCGTTCCCGTGGGGCGAGTTGGAACCGCTGGAGCAGCTGCTGGAGCAGCATCGCGGCCAGGTGGCCGCGATCATGATGGAGCCGATCCTGCTGGGCGAAGCGCCGCCGGCCGGCTACCTGGCGGGCGTGCGTGAGCTTGCGACGCGCGAGAACGTGGTGCTGATCTTTGACGAGGTCACGACCAATTTCCGGTATAGCGCCACCGGGATCCAGGACTTCGTGGACGTGGTCCCGGACCTGGCGTGCTTCGCCAAAGCAATCTCTAATGGGTATGCCATGGGCGCGGTCGTCGGCCGACGCTGGGTCATGGAGCCGGCGTCGAACATGTTCGTCAGCAGCACCTACTGGAGCGACCTGGTGGGCATTGCGGCGGCGATCACGACGCTGAACGAAATCGAGCGGCGCGACGTACCGGCGCAACTGGCCGACTACGGCGAGCGCTTGCAATCGGGCATGCGGGAAGTCCTGGACGAAATGGACCTGCCGGTCGACGTCGCAGGGCTGCCCGCCACGCCAGGCTTCAGCTTCACCGAGCCGTTCGATGCGGAGGAATCAAAGAAGCTCAACGTGCTGGTGGCGCAGGAAACCGCCAGGCGGGGCGTCCTGTTCAATACCCATCCACGGCACAGCTCGGCACACAGCGACCGCGATCTCGGCATCACGCTTGAAGCATTCCGCGACGCCCTGCTGGTGGCGAAGGACGCGATCGGGCGCCGGGCGATTGACGACGTGTTGGAAGCCAGCCTGGCGCTGGCGCTGATTCCGCGGCCGTCGGTCGAGCGGCGCGTTGTGGGGTGACCGCCGGCGATTGGCCGCCGCTGCCGGAGGCAATACCGACACCCCGGAGCCTGTTGCGGCCGTTCAGCGTTGCCGACGCTGACGACGTCTACGTATATCGGCGCGACCCGGAGATCGTGCAATTCCTTCCCGTCTCGCAGCCGTTTGAGCGAGCAGACGCGGACCACTTTGTCGCCACACAAGTCCTGGCGGATCCGCGCGAACGGTGTGTTTGGGCCCTTGAGCACGAGGGCCATGTGGTTGGTGGAGTGAGCCTGCGGATTGCGCGCCAGCAGTTGCGGGCAGAAATCGGCTATGAACTGGCCCGCTGGCTGTGGGGTCGCGGAATCATGACCGAAGCTGTGTCGGACCTCGTCGACATCGCCTTTCGACGGCTCCCGATTCTCAAGGTCTCCGCCACGGCCGCCGCTCCGAATGTCCGGTCCACGCGGCTCTTGCAGCGGCTCGGCATGCAGCGCGAGGCTCTGCTTCGCCGGCACTGGGTGCATCGCGGCCGGATCCTCGACGAACTTCGCTACGGGCTGCTGCGAGAAGAATGGGAGCGAAACGACATCGCCAACTCCGGCTGAGTGCATCGGGAACGGCCCAGACCCTCGCGGGCTTGAGGTGGCACGCAACAGGATGCGACTAGCTGGCCACCCTGGTTCCGCCTGCTGAATTCGCCGGTCATCGTCACGCCTCGGCGAGCCGCGCAATGGCGACATGGCGTTCTCGTTTACCACCGGCGTTCGGTTACGCCCCACGGCTCTCTGGGCGGTCTGCCACCCGGCAGCCGTGTCTCACACCTCTGTGGTCAGTACAGCTAGCCCTCCTCGGGCAGTAACACCACGCGCACGTAGCGGTCCTCGGTCAAGTACCGCTGGGCCGCGGCGACGACGTCCTCGAGGGTCAGAGCATCCAGGCGATCTTCGAAGTCGCCAATCCCGCCGAAATCCTGGCCCCGTTGCAGTGCACTCTGGATCTGACCCAGCCAAAACCCGTTCTCGCGCAACTGCTCCTCGCGCGGGTTGCGTAACAGTTCCTTCACCGTATCCAGGTACTCCTGCTCGCCCCCGTCGCGCAGCCAATCCAGCTCCGCAAACACTTCCGACAAGAGCTCGTCCGCGCGTGCTGGATCGCTGCCGAAACCTATGGATATTCGGTACTCGGCATCCGGGAGCAGACTTGCTCGAGCGCCGGCGCCCACGCTATAGGTGCCGCCCAACTGCTCGCGCAATCGCTCACGTAGTCGAATCGTGAGCATTTCGGCCATCACCGTCAGGGTCAGCGCCTCCTGGTCGTTCCACTCCAGGTCCCCGGCAAAGTACAAACGCGTCCGGCTACGCGGTTCGATGCCGCTGCGCACCACGTGGTCTTCCAGCCCGGAAGGCGGGTCGACCCCAATGTCCCGCCACTGCTCCACTCGTCCGGTGGTCGGCAGGCTGGCCACATACGTCTCAGTCAACGACCGCAGGGAGTCCCACTCAAACGCGCCCACAAAAACAAAAGTGGCGTCGCCCAGATCCGCGAACCGGTCGGCGTACACCGCTTCGGCGCGCTCGATGCTGAGTTCGTCCAAGAGCTCCAGCGTGAGCGGTCGCCTTCGAAAGTGGTTCTGGCTCAGCACGCTGTTCACGGCGTCGGAAAACACAGCATCCGGTTGGTCGGCACGAGTCTCCGCCAGGGTCCGCAGGCTCGTCTCGTACGTCGAGTAGTAGACCGGATCAAGTCGCGGCGCGGTCGCGTATAGGGTGATCAGTTGAAATAGGGTCTCTATGTCCTCGGGCGAGGTCTGACCCCGGAAGCCCTCATACAGTTCCCCGATATAGGGGGAAAC
>WTFW01000135.1 GCA_011523785.1 Chloroflexota bacterium | reverse complement strand
GCCCTGGAGTACCTGCAAAGCGCCTGAGGCGGCTCGGAGGCTGCGGAGGTAGGCGGGTACGGATGGCCGAACGCCCGGGCGTATGGTGGCCGCTGCTTGTTACAGGGAGCGTCGATACATGACCGGAGGGATGGACTACCCCGCGTACATCCGGGACGCAACGCCGCCTAGCGGTTGCTGCGTGCCAGCCGGAGCGCTACCGCACGTTGTCGAAGGCCATGTGAACGAAGCCGTCGTCGCGACGGTCGGCATCAATCCTCATGGCGTCTGGCACCGTGGCGACTACCCGCCATTAAGCGAAGGCGGAGCCGAAAAGGTGTGGGAAGGGAAGCGGCGGTACTTCGAGAACAATAGGTACAGGTATTTCACGGTGTTGGAGCCAATTCTCAACGCGTGCGGCGCGTCCTACGGTGGCCTCTACGTTTCTCGTAAGCCGGACCTGGCCTGTTCCATGGATGTCGTGCAGTGGCCCACCGATCCCCTATGGTCGGATTTGGACAGGCGGGTCCAAGACAGGTTGATCGAGGATGGCCGTCCGTTCTTTGAGCAAGTGCTACGGGAGAGTCCCAACATCAGGTTGCTGCTGGGCAATGGCAAGACGGTGGTTAGGCGGCTCGAACGCATCTTCGGGACGCGATTCGAGCAGCGGATGTACAAGAGCCTTGGGACATCAGTGTTCAGCGGCGATTTGCTGGGCAAGCGGTTCATCGGCTGGAGCCAGTTCCTTTCCAATTCACGAATGAACCGGTCCCAGCGAGCGGATCTGGCGGGCTTGGTAGGTCGGCTGTCCACCAGCAACTGATCAAAGGGCGGCTTTGCGACCGCAAGGCGCCCCGGCGGTTAGCGCACGTCGGCCGCGATTTGGTCGACGAGGCGCATGGTTTTGGCGGCTTCGGCGAAGTTGGTGAGGGGTTGCGTGCCGGCCTGGATGCTGTCCATGAAGTGGAGGCTCTCGGCGTGGAAGCCGGAGACGCGGTGCCGGACGTCGCCAACCAGGTCGGCTCCCCGTACGAACTCCGGGGTAGTCGAGTCGTCGCGGTAGATCATGCCCTCGACCCCGTCCTCCCAGTAGGCGGAGATGTCGCCGCCGTGGATTTCGAAGGTGTGGCGGCGGGCGCCGGCGCGGCGGCTGGCCAGCAATACGCCCGAGCAGCCGGTGGAGAACTCGATCAGCGCGGCGTGTACGTTCATGTAGGGGCGGCCCAGCGCTCGAGTGTGGCCGTTCACCTCGACCACCTCGCCACCGGCCAGAAAGCGCAGCGCGTCGATCGCGTGGACGATGTCCGAGTTCAGGTGGCTGACGGAGCCCCGGTAGAAGCCGTACTGGTCGGGCCAGGTGTCGAACTTGTGGAACCGCGCGGCGGCCATGTGGATGGGTCCCGCGGCCTCCACGACCGACTTGCAGTGGCGTAGCAGCGGGATAAAGCGGCGGTTGAAGCCGGTCATAGTCAGGCAGTTGTGCTGCTCGGCGTACCAGGCGAAGGCCTCCGTCTCGTAGGTGGAGACGCCCGGCGGCTTCTCGATGAAGACGTGCTTCCCGGCCTGCAGGCAGTCAATCACGATGTCGTGCAGCAGGTGCGGGGGCATGACCACGTAGACGGCGTCCAGGTCCTCGCGCTCCAGCATCTGGCGATAGTCGCTGTAGCGGCCGGGCACGTCGTACTGGTCGGCGGTTGCGGTCAGGCGGTCCTCGTCCAGCTCCGAAATCGCGCGCAGGTCCGTCGCCTCGATCTCGTCCAGCGAGGGGTAATGCACCAGGCTCGCCAAATGCCCCGCCCCCACAAATCCAACCTTCACCGGATCACTCATGCGGCCCATCCTTCTGCACCTCAGCGCCCACGGCCCCACACCGCGCTGATCGTACGTCCCGGGACGTTTTGCGGCTTAGAGGGCGGTGGCCTGGATGAGGGCTCGGAGGTAGCCGACGCACCAGGCGCGGGCGCGTTCGCGGGCTTCGTTGTCGCCCACCAGGCCGGGGTAGTGGTCGGGCATTACGAAGCCGTCGAATCCGACCTGGTGCAGGGTGCGCATCTGGTCGGCGGCGTTGTAGTCGCCCTCGTCCTGGAAGACCTCTTCGAAGCGCGGAATGATGCCGCGAACATTGCGGAAGTGGATGTTGAAGAGCTTGCCGCGCTCGCCGAAGCGGCGCAGGGCGGCCGGCATGTCCTCCCCGGTCTCCTGCATGGTGCCCAGGCAAAACAGCAGGCCGACGTTGGGGCTGTCGTAGCGGTCCAAGAGGCGTCCCAGGCCGTCGGGATCGATGAACGGCTGCTCGACGCCGCGGTAAAGCGGCAGGGGCGGGTCGTTGGGGTGGAAGGCCAGGCGCACGCCGGCGGATTCGGCGGCGGGCAGCACGCGTTCCATGAAGCCGTCCATGCGGCGCCAGACCTCGGCCTCGGGCACGCGCACGGCCGGGTCGCCGGTCTCGACGCCCCAGGTGACCAGGTCGGACTCCTCGACCCAGGCGGCGTCGAAGGTGCGCAGTTCGGTGCCGGCGCGGCCACCGGGCAGATCCTTGTAGCCCCGCCAGGCCTGGATGTGCTCGTCGGCGTGGGCCACGGAAAAGCCGCAGGTGACCAGCGGAGCGCCCTCGCCGCCGAGGACGCGGATCGTCTCGCAGAGGTCGTCGATCTCCCGCGCGCCTTCGGGATCGCCGCGCAGGACGCCGGCGATGCGGGCGCGGCGCAGTTCCATGCCGGCCAGTTCGAGGTCCAGGGCATCGAGCCGCTGCAGCAGGTCGCGCAGCCCGGCGGCGTCGACATGACCCGTTTCCGCCACGCCCGGCAGTTCGTCGGTGCGCAGGGTGCCGCCGTCCACGCCAATCTGCGCCGCGTATTGCAGGTGGTCGTTCGAGAGGTCGACGAGACGCAAGCCAATCTTGATCATGCGCGCAGGGTACCCGCGAGGACTGTTGGGCGGCCAACAGGTGGTGGGTCACTTTGAGCTTTGGGTGCCCGGAAGACCCCTCACCCCAACCCTCTCCCCCAGGAGAGGGAGCAAAGACGACGGCTCGCTGCGGAGTGAAGGGAACGACGAATGTGACCCACAACCGGCCACCGGGCCGGCTCGAATGTTTCACGTGAAACATTCGTGCTGATTGCGGCCGCGTAGCATGGCGCCGGATGTTGCCGGGGACAAGAGCGTGACGGCTTTTATTGACGGGTTGCCGGAGTTCACGATCGGGGTGGAAGAGGAGTACCTGATCGTCGATCCCGACACGCGGGACCTGGTGGCCAACCCGCCGCGGGCGCTGCTGCACGAGTGCGAGGCGGCCGTCCCAGCCGAAGTGGGCAGCGTGAGCCCGGAACTGCTGCGCTCGCAGATCGAGGTCGGCACCAGCGTGTGCGGCTCGATCGCCGAGGTTCGCGAGCGGCTGACGACGTTGCGGCGCACCCTGGCGGAGACGCTGGCGGCGCACGAACTGCGAATCATGTCCGCCTCCACCCATCCGTTTGCGCTCTGGTCGCGGCAGTTGCCCACGGACCGGGAGCGCTACAAGGCGCTGACGGAGGACATGCAGACGTTGGCGCAACGGATGGTGATCGGCGGGATGCACGTGCACGTGGGGATCCCGGATCCGCAGGACCGGATCGACGTGCTGAACCAGGTGACCTACTTCCTGCCGCACCTGCTGGCGCTGAGCACCTCGTCGCCGTTCTGGCAGGGTCGAAACACGGGGCTGCGCAGCTACCGCCTGACGATTCTGCACGAGTTGCCGCGCACCGGGATGCCGGAGCGGTTCGAGAGCGACGGCGAGTACCAGCGCATGATCCAGAGCCTGCTGGACGCCGGGCTGATCGACGACCCGACCAAGGTCTGGTGGGACGCGCGGCCGCACGCGCGGCTGCCGACGCTGGAGATGCGGATTACCGACGCCTGCACCAGCCTGGACGATGCGGTCTGCATCGCCGCGCTGTACGTGTGCACGGTTTCGCTGCTGGCGCGGATGCGCCGCGCCAACCAGCGCTGGCGCATGTACCCGCTGGCGCTGCTGGCCGAGAACTCGTGGCGCGCGCAGCGCTACGGGATCGATAACGGGCTGGTGGACTTCGGCCAGAACCGCATCAAGCCGCTGGACGTGCTGATGGAGGAGCTGCTGGACCTGATCCGCGAGGACGCCGAACGGCTGGACTGCGTGGCCGAAGCGGAACACGTGCGCACCATCCTGGCCCGCGGCACCAGCGCCCACCGGCAACTGGCCGTCTACGAGTCCGAACGAAGGAGCGGCGCCAGCGAACAGCACGCCCTGGAAGCCGTGGTGGATTGGCTGATCGAGGAGACGACGGCGGGGACTGGTTAGCGGCGTTCTCTTCGGCGAAGGCGGGGGAGCCAGCGGGGGGTGGTTGCGGTGTAGGCGGTGTATTGGTCGCCGAATTCGCGGGCGAGGTGGGGCTCTTCGTGGCGTTGGACGACGAGTGTGTAGAGGGCGAAGAGGGCGACGCCGTAGATCAGCAGGACCGGGGCCTGGAAGAGGCTGGCCCAGCCGGCGATGGCGATGAGGACGGCGACGTAGATAGGGTTGCGGGAGTAGCGGTAGACGCCGTTGGTTACCAGGCGCTTGGGGGCGTCGATGGGCGCGGGGGTGCCGCCACCGGAGACCGCGAAGTCCCAGACGCAGCGGAGATAGAGAACCGTTCCGAGGGCGAGGAGGCAGACGCCGAGCCAGAGGCTTGCGCCGCCGGCGACCGGCCGGTCCCACTTGATCAACAGGGGAACGAGCACAGCAATCGTGCCGGGCACCACCAGGGTGAAGAGCGAGACCTTGAGGAAGAGCTTCACCGTCAGCCGAAGAGGGCCGGCACTTCGTCGAGTGTCGTGACGGTGGCGGTGGGCGGCGGAAGCGACGATGGATAGGTGTCGTCGTCGCGGTTGAGCCAGATGGCGGACCAGCCGGCCTGGATGGCGCCGGCGGCGTCGTGGGCGGCGGAGTTACCGACGAAGACTGCGGAGCGCGGAGGGATTCCAAGGCCTTGGAGGGCGGCCTCGAAGATTCGCGGGTCGGGCTTGAAGGCGTCGATGTCGCCGGCGACGATCACGCGGTCCACGCGGTCTTCCAGCCCGACGGCGTAGACCTCGCCCCACTGCACGTCGCTGGGGCCGTTGGTGATGATGCCGGTGACCTGGAAGCGTTCGTTCGCCCAGCGGATGGAGGCGTCGGCGTCGGGGTAGAGCTCAAGGTTCTGGCGGGTCAGCAGGTCGTGGTCGTCCGTCAGTTGGCCGGGGTCGGCCAGGCCGGGGGCGCCGATGAAGGCGAGCACTTCGTTCCAGATGCGGATGCGGGTGACCCGAAAGTCGCCGACCTGGGGCATGTCCATCCCGCGCCGCGTGCGGTCCTCGACGATGCGGGACTGGAGGTCCCGTTGCTGGTCCGGCGACTGGTTCGGGACGCGCGCGGCCAGTTGGCCGGCTAGGGCGATGAGGGCCTTGCGGCGGGCCTTGCCGAAGTCGACCAGCGTGTCGTCGAGATCAAAGAAGAAAGCCTGGGCGTCCAGCATTGAGTACTCCAGAGAGCCTGCGTCGCCTAGCCGGCCCGGTAGCGCCAGAGGACGCCGCCGGCGTTGGGGACGATGAGGCGGTCGTCGGTGATGGCGTTGGGGGGCGTGGCGGCGATTTCGGCGGCGACGGCGTCGGGGTCTTCGTAGCCGATGTTCATGCGGGCGCAGGCCTCGGGCGGAATGGCGGTGGCGATGCGCACGTCGATGCGGGGGACTTCGCGGCCGGCCACCATGCGGCCTTCGCCTTTGACCAGGGCGCTGCCGTTGAGGGCCAGCGGGGTGGCGCCGGCGCGCTGCCAGGACTCGGGCCGCGACAGAAAGTACGCGTAGGTGTGATAGCCAATGGCGCCGATCAGCTCGCCGTGGGCGTCGGAGATGGAGTCGATATTGGGCGCCCAGACCACCAGTTCGCCGCCGTCCGCCACGGCGTCCTCGGTCTTTAGCACACCCTTGGCGCCGGTCCAGAAGTCCGGGTAGAGCCAGCTGCCGTCCTTGCGCCGGGGCAGGGCCGCGACCACGCGACGGACGCGGCGGGGGACGTAGCGGATGTTGACGGCGGCGCTCAATTCGGCGGCCTGTTCCACGCACTCGCGCCAGCCGTCCGGCTGAACGAACGCGCCGTTGATGGCGTCGCTGTCGTCGTCGATGACCAGCCCGATGGAGGTGATGGGCACCGGCAGGTTCAGCGCCATGTCGTCGATCAGGTCGCGGACGGGGTTGGGGATGACGCCGTGGATGCCGCGGTTGGTTCGCAGGCTGCCGATGGCATGGAGCAGGCTGATCATTTCGGGGCCGGAGACGCCGGGGAAGATCTGTTTGGCGCCGCCTGCGAAACCGGCGACCTCGTGGGGTTGCACGCGGGTTAGCAGGACCAGGCGGTCGTACTCGAGCAGTTTGGCGTTGACGCGGATGCGCATGTCGTTGTCGAAGCCGAGGAGCGAGGCGTACCGGCGGTTCTCGCCGAAGCGGTCGAGTTGATCGTCCAGCGGGACCACGCCCAGGGGCGTGAGGGCGTTGGGGTCGTCCCAGTCGTGGTCGAAGACGGTGCTGCGGGGGTAACGGTGCTCGCCGAAGACCCAGGCGGACTTTTCGGCCTCGGACATGGGGCCGTGGGTGCCCTGGGCGATCATGGCGTCCACGCGGTCGGCGCGGCCGTCGACGGCGTCATGGATGGCGCGGAAGACCTCGGCCACGGGGGCCTTGCGGGTCGAGTCCGGGACCAGCACCAGGAAGCGGCGCTCGCCGGAGGGTGAGGCGCGCAGGGCCTCGGCGACCACGGCGCAGGCGTCGTCCATGCTGATGGCGGGGGCGCCGACGGCTTGCAGGACGCCGTTTTCGGTGATCACATTGCCTCCTTCGCCAAGTCGTGGGCTAAGCGGCGAAGACCCGCACGCGAACTGTCTCTCAGTAGAGACTTCTGGGTTAGCCGAAGGCGGTTGCGCGGAAGACCCCTCACCCCAACCCTCTCCCCCAGGAGAGGGACTAAGACGCGGCTGCAAATTCGAGGACGTGGGGCGTTTTGTAAAGGTCTCCCAGGAGAGGGATTCGGAGCGGCCGGCTCCGCCATACCAGTGGCCGGTAAGCCCACTGCTTGCGGCAGGCCGTTGGACGTGGTCACGCCCCGGCCTCGGCGGCCATGGCTTCGGCTTCGCGGACGAGGTCGCCGAGGACGCGGACGCCGCCGTCCCAGAAGGTGGGGTCGGCCAGGTCAATGCCGAAGGGTTGGAGGAGGGCGTTGGGGCTGACGGAGCCGCCCCTGGAGAGCATTTCGATGTAGCGCGGTTCGAACGCGTCGCCCTGCTCCTGGTAGCGCTGCAGCAGGCCCAGCACCAGCAGGTCGCCGAAGGCGTAGGCGTGGACGTAGAAGGGCGAGCCGATGAAGTGGGGGATGTAGCTCCACCAGATGCGGTAGTCCTCGCGCAGGGTGACCGAGCCGTCGAACATCTCGCCGTTGGCCTCGAACCAGAGGTCGCTGAGGCGGTCGGACGATAGCTCGCCCTCCTCGCGGCGGGCCTGGTGGGCGCGGAACTCGAAGTTGTGCATGGCGATCTGGCGGAAGACGGTGGCGAAGTGGTCCTCGATCTTGCTGGCCAGCAGGCCCAGGCGGGCGGCGGCGGTGGGCTGGGCGTCGAGCAGGCGGCGGAAGACGATCATCTCGCCGAAGACCGAGGCGGTTTCGGCCGTGGTGAGGGGCGTGTGGGCCTGCAGGTAGCCGACGCCGTAGGAAAGGTACTGGTGGACGGTGTGGCCCAACTCGTGGGCCAGGGTCATCACGTCGCGGACGGTGTCGGTGTAGCTGGCCAGGATGTAGGGGTGGGTGCTGGGGGTGCCGCCCATGCTGAAGGCGCCGCCGCGCTTGGCCGGGCGCAGCTCGGCGTCGATCCAGCGCTCGTCGAAGGCGCGCTGGGCGATGCCGCCAAGGGTCTCGGAGAAGGCGTGGTAGCTCTCCAACACGACGTCCTTGCCGGTGGCCCAGTCGTAGGACGGCAGATCGGAACTGAGCGGGGCGTAGCGGTCGTAGTCGAACAGCTCGTCCAGGCCCAGCAGGCGCCTTTTGAGCCGGTAGTAGCGGCCCACGATGGGGAAGCCGCGCACGCAGGCGGCGACCAGCGCGTCGACCGACTCCTGGGTGATCTGGTTGGCCAGGTTGCGTGACGACATGGCGGTGGGGTAGCTGCGCAGGCGGTCGTCGGTGGCGTGGTCCTGGAGGCGGACGTTGAAGACGTAGGTGAGGGGGTGGAGGCTGTCGCGCAGGGCCTGGGTCATGCCGGCGGCGGCGGACTTCCGGGTTTCGCGGTCGGGGTGGTAGCTGAGAGCGAGAGTTTCGGCCTCGGTGAGGGTGCGGGTTTCGCCCTCGATGGTGACCTCGCAGGTCAGGCGGCTGGTGAGCTCGCCGAAGAGCCGGCTCCAGGCGCGGCTGCCGGTGTTGGCCTTCTCGTCCAGCAGCTGCTCTTCGCCCTCGGACAGGCGGTGGGGCTTGTAGCGGCGTTCCAGGCGTAGCAGGTAGGCGAAGTCCTTGAGGACCGGGTCGGCCATGAGGTCCTCGGCTCGCTCGTCGTCCACCTCGATCCACTCCAGGTCGAAGAAGATGAGGTGCTTGTTGATGGCGGTGCTTCGTTCCTGGGTGAGGGCCACCAGGCGGCCGTGGGTTGGCTCGTCGGTCTTGCCGGCGTGCAGCAGGTGGGCGTAGATGGCGGGGTGGTCCATGGCCTCGTGGATGTCCTGCAGCTCGGTGACGGCGTCGCGCAGGCCGGCCGCGTCGAGGCCGGCGACCTGGCCGCGGTAGCGCTTCTCGAAGGCTTCGGCGCGTTCCGTCACGGCGTCGAGATCCGCCACGAGCTTGGGGTCGTCGGGGTTGTCGTAGAGGATGCTGAGGTCCCAGGTCACCCCATCCGCGCTACTGGTCGGCGCTGTGGCCGTCGTGCTCATTGGTGCTCCCTAGCCGGCGGGCGTGTAGCCAGTGTATGGC
>WTFW01000152.1 GCA_011523785.1 Chloroflexota bacterium | reverse complement strand
GGCGTGATGGGGGTGGGCAGGCTGGGCGTCACCGCCGGGCTCACCACGGCGTTCATCACCAGTCCGACGATCCCGTAGGCCACCATCGCCAGCACGATGCCGGCGACGGCGGTCAACATGGCGCTCTTGCCGCGTTCCATCTGGTGGGGCGCGCCCGAGGCCGTCAGGTACAGATAGGCCCCGTAGATGAAGAAGCCGACGCCCACCGCGCCGACCAATCCCAGCAGGATCCCGACCAAGTTCGAGATGGTCTGGGTCAGTTGTGCCATTCGTGTGTCTCCTCTCATAGCTGAGTGATTCCTTCACTCGTGGTTCCGTCGTTCGTTCGCGTTGCGTGCGGGCGCCGCCGCGCTACCGGCCCATCGCGCCGCCTCGCGTCCTCGGGTCATCGGCACGAGCCCGCGCCTGCCGGTGGATGTCGTGGGTGATCACTCGCTGGCGCTCCGGGGCGCTCCGCCGCCACCCGCGCCACGGCCCGATGGCGTGGCGGTGTCCGCCGCCGATCGGGCGCCGCCGGCCGCCAGCCCCGATCCCGCAGCCGCGGCGCCCGCCGCCATCCCGGCGGGGCCGCCGGCGGCTCCACCCGCCAGCATCCCGACGGCCCGGGCGGAGCGGGCCAGGGACCCGGGCAGGCCCATGCCGTAGTGGAGCGTGCGCAGCCAGGCGTCGAAGGTTCCCGCTTGGCCCAGCAGCGATGGCACGCGCGTCGCCAGGTACACGAAGGCCAGCGACAGCAGCAGTTTCCAGATGAGGTCCTGGACCGGCTCGAAGGTGGCGATGCCCGCAAACTCCTGCAGGAATCCAAAGGCCAACGCCAGGGCAATGAGCTGCACCGCCTGCTGGAACACCGTCGTCATGAACGTGCGCAACCAGTGCCGCGCCCAGCCCGCCGTGTGCGGCAGGATCCACAGGCCCCACGTGATGGGCGCCAGCGCCAGCAGGAGGTCGATGAGGGCCAGCCGCAGCAGCATCTGCACCACCACGTAGAGGACGAACAGGCCGTAGATCAGATAGAGCAGCGCCAGGAGGACGGCCAGGCCCACGCTTCCGGCCGCGACGGCGGTGAGCAACGTCTCGCCCGAGGCTCGAAGCAGGTCGCCGGGCGTGATGTCGAGCGACGTGGCCACGAAGCCGGCGACGGCGTCGGCCACGTCGATGATCAGGGCGCACCACCACAGCGACGTGGCGGCGGCCACCAGTCCGAGGACCAGGCGGGGCACCGCGTCGCGCCAGCCCGCCTGGGACTGGCCCAGGTGCTCGCTCATGATGAGGCTCAGCCCCAGCCAGCCCAGGATGACGACCAACGCGCCGGAGGCTACGGCCCAGACGACCGTCCAGGCCTGGATCACCAGGGGGTGCAAGTAGGTCAGCCCCGGCGGCGTGCCGGTGAAGATATCGCTCATCCAGGCGTCATCCGCCCCCGCAGACGGCGGCGTCCGCGTCGCTGGCGCGCTCCACGACGCCGCAGAGGGTCCCGTGGACCCCCTCGATGACCCAGTGCGCAAAGGCCCTGGCCCAGCGCTCGGGGTCCAGGGCGCTCAGCACCTGGTCCCACAGCCCGGTGGGCTGATACACCGGAATCACGGCATGGAAGGTGTGGGGTGTCCCACCGCCGCCGGCCACCAGCAGGACCAGGAGGTAGGTCTGCTCCGGGTCGAGCTCGGGCTGCTCGTCCAGCCCGGGGTACTCGAAGCTGTACTCCCAGCCGTCGGCGCGCCGCGTGGCTCCGCCATGCACCTGATACACGCTCGTGATCCAGGCGCCGGTGTCGGGGTGGCGCACGCCGTAGTGGAGACCGTCGACTGCGTGATTGAAGAGGGGGCGCGCGATGAAGCGCCCATCGTCCTTGCGCTCGATTGGGTCCCGGTCCTCGTTGACGAGGGTCAGGCCCGCGCCGGCGGGGTCCTGGGCCAGGACGAGGGTGCTCGACGGGATCGCCAGCAGCGCCGTGAGCAGCAGCGCGCCGGCCAGGGCGCGCCACCGGGTGGCTGGGCCAGACGTCGTGGGCGCGGGTCGTTCCACCGGGATGCCTTTGCGGTGATGGGGTCGTCGTTCGTGCCCAGCGAGTGTGATCAGCCGCGCGTCCGGCCGTAATGGCTTATGGGGAGGGCCTGCGCACAGGCCCTCCTCCCAGGGTCTGCACGCTGGCGGGTCGAACGTGATGTCCTGGGGGTGTACAGAGAACGGCCGTGGCGTGCACATATGCCCATGCGTTGTGGACCAGGTGCGATAGGAAGGAGCGCGAGCGGCGGGCTGCATCGCCGCGAGCACTCCGACATAAGGCTCGGTTGCACGGCGACGCGCATGCGCCCCCTATAGGACACGCAGGTTTGCCAACGGCGCACGGACGGGAGACGAGCAATGGCCTCGGTGAAAACGACAGGTCTGTCCGGGGAGGCGAGATCGATGGGACGCGGGACAACGGTCGGGGGCAAGCGCCCGAGCGTGGAGGACGTGCACGAGCTGCGGCTGATGGCGCTGCTCCACGACCTGGTGCGGGACCGGAAACTGAAGGGCGCGGCGGCGGATCTGGGGGTGGACCCCCGGACGCTGGCGGCGAGCCTGCGGCGGGGCGCGTTGTCCCCGTTGATGCGGGTGACGGTGGAGCGGCGGCTGCTGGCCGAGGGCGAGGCGGCGGCAACCCGGCAGCGGGACGAGATGCAGGCCCTGGCTCAGCGGGTCGAGCGACTGGAGACCCAGCAGACCGCGGTGGCGCAGGCGCGGCGCGGTGACGACGCGGCTGCGGACGACCTGCGGGCGGCGGTCCGCCGTGTGGACGCCGCCGAGCACGCGCTGCAGACGCTGACGCGACGGATGGCGCGGCTGGAGCGGGGCCAGGGCCCGCGGACGGCCGCCGGTGCCGAGGCCACGGCGCCTGCGCAGCCATGGGCGGTCGACGATCCGAGCCGGCGCGGCGTGGTCACCGCCGACCCGCGCCCGGGCGAGGAAGCCTCCTACGGTCGAGGGATGCCGGCGGTGGTGGAGTGGCGGCACCTGAACCAGCGGCGCGAGGAGGGCACGAAGCTCGACCAGGTGAAGACCCGCGAGCGGATCATGGCGTTGGAGATTGCCATGATCGGGAAGTACGAGTTGACCCTGCCGCCGGATACGTATGCGATACATCCGTCCGAGCGGGAGGGTTACCTGCGCTGGCGGCGACGAGCGCTGGCGGACCTCCAGACGGAGCGGGCCCGGCGCGAACTGCGGCGCTGGGTCCGCCGGATCCTCACCCTGGGCCTGTGGTGGCGGTAGATCGACGCGGCGTGCGCCAGCGGGCGTCCACGGGGGTTGCGCCAGTGCCGCTGCACTGGCGCAAGTACCTGGGGCTGGAGGGCGCCGAACCCCTTCCATCCGCCCATGCGGTCGGCCATACTCAGGGCGTTGTCAGGCTTTGGCCAGCGTTTCCTGCCCAAGAAACCTGGCGGGTCCTGTCCCTGACCCGGGCACGCCGTCGCGGATCGAGCCTCGCTCTCCGCCCGGTCGCCCACGAGGGACACACGCTGCCCGCAGCGAGCAACGGTCGCGGGGTTGAGCCGAGCTCCCCTGCCGTCCGCCGCGAACGTCGGGACGCCTTGGGAGGGGTGTGCCCTGCGTCGGTCGACGGACCACGCGCTGCCCCCGCCCAGCCGCCGGCGTGACGGACGGGCTGCGGCTCGCCAGCGGCGCCTGAGGACAGGCCCAGCGCCGCGTTCCACGGCTCACCTACGGGTCGGCGAGCGAGTCCCCCAAGCCAGACATGCCCGCTGGAGCTGTGGGCCAAACGTTGCCTGTCTGACCTGAACCGCCGCGCGCGGCGGTCGGTCGCTTCCATGCCGCAGGTCTGGCCACCACGTCCCACGACGAGCCTCGGGCGAGCTGCGCCGTCGTCAAGCCACGCCGTCCTCCGCGTCCGGCATCCGACCGGAGGCGGCGTGCGTCCAGCGTCAACCCATCCATCACCCACATCCCGCGTCCCGGATGCCGACGTGGGATCGCACCCCAGGAGGTGCCCATGCAGGACCGAGGTCAGACGGAACCGGGCGACATACGCCCACCACAGACGGAGGAGACGATGACGAGGGCAACCCTGAGCCCGGGTGCGACGCCCGCGCCGTCGCACCCCGTGACCCGCAGCATCCTTGACGCCCGCCGCCGGCGGCAGGCGGGCGATCTCGACGGAGCCTTGTCCGCCCTCGCCGGGGCGGACACCGCGAGGGCGGCGACGCCGGACGCCCGTTGGGCCTACGCCGAGTGGCTGGGCCTGGCACGGCGGCGCTTTGGCGAGCAGCCGGCGCCGGTCTACAGCCCGGGCACCGGCCGGGCGGCGGCGCTCGCGCCCAGGCCGGATGGCGCCCTGCAGGTGATCGCCGTGCTGGGGATGCGCTGGCAGACCGGCACAGTCGTCTCGCGCCGCAGCCTGCGGGGGCTGAAGCCGCTGCGGGGCGGGACGGCATGAGCGGAACGCACGCGCTGGTCGACATTCCCGCCCTCAAGCGCCGTCACCCCCTGGGCCACGTCGTGGAGGCGGCGGGCGTGCGGTTGCGGGGCCGGGGCCGGGTCCGCCAGGGCGTCTGTCCCTTCCACGCCGAGGCCACGGGCAGTTTCACGGTGTACGCCGACTCGGAGCGCTGGTACTGCTTCGGCTGTGGGGCCGGCGGTGACGTGCTGGACTTCATCCAGCGGACCGAAGACCTGACCCTGCCCGAAGCCATGCGATGGCTGGACGGGGGCCACGGGCCGGCGTCGGTCGCCGCCCCTCGTCCGGCCCCGGCACCGCCCGCCACACCCGTCGTGGGGCCTCCCCGCGACGTGGCCCTGCTGACGGCGGCGGCGCGGTTCTACGCCGGGCACCTGCGCCGGCATTCGGAGGCCCAGGCGTACCTGATCGCCCGCGGCATCGGTCGCGACGCCGCAGCCCACCTGGGCCTCGGCTACGCGCCGGGGCACGGGCTGCGGCGGGACCTGGCGGCGGCGGGCTTCTCGGAGCGGCGGCTCCGGACGTCCGGGCTCTTCACCGCGAAGGGCGCGGAACGGTTCGCCGGGATGGTGGTCGTCCCCGAGGTCGTCGGCCGATGCGTCCGCTGGCTCGCAGGCCGCGCCGTCGCGCCCGACCGGACGCCCCGGTTCCAGGCGCTGCCCGGCCCCAAGCCGGTGCTTGGGCGCGGGCGGCTGGGTCCCGCCCCACCGTGGACGGTGCTCACGGAGGGCCTCGTCGATTGGTTGGTGCTGGCGCAGTGGGGCCTGCCGGCCGGCGCCGCGCTGGGCACCCAAGGCGTCGAGCGGATCGCGGCCAGCCTGCGGGGCTGCCCCAGGGTCTTCCTCGCCTTCGACGCGGACGCCGCGGGCCGGGCGGCGGCCGCGCAGCTGGGGGACCTGCTGCGGCACCGCGCGGCCGTCGTGACCCTGCCTGCGGGTGTTGGCGACGTGGCCGACCTCGCGACGCGCCCCCACGGACGGACCGCCTTCCGGCGCCGCCTGGCGCAGGCGGCGCGCATCGTCGGCTAGCGCGCCGCACGCGCCAGGCCCGCGGGATGCCGCCGCGACCCCAACCGTCTGCGGGCGCTTGATCTGGCGCCACCGGCGCCGCACCCGAGATACCCACGCGGAACGCCATCCCGCCCAACGTGGCCGTTCCACCCATCACCCCAAGGAGGGCCTATGCCCACCACATGACGGCGCACGTCTCGTCCGCGAGACGGCGCGCGCCGCCCACGGGCGTCCCAGCGGACGCCCGCCCCGATCACGCCGCCACACCCTGTGGCACCCCACACCAAGGAGACCTGCCATGGCCCATGGCATCCACGCGAACGGAACCACCACCAGCGTCCCCACGGACGCCGCAATCCACACCGACCGTGCCCCCGCGTCCGACGCGGGCCACGATCTATTCTGGGACAGCCTGCCCCCGGCCGTCGTCACGGCCCTGGAGCAGCCGCTGGACCCCGGCCTGGTCGCGCAGCGCCGAGGTCGCGCCGGCAAGACCTACGACTACCTCGAGGGCCACGTGGTCATCGACCAGGCCAATCACGTCTTCGGCTACGGCGGCTGGGGCTACGAACTGGCGGGCGACGTGACCCTGCGGCAGATCGAACTCGTCGATCCCGCGACCGGCGAGGTGACGCGCAGCCAGGTGTACAGCGCCCCGGTGCGCGTCACCGTCCCCGGCGCCCCGCCGCGCGCCGACGTCGGCTTCCACGCGGTGGCCGAGGCGACCGTCGACGGGCATGAGACCGCCTGCAAGGGCGCCGTCACCGACGGCCTCAAACGCGCCCTGCGCAGCTTCGGCGACCGCTTCGGCAACGGCCTCTACGGCACCCCGGCGACCGGCGCGCCGCGCCCGGCGACGGTCCGCGCAGGGGACGGAAGGTCGGCGGGCCCTGTCCCGGCCAGTTCCCGCGACGAGTCCTCGGCGCGGACGCTGCGCACGCGATTGGTCGAACTCGGGGCCGCGCAGGGCTTCGACGAGACGCAGGTGCGCGCCGCCGTGCAGCGCCGGACGGGCCGGGCCCTCGACGCCCTGCCGGCGGCCGAGCTGACGACGCTCGTGGACGCCGCGGACCGGAAGCTCCGGGACACGCGACTCGCGCCGGCGGCCTGAGCCCAGGCCGCCGGGCGCACCCGAAACCAGCGCGGGGCCGACTCCGACGAGTCGGCCCCGCTTTGCATGTAGAGGAGGAGACGACATGGCGACGACCACGTCCCCCGTGTCACACCCGACGTCGGGTTCCCGCGCCGAGGCGCGAGCCGACGTCTACGCCCGACCGTCGGCTCACGTCGACGAGGACGGGACGCTCGACGTGCGCGCGTCGGCGGTCGGCACCTGCCGTCGCGCGCTCTGGTATGCCGCGACCGGCCATCAGCCGACGAACCCGCCAACGGACGCCGCGTTGACGGTCATGGAGGCCGGGAATGCGCTCGAACCGGTGGTGCTGCGCGCGATGGCGCGGGCCGGCTGGACGCTGACCCCGGCCGACCCGTCCGTGCCCCAGCCGGCGTCGATCCGGATCGATCCGCACGTCGTGGTGACCGGGCACCCCGACGCCACGGGGCGGCGGCCGCTGCCCCAGGACGCCGCGAGTCCCGTGACCGCGACCCCGGCGTCGATGTTCCTGTTCGACGACGAGCCGCCGGCGACCGACGACGAGATGATCGTCGAGGTCAAGACCCGGGGACCGAGCGCCTTCAAGCGCTGGCGCACCCTGGGCGCGGAACGCAGCCATCCGACGGCGGTCGCCCAGGTGGCCGTCTACACCCTCGGGACCTTCGGCGCCGTGCGCGACGCGGCGATCGCCGTGCTGGACACGGCCAGCCGTGCCTGGGACGTCGAAATCATCCCGGCGCCCCGGGTGGCGCAGGCCCTGGACCGCGTCGGCGCCTGGCTGGGTCAGTTGGGCGCCCACTACGACAGGCACGGCGCGGATCCGCAGGCGCTCCCGACGCGAGACTTCGCCGCCGGGAGTTGGCAGTGCCGGAGTTGCCCCTTCCTGGCGACGTGTCAGCCGGGCGCGGCGACCGAGGCCACGGCAGACGCCGTGACCGAGGTCGAGGACGCGCCGGTGAGTGCCGCCGAGGCCCAGGCGGCGGTGGCGGAGTACGCGGAAGCCCGAGACGCCCTGAAGGTCCCTGAGCGTGACAAGCGCGCGGCGCTGGCCACCCTCAAGGCCTGGATGCGGCGGCAGGGGGCCGCCAAGACGACCATCGCCGGCCACACGGTCAGCCTGGTGCAGTCGACACGCTACGCCGTGGACCACCGCAAGCTCAACGCGATTCTCGACCCGGCCATCCGAGCCGAGATCGTCAGCGAGCGCGCGTCGGAGTTCGTGCGGGTCAGCTAGACGCTCCCCCCGCGGAGCTCGCCACGGGGCCGTCCGAGGAACGGACGGCCCCGCCGATTCACCAACGAGCGCGGCCAGACCGCGCTCCAGCACTCCCCAAGGAGGAGCGCAATGTCGAAGACTATCAACCGTGTGGAACTGCTCGGCCGGGTCGGGACCGACCCCGAGTTGCGCCACATCCAGGGCGGAACCGCCGTCGTCCAGCTGCGGCTGGCCACTGACCGCCGCCGCCAGAACGGCGAGACGACCACCGACTGGCACCGCATCGTCGTCTGGGGCAACCAGGCCGACGCGGTTCACCGCTACCTCGGGAAAGGGTCCCGCATCTACGTGGCGGGACGCCTGGTCCAGAACGCCTGGGAGGCCGACGACGGCCAGCGTCGCCAGCGCACCGAGGTCCACGCCCAGGAGGTCATCTTCCTGGACGGCCGCGCCAACGGCGCGCCGGCGCCGACGGAGGGCGAGGACCTGCCCTTCTAGTCGGGCGGGACCCACCCCGCACCTCGTCGCCCGTCTGCCGGGCGCACCGCGGGGCCGCTCCCACTTCCGGGGAGCGGCCCCGCGTTCGTTTCCACCCCAGAGCAAAGGAGATTGACGTGACCCAGACGAAGCGATCCACGCCGGACACGGCGTTGCTGCAGGCGCTGCGCAGCAACCTGTCCCTGCTGGGCGAACTGGCCGTGCGCTACGAGATCGAGACGCAGCCGGAGCGGCCCGGTGACGACCGTCCCGTCATCACCTGCCCCGAGGACGTGGGGCGGCTGCTGGCGCCGGAAATGGCGTCCCTGGCCCAAGAGCAGCTGCGCGTCCTGCTGCTGAGCACCAAGAACCACGTGGTCGGCCAACGGGTGATCTACCAGGGCACCATCGCGTCGTGCCAGGTTCGCGCGGCGGAGGTCCTGCGGCCGGCCGTGGTCGAGGCGGTACCGAAGATCATCATCTGCCACAACCATCCCAGCACCGATCCGACGCCCAGTCCGGAGGACGTCGCGCTCACCAGGAAACTGGCGCAGGCGGCCCAGCTGCTGGACGTCGAACTGCTCGATCACGTGGTCATCGGCGGTGCCCAGACGGTCAGCCTCAAGGACCGCGGCCTGATGGCCGCCTGACGGCGACCCGAGATCCACGCCGCGAGCCCCACCGCGCGCTCGCCCACCC
>WTFW01000149.1 GCA_011523785.1 Chloroflexota bacterium | reverse complement strand
CGCATTCACCGGTCTAACCGCCTGGAGACCCAGCTTCGCGACCGCATGGCGGACGGCACGGTGATGATCGACGCGGATGGTTCGGCCGTCGGCCAGGTGAATGGCTTGACAGTCGTCGGCGTCGGCAGCCACGAATTCGGTCAGCCGAATCGAATCACGGCCCGGGTGTTTGCAGGACGCGATGGGGTCATCAGCATCGACCGGGAAGCGAAGTTGTCGGGACCCATCCACGACAAGGGCGCCATGATCCTGGCCGGGTTTCTGAATGGCACGTTTGGCCTGGACGGCCCGCTGACCATGAGCGCCAGCATTGCGTTTGAGCAGTCCTACTGGGGTGTGGAAGGTGACAGTGCCTCGCTGGCGGAACTGCTGGTCTTGCTGTCAGCGCTGTCCGACTACCCCCTTGACCAGGGCACGGCCGTGACCGGGTCGGTGAACCAGCATGGTGAGGTGCAGGCCGTGGGCGGCGTGACGCAGAAGATCGAGGGGTTCTATGACCTCTGCGTACGCCAAGGGCTCACCGGGGAGCAAGGCGTACTCATTCCGGCCAGCAATGCCCGGAATCTGACGCTGCGCTGGGACGTGACGGGCGCGGTGGACGACGGCACGTTCCACATATACGCCGCAGCGCATGTGGCCGAGGCCGTTGAACTGCTCACCGGTCGTTCCGCCGGGACCCCGGACAGGTTGGGCCGCTTTTCTTCAGACACGGTGTTCGGCGCGGCGCAAGCCCGCCTGGACCAATTCGCCCGCCGCTGGCACGACGGGCCTCCACACTAGGCGGTATTGCGGAGTCGGCTGACCCGCAGGCCGCGTTATTTCTGGGCCGGCGGCGCGCGGTAGTCCATCGGGCGATTGGCCATAACGCCAGCCCCAGCGCCGCGACCGTGCGAATGACCCACAGAACCGGACGCCCGAGGGGGAGTAAGAACTCCACAACATATGCAGGTATGAGCCAGACGACGGCCTTCGGCCGTGCGGTGAGGATCAGCCCGGTCGTCAGCGGAAGAAAATAGTAGCGGCCGTGGCCAAGCATGAGCACAAAGAAGTAGGCCACCGACGATCGAAACATGCCCCACCGTGGATCATGGCTCAGCCAGCCGACCAGCGGCGCTGACGCCAGGACCACCAGCATCAGCCAATCTTGCGGCCCGCGCAGGGCGTCCGGCATATCAACTCCGAATGCGCGTGTGAATCCCCAGAAGACCGGTAGCCCATCGCCCCGGTCTTGCAGGTGGCCGACGACGGCCCAATGCACGGCGGCGGCGTCTCGAATCAGGAAGGGGCCGACGATCAGTGCACCGATGGCGGCCGCGCCGACTGCGTACGCGGTAAGGGGCCGAGGACCACGGCGGGCGAAATACCCGGAAAGCACCAGGGCCGGCAGAACGAATTCGGACCGGGTGACGATGCTCAGTCCTAACAGCGCACCCGCCTGCCAGGGATTGGTAATCCTGAGCACTGCGGCCACCAGGAAGAAGGCTGCGACAGCTGATGCGTGGCCGTTGAGTGCGCCGGCTTCAAAGACCCATGGCGTGAAGAGCCAGAGGGCGCCGATGCCGAGCGACAGCGGCCGGGACAGCCCCTGCTTTCGGGCCAGGAGTATGAAGAGCCAGGCCGTTGCGACCTCGAATACGTGCACAATGACCTTGACGGCCAGAATCCGGTCCCAGCCCTGTGTGTCGAAGAAGCGCTGCAACGGGGCGAGCAGCATGGGGAACAGCGGCAGGTGGGCGTAAGTGAACGTCTGGTCGGCAACGCTGGCGTAGTAGTTGAAGTGCTCCGGTGTATAGAGGACCTCCGCGAACGCGAAGAAGTGCTGGAGATCGCCGTAAAGGAACGTCTTGCCCTCGAGCGACCGTAGCGTCAGCGCCACGGCCAGCGCCACGGCCCCCAGCGCGGCAAGCGCCGGCAAGCGGTCGAGACGCGCCGCAATCGCAGCGACGCGCGTCATCACGGTCGCGATTCTCATCTGGGAGTAATCTTCGACACCTTACGGGCCGTAGGCTGGGGCTATACTCCAATACTCCCCGCGGGCGGCTGCCGGGTGTCCGGCGTCCGCCGGGACGGACCGGCCCGGAATTGAGGTGTGGCAATGGCCTCCATGGACTCTGACCTGCGGCGCCAGGCGCATATGCGCCGCAATCCGCTTACGTTTGTTCGCGAGCATTGGCGCGCGATTCTCATCTATCTCGGGCTCACCGGCCTACTGATCTTTGGCTTAACCAACGCCTCGGAAATCACGCTGGGGATTCTGAGCTTCGCCTTCACGCTGGTCTACGCCATGATGTTCATGGTCGTCCAGTTCGGCTTTCTCTTCTACATACTGGGCCGCGGACGTGTCTACTGGATCCAGCCAGGCGAAACCGGGGTGTATTTCTCGGACTACCGTGGCAACGACCAGGTGCTGGAAGTGGCGCGACGGGTGGTGCGGCTCCTGCAAGGTGCGATGTCCTTCAAGCGCATGGGCGGTGAAGTGACACGCGGCGTGCTGCTGGAGGGGCCACCGGGTACCGGCAAGAGCTACCTGGCCCAAGTAATCGCAAATGAGGCAGGAATCCCCTTTGCCTACGCTTCCGCCCCGGGATTCCAGAACATGTTCATGGGTATTGGAAACTTGCGTGTGCGGATGCTCTACGGCAAGGCGCGCAAGCTGGCGCGCAAGCACGGCGCCGCCATCATCTTCATTGACGAGATCGATGCCATCGGCATGGCCCGCTCCGGGCAGACGGGCGGCGGGATGATGATGGGTGGCCTGTTCGGCGGCGGGGCCGGCTTTGGGCTGCTGAACGAATTGCTGCTTCAGATGGACCCGCCGAACTTTGACAACGGCTGGTTCGCGCGGCTGCTTCGAACCATTGGTCTGCGACGGACGCGAGCGGTACCGCCGCTTGTTCTGACAATGGGCGCCACCAACCTGGCCTCCGCACTGGACCACGCCCTGCTACGTCCAGGCCGGTTCGACCGCAAGATCCACGTCGACCTGCCGGATCTGGACGGGCGCAAGGACATCATCGAGTACTACCTGGCCAAGGTGCGGCACGAGGACATGCCAGTAGACCGCATGGCCAACGACACCATCCAGTACACGCCGGTGGCTATTAAGTTCGTGATCAACGAGGCCGTAATTCACGCGCACTTCGACGGACGCGACGCGATCAGCTACGACGACTTCACGCGAGCTCGGGAGAATCACGAATGGGGCCTGCGCGAACCGATTCGAGGGCTGACCGACGAGGACCGGCGGCGGATCGCCTATCACGAAGCCGGCCACGCCATCGCGCAAGTGAAGCTCAAGGAATGGGAGCGGCTGACCAAGGTCACCATTATTCGCCACGGGGACGCCCTGGGCCTGGCCGCCTGGAAGCCAGTGGAGGAGAAGCGCGTCCTGATTCGCGAAGAGCTCCTGGCCAGCATCCAGGTTAGCTTGGCCAGTCGCGCGGCCGAAGAGCTGTTTCTTGGCTCGCAGACGCTGGGCGTCACATCGGACTTTGCCGGTGCAACGCATCTGGTCTTCCAAATGCTCAGCTTCTGGGGTATGGACGGCAGCTTTTACTCGTCATTGCCGTTTGGTCCGGCGGTGGATGCCACCGACCCTCGCATGAAGCGCAAGATTGACCAGGTACTGGAGCAGGAGTACCGCAAGGTGAAGGCCCTGCTATCGGAGTACTCGGGCGCAGTGCATGAACTGGCCCAGGAGCTGATCGCGAACGACGAAGTCGACGGCCAAGACGTCGAAGACATGGTGCAACGCTGGGACGAGCAGATCGCCGAGGGTAACCGGCTCAAGGCACTTCCCGAAGGCGGGGTGCTGGTCGGTGCCGACGCGGAGCCGCAGGCGTACAGCTACGGCGGTAACGGTGATGGATCAAACGGACGCAACGGTCACTCGAAAGACTCGTCCGACCGCACCCGGCGACGTACGCGGCTTCGTGACCGATACGGGTCTCGCGGAAAAAGGGAGACGTAGCTAGCGGATTGGTCGAACGCGCGCCCGGCGAAGGCTGGGCGCGCAGTTCATCGGCTGGCGACTCAGCCTTCGATGAGTGCCAGCCGGTCGGCCAGGAATTCCAGGCGCTCGAAGGCGCCCCGACGGAGCCGCTGATAGGTTCCTAGCGCTTGGTCCGCCTCCCCGGCTCGAATCGAATCACGGATGACCTCGGCGTCGCCGACGAAACGGTCGAAATGTTCGAGAAACGTGCCGTGAAACAGCGTGCCCAGCGCAGGGGCTTCAAGTTCGGCGGCTCGCGCCTGGGCATCGCTCATGACGCGGTGAAAGTCGACCGCACGCTGCTCGGAGGCGGCTATGCCTTCGAGTGTGGCCCAGGTATCGGCTTCAGGTCCGAAGAAGGCGTCGAACGCGGCTCGCTCGTCGGCCAGGATTGCCGCGACGATCTCGATGTACGCCCGGCGTTCCGCGTTCGACGAAGCTTCCGAGGAATCGGCCGGCGCCTGCTCCGCCTCACCGCAAGCGGCGAATAGCGCGACGGCCGCAGCGACTCCGAGCGTGCGGCGGCTGATCAACCGCTGGTATGCAGCCAGACCCAGCAGCCTGTCGAGGGGAGACAACCAGTGAGTCGTGGACTCCCGGCGGCCGACCTCAGCTCATGGGTGACCACTAGAACACGGCCTCGTGCTCGGCAGCCGCTTCGTCCCGTTCACGCTTGTCGTCGTCCTCGATCTTGAGTCCGAACTGCCGCATGCGGGCGTGGGTGAGGATGATGAGTTGGCAGCGGTCCGCGCCGTCACTCATGCGGGTGGTGTACGTGGCCTTCATGTCGAATTGCTTGAAGAACTCGTCGTCGTAGACGTTGCTGACGCTGCACACGGGATGGTCCTTGCCCGGCGTCAGGCCGTACGGGCAGACGCCGAATTCGATAACGGCCGACGATTCGGCACGCTGATCGACTTCTACGGAGTCGTGCGGAACGAGATGACGGCGGCGTGCGGCCCATGCCTGCGCGATGTCCAGCGGTTCGGGGTCTTCGAGGTCACCCAGGCTTTCGGCATCGGCGCGGGCCTGGCTACGTAGGGCCGCTTCCGCCTGCTCGGCAAAGTCGGGATCACCGTCGATCGCCTGCATGACCATAAGTCGCATGAATCCACCCATTTGGTTCTGCAGGCCAGGGGTGGGCGGGCCAAGTGCCGCGACGGGAGCCTCGAGTTCGTCCGGAGTGATGGCCGCTGTCGCGGCAGTCTGCGCCGGATCGGGCGCGGGTGCGGCCACCGAAGGTGGTTCCGCCAGGGGGGGTGGCGCTACTGGTTCGGTCGGACCGTTGACGTCTGGGGCGTACGCCGAGAGTCCCTGTCCGGTCGATTGCGGAATCGTCGGTTTCCCGTCGACCACGGGCTGAGGAGTCTCCTCACTGGCTGCTACAGGTAGAGCTACGTCAACCTGGCCGTTGCTTTCTGGAGCAAACGTGTCCTGGATGGCCAGCGCCATGGCGTCGGCTGCTGGCAGCAGCTCCGTCGGCGCCCCGGAAGAAGTCGACGCGGAATCCGAAGCCGCGCTCGGGAGTGTGGGAGACGCTGATGTCGTTGAGGTACTAGCCGGCTCTGGCAATGCTGGCGCCGACGTGGATCCACCCGACGTGCCAGAGGCTGCCGGCGATGCCTCCGCTCCGTCCTGATCGGCGCCTACCGCGCCGCGCAGGTCTTCCGCGATGCCCTGGCTGGCCACGTTTACGTCGTCGGCGGCGCCCTGGAGCGTGTCGGAAAGCTCGGCGCGGATGTCGGCCAGTTCCTGGCGCGTGTTCTCGGCTTCCTGGCGCAGGACGTCCATTTCCTCGTAGAGGATCGAGAACTCTTCGGCGAATTCCTTGCGGAATTCGCGCGTCATCTGGCGCAGCTGACGCACCCAGCGACCGAGGGTGCGCATGGCAAGTGGCAATCGCTCCGGGCCCAGCACGATGAGTGCCAGGACCAAAACGGCAAAAAACTCGGCGACACCTATGCCGAACATGAGGGATCAGAACGGCCGACAACGGCCAGTGGTTAGAGGCCTAGGTGCTCAATCGTAGGCAGGCCGGGACACGGCGACAAGGGTTTGGCTCAGGATGCGCGGGCTTTGAGGGCCGTCCGTACGGCCTGGCCGAAATCTCCGGTGGAGGCCGCGCCGCCCAGATCGACGGTGAGCACACCCGAAGCGGTCACGTCCGCCACGGCATCCAGAAGCAGATTGGAGGCTTCGAGATGCCCGAACTCCTCCACCATCATCGCCGCCGACCAGATGGATGCGAGGGGGTTGGCTATCTCCTGGCCGGCGATGTCGGGCGCGGAGCCGTGAACCGGTTCGAACATCGGGGGGTATCCGGTGCCGGGGCTGAGGTTGGCGCTGGGGGGAACGCCCAGGCTGCCCATCAGCGCACCGCCGATGTCTGACAGAATGTCGCCAAAGAGGTTGGAGGCAACCAGCACGTCCAGGGTCTGAGGATTGCCCACCATCCGAGCGGCGCAGGCGTCGACCAGGTTGCGGTCGGTGGTGATGGCGGGATTCTCGCGCGCAACCTCGTCGAAGACCTCGTCCCAGAAGACTGGCGCGAATTGCAGGGCGTTGGACTTGGTTACGTTGGTGACGTGGCGGCGCCCCAGGCGTTCGGTGAGTTCGAAGGCGTGGCGGATCACGCGCTCGACTCCTACGCGGGTGAACACGGTGGTCTGGAGCGCGACCTCGTAGGGCGTGTCCTTGTGCACGCGACCGCCAGCGCCGGCGTATTCGCCCTCAGAGTTTTCGCGGACGCAAATGAAGTCGATCCCCTCCAGCCGGTCGGCCGCGAGCGGGCTGGGGACGCCCGGCCACGTGCGGACCGGGCGGATGTTGGCGAATTGCTGGAAGCTCTGGCGGATTAGCAGAATCATCTCGCGTTGAGAGATGGGGTCGGGAACGCTGGGAAACCCGCAGGCGCCGAAGTAGATGGCGTCGAACTGCTCCAGCGTCTTGAGGGCGTCGGAGGGCATCATTTCGCCATGATCCAGGTAGTACTGGCACCCCCAGGGGAAGTCCTCAAACTCCAGGATCAGGTCGCCGGTGACCTCGCTGAGCGTTTCGAGGGTGAGGCGGCCTTCGCGGATGACCTCGAGACCGATCCCGTCGCCGGGAACTACAGCAATCGAGTGCGTGGACATGGCAACGGTTCCGGGGGCGAGCGGGCAGAGTATACGGACGACGGCTCGTCGGCCTCCTGCGGCGTTGTGGCACCTTGCATAGGAATGCCACTGAATTACGAGATCCGGTGAGCACCGAAGCGACGTTTGAGGACCTGGTGGACGCGCTGGGGCGTTCGGGGTGCGCCATTTGCCGTCTGTCAACGCGGCGCGCGGACCGTTTTCTGGAGTCGTACATCTATGAGCACGTCAACGACGTCGACTTGCGCGCCACGATTCGTGAGGCGCGCGGCTTTTGCGAGGTTCACGCCGGGCACTTCCTGGAAAAGCTGGACGCGTTGGCCGTGGCCATAACCTATCGGGACATTCTGAACACGCTCGTGAGGGAGCTTGCCGGCGCGCCAGAGCTCGGAGGCGACGGCGGCTTCAGGGGAGTCCGGTCGCGGCTGCGCGGGTTGGCGGGCACCGACTCGCGCCGACCGAGAGCGCCCGCAACCTGCCCGGTCTGCGAGGCAGAGACGTCGGCAGCCGGACGGGCGCTGGACGTTCTGACGCAGCACGGCGATGAGCGCGAGCTGGACGAGGCGCTGATGGAAGGCGATCCGTTTTGTTTGCCGCACGTGCGCGAGGCGCTGCGACGGCGACCCGGGCTCGCGACGCTGCGAGCGCGGCAACAGCGCGGCTGGTCGGCGCTGCGGGACCGGCTGTTGGAGTTCATTCGCAAGTCGGATCACAACTATCGGTGGGAGACGCTGACGGACGAGGAGCGGGCGGCGATTGTGGGCGGGGTGCGGGCGGTTACCGGGATCCGGGCGCGGCCGCGGGATGACGCGCGGGCGGAGACGCGGAAGTTGCGGCGGGGCGGGACGAACGCGGTTCGTTCCGCCCGGCATCCGCCGAGGCAGCGCCCGCCCGGCTAGCCGGGGTCGGCCTCGCGGATGAAACGCAGGATGCGGTCAGACATCTCGTCGGGCGCCTGGAGCTGAACGAAGTGTCCGGCGCCGGCCACCATGTGTAGTTCAGAGCTCGGCAGCAGCCGGTGGAACTGGCGGGCGACGGCCGGTTTGAGATAGGGGTCGCGGGCGCCCCAGAGGATGAGCGTGGGCGTTTGCAGGGCGGTGAGCGTTTCCAGGCTGCGCTGGTTGGACTCGATCTGGTCAACGAGTTCGTTGTTGACGGTGTGGAAGGCCCGCCGGGCGGCCCGCGAGTGACGGAAGACACTGTGAAAGATCCGTAGCAGACGATCGAAGTCGGCCGTCCAGCCAGGCAAGACCTGGCCGACTTGCCAGCGATACACGTGCCACGACAGGCCCGTTCGGCCGATGTCGAGAAAGCGCCGCACCATACGCCCGGCGTAGGGCAGGTGCAGCAGCTTGAGGGCGAACGGCATGCGGGCGGAGTTCCAACCGTAGTAGGTGTTCAGCAGCACCAGGGCGTGGGCGCGTTCAGGGTTAGCGGCGGTCCAGCGGATGGCCGCGGGCCCGGACATGTCGTGGGCGACCAGGACGACGCGGTCCAGTTCGAGCGCATCGAGGATCTGGGCGAGCGTGCGGTCCAACATGTCGAACCCGAGGGACAAGCCGTCGTTAGGTTGCGATGAACCCCAGCCAAGGAAGTCGGGGGCGACGGTGCGATGGGCGGCGGCGAGCCTGGGTTGCAGGCAGCCGTAGATACGGGAGTCGTCGGGCAGGCCGTGCAGCAGGACAAGGGTTGGCTGACCGTCGCCAGCCTCGCGGACAAAGCAGTCGCCGGCCGGAATCTGAACGTGCCGGCCGGAGGGGGGCGCCCAGTCGGCGACGGGGTCAGCGGCCATTGGCGGCTCGCAGCAGGCGCAACCCCCGCAGCCATTCGGCGGCGCCCCAGGCCTGGGCCGGCGCCCCCTCCGGGGCGAAGGGGGTTTCTGGCTGGAAGAGCTCGCTGACGGCACCCACCACGCCGTCGTGCAAGTGCGCCAACATGGCC
>WTFW01000037.1 GCA_011523785.1 Chloroflexota bacterium | reverse complement strand
TTGCGATTGACCAACCAACCGTCGTGCCCAATCAGACAGGCAGTCGACCGGTCGATAGAGTCGCGGCGTCGCTCATCTCACGCCTCGGCGGCGGCGTGCAACCCGCCAATCAGGGCAAGACCAGGAGTGGACGGACGATCCAAAGCAAGGTCCGCATGTTCGGTCCGGACGCGCCCATCTGGCGATTCCTCCAACGGCTCCAGGCAACGCAAAACCCGCCCAGAGCCAGGTCCGCCACTCACGGCCGTCACCTGATCGAAGTCTTCCCTGCGCTCGCCCTGCCAGCCCTGGAACCGGCAATCCTCCAGCGCAAACGCGCGGCCCGCTACAACCCGGCCAATCGCAGGAGATTCTCGCGTCCCGACTGGCGTCTTGTCGCCCTCGCCGCCAGTCGCCACGCCGACGCGCTGCGCCTGAACGCCCTCTCCAGGTGGGCCCGCAATCTGGCTGAACTACCCAAACCGACCAAGACCGACCAGGACTGCCTCGACGCCGCCATCTGCCTCATCGTCGCCCTCCAATGGCGGCGCGCGGCGCGCGACCGGGTCACCGTCCTGGGCGATGCCCAAACCGGCTACATGGTCACCCCCATCACACCCGCAACCCACGCCATCCTCCACCCCGCGGCAACCATGCGCGGCGTACTTATCGATGCGCCCTGGTAACTCCGCGCGCATTGAGCCACCGTCCCCGGTTGACGTTCTAGTCTGGCAACCGCCGCGTAACCCCCGTCGCCCGCGGCCATCCGGCCGCTCGCCAGTCCCTGACCCGATTACGAATACGGTTGACCAGCGGCTGCGGCACATAGTCGCCCGAATCCTCGTCCGTCGTGGCAGCCCTCGTCACTATCATCTACCCGCTCGGCCGCCGGCTTTGCTTTCAGCTTGAACTCAAACCGGTCCCGGTCATATCGCTAGCGCCGCGCGACGGCTCCTCGTACGGCGTAGTGATCACCAACCGATCGATCACCGTCGGCTCAGTCGTCCTCGGGCGGCACCAACGGTTCAAGCTGGGTAATCAGGATCGGCAATTCATCCTGGACCGCGCGCCACAGGGTGTCGAGAACGATGTCATAGTATGCGTGGACAAGTCGGTTCCGAAGTCCGATTATTTGGTGCCAGGGGATTTCTTGATGTGTATGTCTAGTGTCGGAACTGATGTGCGACGCAGCCTCGCCGACGATCTCTACTTGCTTCAGCACCGCACTCTGATGAAGATCGGACTCCCTGAACTGTCTATAGTTCATTCCATCCACATACTTGCGCGCTTTGCGTGATGCGACCATCATGTCAATCAAGTATGCAACCTCGTCACGCGACATAGACCACTTGTGCCGATCCTAGAATCGACTTGCGCCGAATGTAATTGGGGCTACGTTCGACGGCCCGCCGATCAATCAGGTCTACCTCGCGCCCCAGGATTCTGACGAGTTCTTCTTCCATAGCTATACGTTCCCTCAACCCAATCATGGCCTCTGCAGGGAAATCTACCAGCACATCAATGTCGCTATCCGAACCGAAATCGTCGCGCAGCACTGAACCGAAGAACGACATTTCAATTATCTGCCAGCGCTGACAATATGCGGCGAGATCGGCCTCGGACAGCCGAAGTCGATCCTTCAACACGTCCATGGTCAACCTCCAAACAGCTTACATCCAAGCAGATATCGGTCTGCTTGGACGTGCACCGGATTCGCGCCGACAACCTGTCCCAATTGACCTCGTCGCGCCTGCTTTCATTCTAACCCAATCACCTTAAGGCGCTCGGATTCCCAATTGCCCTCAATGCTCCACGGCGGGGCAGCCCTACTCGCCTGCCGTGATCGGGAGTGACTCACTCCTCGACTCTCGTCGTGCTCCTTCGTGCCCTTTGTGGACAGTTCCCGTCCCTTGTGTCGTCAATCCTGTCCATCCCTATTCAATCCGGCCGCCGGCCCGGTGCCCTCACGCGGCATAGACCGTCTGAGCCGATTCGAGGATCGTCTTGCGCCGAATGTGGTTGTCGCTCCAGTCCACAACCGACCGGTAGTCCACCAACTCCACGTCGTGGCCAACCAATCCGCCCAACTCCCGCTCCATGGCCACCGCATCGGCATACCGGCGCATCACATCAGGCTGGAATCGCACCAGGAACTCAACTGGCTCGTCGGCCCCAACATCCTCCGGCGGACTCGAACCGATCAGAGATAGTTCTTTGACTCTCCAGCGCTGGCAGTAACCGGCCAACTCGTCCTGCGAGAACTCCAATCGTTCCTTCACGCTACCCACGCTCGCTCGCATACCGGCGCACCCTCCCCTAACGCACACACCGCCGGGACCCGGTCCGCCCCTCGAAAGCCCTGGGGATCCCCTGAAATTCAAGCCCGCAAAGTCCTATCAATCCGCCGCTCACCACCAACCGTCGCCATCACCGTAGGGGCGCCCCTTGTGGGTGCCCTCCGCGGCCCTACCGAACCGCACCCCCTCCGGTTTAGAGCCTGCCCTGAGCCAGTCGAACGGGAACCCTGTCGAAGCACTGCCCCTCAGCACGCAACTCTCCCAGGCGTTCCTCTCCTGGCCTCACCGCACTGCTCACCAAGGCACCACCACCACACTCAGAATTCGATCCCGGATCCCCAGGCTGAACCTTTCCAGCGGCTTCGCGTAGCGTGACCGAATCAAGGCTGCTCGGTACGCTTACGGTCGCTCACACTTCCTTGCGCTCTGGCTGGAATTCCCGCAGATCGATCGGACACAATCGTTGAGACTCGTCAAGACCAATAAGGAAACTTTGCGAAACGGTGCCTAGCCGCGGCGGCGGAGCGGCCCGATCCGGGTTCCTCTATCAAGATCTTTGGACCGTGGAGGCAGCGCTAGATGTCATTGATGGCGACTTCACGGAGCTGATCGCCGAACCCCATAGGGACGATGGAGTTGGTATCGACTTCATTCTGACCAAATCGTCCGGTGGCAGGATCTTTCACTCGGCGAAGCTTCGCCAGTCCGAAGGCAATTGGACGATCAGTCGCCTGTCCCAAGAAGATCGTCCGGGTCGGAGCATCCTTGGCGACCTAATAGCCATAACCCGCATCGGCGGCATCGGGGTCTTTTGCTCAGGAACCAGCGCGTCGGACTTGAAAGCAGTGGCTGACCACGCTCGCACGAGCGACACGTGGACAGACTTTGAGAAGCGCATCGGTGAGAACCAAAGGATCTACACAGCATTGCTGAAGTACGTTGTCCCGATTTGTGATGACAAGGATGAGGCGCTTGCGGCACTTCGAAGCCTGTACGTGAGAACTAAGGATGAAGACGAGCTAGAGAAGGATATCCATCGGCGGATTCGAACAATGTTCCGGCGCGAGAGCCAGGAGATTCTTGACTCGCAACAAGTCCGACTTCTGATCGCAGACTTCGTGGCTCGGCGACCAAGTCAGTCTCTAACTGCCGCGTTGATTCGTGCGCATCTCGATTCGCACGGCTATCTGCCGTCGCAGCTCGCGGGCGACCGGACAGTCGAAACACGCTTACGCAGCCTGAATCAGACGTATATGGCTGAACTGCGAAGCCTACTAATCAATGGCACTGAGATTATCCGGCACGAGGCGGTCATCGCATCGGAGAATCTCATGGAGCATGGCAACCACGTAATGCTCGAAGGTACAGCTGGCACCGGGAAGAGCTGCGTCCTCGCTCAAGTTCTTAGGCAACTCTCATACCGAGAAGTCCCCTGTCTCGTAGTCCGCTTGGACCAACTGCAGGAAGGCAATCTCTCTGGTCAATCGCTGGGAGAGAGCCTCCGCCTGCCTGAGTCGCCGGCGATCACGCTCGGCGAATTCGCTAGCGGTCAGCCATGCGTTCTGTGCTTCGATCAACTTGACGCCCTAAGCGTAGTCTCAGCGCGTCACCAGCAAATCTGGGGTCCCTTCCGTGAGCTACTCACCGAGGCGGAACGCTATCCAAACATGCGACTACTCTTCGCTTGTCGGAAGTTCGACCTTGAGCAGGATCCGCGACTCCGAAGTCTGTTGACTCAGCACGATCAGGTCGATCGGGTCCCCATTGGACCGCTAGACGCCGAGACCGTTCAATCCGTCCTTGAGGTCTCAGGTGCTGCGGCAGAACCCCTGAGTGATGAGCAGATTCGTATGCTTGCGATTCCGCTAAACCTGTATCTTTTTCTCGAAGCCGGCCGTATTCGACCTCTTGATTTTGTAGCTGTTGGAGACTTGTTCGACGCCTTCTGGTCGCACAAGGCGCGAGAAGTAAATCGCCGTGTCGGCCAACCTCCGGTGTGGGCCGGTGCAATCGCCGCCCTTTGCAAAGCACTGAGCGAGTATGAGTCTCTTGTGGTCCCCCAATACGTCATGGATGAGCATGTCGAGGCCTTGGAGGCAATGGCCTCGGATGACGTTGTGCGTGTCAGCAGCCGAGGCGTTCGATTCTTCCACGAATCTTTCTTCGATTACGCCTTCGCGAGGACTTTCCTCGGATCAAACAACGACCTCGTGGCCTGGCTTGTCGCCGATACTCAGCAACTCTTCCGAAGGTCCCAAGTCAGACAGATCCTCGAGTTTCTGCGGAGTCGTGAGCCTGACCGGCGTCGCTACCTGCGAACCCTTGAGGGCCTCCTAAGAAACCGCGAAATCCGATTCCACATCAAGAAGCTGGTTCTAGCCTGGATGAGCGAGTTGCCGGATCCCACACAGGAAGAGTGGTGGGTCTTGGAAGGACTTGCGCCGGAGCTTGGCGACCACGCGTGGGGCGTAGTCCGAGACCATGTGCCGTGGTTCGATCTCCTACACGGACTGGGACGGTGGGAAATTTGGTTGGAATCCGACGATGATCAAATCGAGCGAGCAGTCTGGCTCCTGGGAATGCCTGCTGTAGTCGAAAAGCGGTCGGCAGTCGTTGCAGAGCTCGTCGGCCCCTTCCTGGGCCAGTCCGAAAAGTGGCGTGATCGTCTGCGCTGGTTGGCCATTCGAGGACCGGGATGCGAAAGCCCAGAGATGCAGGATCTAGTCATTCGCCTCATTCACGATGGAACGCTCGACGATGCACGACCAGGATTCGCGGCGAACGACGACTGGTGGCTGATCTGGCGCTCCACACCCGTTGAAAGACCCGCATATCTTGCGAAAGTGCTTGGCGCTTGGCTTGACCGGCAGATTGCCCGAGCTGCCGACTGCGGACGCGACAATCCGTTTAGAGGTGAGCCGCCACAAGTGCCCCGCAGCCAATTCAGTGGTCAAGTCATCGAGAGCTGCGCGAAAGGCGATCCACGTAGTTTCGTTCGTGAGCTTCTTCCGAGGTTGGCGCGATTCGAGCGAAGAGTCCCCACGAATTGGATTTCAGCGCCTAGCAGCGTTGACCGTCCCGACGAGCAACTTCGAAGCGCGTTAGGCGAAGCGATGACCTTGATTGCCCGTAGCGCCCCAGTTGAACTGGACTTGGTCTTGGACCGGGCAGACCTTCCGGAAACGACATGGCTGTCGGCGCTCGTAATGCAAGCCTGGAGTGCTAACCCTGAGGTCTACGCCGATCGAATTGTCCGGTTCATTCTGGATCTGCCAGTTTCTCGGCTCTGTATTGGTTACGGAATCTCGCATCCCTCGGTGGACGCCTTCGTGGCAATCAGCCGATCGGCCATAGCCGCGGCATCGGCGCACTGTTCGGACGATTCCATTGGCAAACTCGTGGAAGCCATTCTTCACTTCGCGCCAGACTGGGAAAGCGGAACCACCCAAATTGGCCGTACCGAATTGGCGTTACTGCGGGCCGTTGCCCCGGAGCGCCTTCCCGACAGCGCTCGCCTACGTGTCCACGAACTAGAGCATCGATTCCCCACGGCGCCTGAACGTGGCGCACCCGCGCCACCAACGGAGCCTGATCTAGTCACACAGATCCCCTCACCGATTTCGGTGGAAGTCCAATCAGCCATGACGGACGAAGAGTGGCTCTCGGCTATTGCTCAGTACCCAGACGATGAAGAGTTCTTCATCAACGGGCAATTCGTTGGCGGTGCGTTCGAGCTCTCACGAGGGTTGGAGGACCGGGTGCGCGAGGATCCTGAGCGCTTCGCCCGCTTGACCGAACGGATACCTGCATCGGCTAACCCGACCTATTTCGAGGCGATCCTTAGAGGTCTGACGTATCGCGAGGGCGGCGACCGGCCAGGAACGGTCATGCAGGTCTGCGCAGTCGTACGCCGGATCGAAAGAGTTGGCGGCCGTGTTAGCGGCGCCCAGATCGCACACGCCATCCGTACCTTGGCTGACGAGGAAATCCCAGAAGACATCCTCGACCAACTCTGCAGGATTGCGCACAGCGACACCTGTCCTCAGACCGATGAGTGGCAACTCCGCAATCCTCCGAGCGAACCCATGGACCAAGCCATTAATTCAGCGCGCGGCGCGGCGGCACATGCAATCTCAAGCCTGCTCTTCTGCGACCGTAATAGATGGCCTGTCCTTCGGCCCACAGTCGAACGGCTGGCCTGCGACCCTGTGCTCGCTGTCCGAACCGCTACGGTGCGGTGCCTGCTCGCCGTTCTTGACACGAACTGTGACGATGCCCTCACGTGCTTTCAGCAACTCGTAGACGGGGCCGAGGCGATCTTGGGATCTGACCCTGTCGTGCAGTTCGTCCACTATGCAATGTTTCGTGACTACGCCGCGATGAAGCCGGTCCTCCGGCGGATGCTGCAATCACCGCATTCGGCAGTGGCTGTCGCCGGAGCGACACAAACAGCAGTCGCTGCGCTATCCATCGACGAGGCAAGCGAGGACCTCGATCATCTGGTACAACTCAGCGAAGAGGCCCGTACTGGCGTAGCCAAGGTGTGTGCGGCGAACATCGCCGACGAGGCACTCGCAGAAGAGTGCGAGCGTCGACTTCGAGCGTCATTTGCCGACGAAAGCCAATCCGTTCGGAAAGCCGCCAGCAGATGCTGGAACAATCTCAAGCCTGACCAGATCACTACACGGGGACCGCTCATTAGAGCCTTTGCGCAGACACTGAGGCCGGGGGACGAGGTGTCTGTCCTCCTCTTTACGCTCCAGGAAGCGCAGCTGCCACTTCCGGCTGAACTATGCGATCTGGCAGAACGGGCGGTTGTGGTGTTCGGGGATCGCGCCTCCTCGATTCGGCTAGGCGAAGGAGGCGATGCGCACGAACTTTCGGAACTCATGGTTCGCCTATACGAAGAGACGCACGACGATGCCTTAAGGACGCGCGCACTCGATTCAATTGACGACATGGTGCGAGCCGGGTTCATTGGCATTGATGATCGGCTAAGCGAGAGGTTTCATCGCTGATCCGTCTCTATCAGTAATGATTGACGGGGCGACTTACCACTGCTCGCAGTCGGTCCAACGGCGAGATTTTCCCCGCCAGCCACAACCACCGGGCCAAGTGGGCAGACAGCTCATACCCCAGCTAAGGCCCAATTCTCCTCGCCCCATCCCGCCATACCTGCCCGCGTCTCCTTTCTCCGCCTTATCACCTCCGCCGTCTCCACCTCACTCCCCACAGCATGCTCCGGCTCATACCCCAGCAACCCCTTGATCTTGCTCAGATCGAACTCAAAGAAACTCGCCTCCGGCAACCGCGCGTCCAACATTGTCTGGATCGCTTGGCGCAGTCTGCACGGACCAGATAGCGCCACCCGAACTCTGGCGGACCGTGGTTCGTTTGGCCCGTGATCTCGCAGGCACAGTCACGTTGACCGGGAGTGCGGCGCCCCTCGGTCCAGATCGGCTCCCCGATATAATCCACCCACGGAACCTCTGACGCACGTCGCTTCTGTTGGAAACCTCAAATGTCTAGCCAGGCGCCCGTCGACTACGAGACCCGCACCGAGATGACTGCGGCGCTCAGCGAGTCCGGTCTGAAGGAGTCGGCCGACCGGCTTGGCTACCTGCAACGGCTGGCGGACGAGGACCCGGACGAAGAACCCATCGCGATCCCGTCACTCCGGCACCTGACCTCCTTTCTGATCGACGAACGGCATCTCGGCCAGCCGGACATCGGCGTCAGCTCTGATGGCCTGGCATTGGCGCAGTGGCGCGTCACGGGCAACGGAATCCTGGCCATGGAGTTCCTCGATTCGGGACTAATCAGGTTTGCGGGCGCGTCAGGTCCCGGTAGCCAGGATGGAGAATCGTTGCGCGTCAGCGGCACTCTCCCCAGAACCAAAGCCCTACAGGCCATTCAGTCGCTTCTGTCCTGACTCGTACCTGTGGAAGGCGACCCGCTTCCGGACGACGATCACGTCTCGCGCTACTGCAAGCCATCCTCAGTCGGCGCGAACGGCCTGCCGCTGGCCAGCGCTTTCCGCCTTCGAGCCTCCGAAAGTTCCCTCTCCGTCAACTGGCTGGAGGCCCTGGGCGAGTCGACAACGGATGAGGCCATTGCCCAGGTTCGCGCGCGGTTCCTCGCAAAGGGATTTGGCCTGCGCGTCAATGGCCGCTTCGCCGTCGTCAACGTCGGCGCCGCCAAGGCCGGCGTTCGTGAAGAACTGAGCTTGTCGCTGCGCATCGAGCATGATCCGCTTCCTGATGACCCATCGCACGCTGCCATTACAGGGTTCCCGGTCGACGACTTGGCAGTCGCCGTGGAACTTACGGCGCTGGTGACCCAGGAGGACATCTACCCGGCCATCGAGTGAGACGAAAGTCGGATCTCGAAGAAGCCGTGCCTCAGGTGGTAGGACCTACAAGCACCCAGAGACAGACCACAGACCCATCACCCCCGCCCGCCATACCGAACCCCCGTCCGAACGACCCAGGTCTCTTCTCCCGAAAGATCGCCTCCGCCGTCTCCAACACGCTCTCCACATCATGCTGCGGCTCCTACCCCAGCAACCCCTTGATCTTGCTCAGATCGAACTCCAAGCAACTCGACTCCGGCAACCGCGCCTCCACAAACTCCATCCCATACCGCTCCGCAAACCAGGTCGCGTGCTCCTCCCGCCGACCCACCACCGCCGCGCCTGGCTCCATCTCCAGTACCACCCCCTGCACCGCCCGTGTCACATCGTCAAAGACGCGCAGATCCCCTTCCACCACCTCCACGCCCGCATACCCCGCCCTCGTCCCATCCACCGGCCACCCA
>WTFW01000072.1 GCA_011523785.1 Chloroflexota bacterium | reverse complement strand
CCCGCCGACTAGGCCGCAGACCCCACAAGTGGCCCAGGCTGCGTGCAGCCTGGGGCCCTCCGGGTCTCGTCGCCTAACCCGCCACCGCGACCGCTGCTCTGGCCGTTGAGGCACCGCTGACCAGCACGCCCGGCAGCCGCACTTCCAGGAGCTCGCTCGTCCGGCCTTCGGCGGCGGCCGCCAGGTACTCGACGCCCTGCCGGCCCATCTCCTCTTTCTCGAACGTGACTGCCGTCATCGGCGGTGTTGAGTGCTCGCTGGCCGCCGGCGCATTGAGCTGGACGAACGTGGTCCCGAGGAGGGAAACGTCGTCCGGAACGGCTACGCCGGCCTCGGCAAGCGTCCGCAGCGCGGCCAGCGCCATCGGCATGTTCTGCACGTAGATGGCATCCGGCAGGTCTCCGCGCGCCAACATGGCTTCGACCGCCGCCTGCCCGGTCGTCCCAACCTTTTCGCCGAAGTAGATGTCCGAGTCATCCAGCGGATGACCGGCCGCCGCGGCTGTGTCCCGAATCCCGGCAAAGCGGGAGCCGTGATAGCTGTCCAGGTTGGCCGGATCGCCCGGCATCACCACCGCCAGCCGCTGGTGCCCCAGGTCCAGCAGATGCTGTGCGGCCGTGCGCCCGATATCGAAATTGTCCGGCGCCACATAGGCGCAGCCGGGCGCGATGCGCTCGCACACCACCGACGGTCGCGAGTGCCCCCGCAAAAACTCCAGGTCCGCCTCTCCCGTGGCGAAGGCCAATAGCCCGTCCACCTCGGGCGCGCGCTCCGCTGCGTCAGCCAGGGAACCTTCAGGGAACTGATGAATGCTCAGCGCATGCCCGCCGCGCGCCGCGGCCTGTTGCGCGTGATACAGCGCCACCGTGTACGCCCCCGGATCGAACCCCTCGCAATAGAACACCCCGATGTGCGCCATCAGCCAGCCTCCTTGCCGAACCCGATCAGGCGCAGTCTACGTAGCCCGCCGCAGCGTCGGGCGCGCCAGCCACACCGCCGCAAACACCGTCGCCACCACGGCGGCGCCGATCAGGGTCGCCGCCTGAATGCCCACCGTCTCCGCAATGGACCCGATGACCAGCGCCCCCACCGGCGACAGCCCGATGAAGGTGATCGTGTTCAGGCTCATCACGCGGCCGTAGTAGGCCTCGGTCGCCTCCAACTGCAGCATCGTCCGCACGCAGGCCGAGAACACGGTAATCAACAGCCCTACCAGCACCAGCAGCACCAGCGAAAGGCCGAGGGACGTCGAGACCGCGAATCCCACCAGCGCCGCCAGGTACCCCGCCACGGCAATGCCGGCCAGGCGCCCGTTGGCTGGCAGCCAGTTCACGCTCGCCACCACGAACGCACCGATCACCGATCCCAGGCCCGGCGCCGCGATCAGCCAGCCCAGGCCGGTTACGTCGGCAAACAGCACTTCCCGCGCAAAGACCGGCGCCAACTGCTGGAACGAGCGCCCGAACAGGCTGGCCACGGCCGACACCAGCAGCACCAGCACGATCAGTTCGCGGCTGAACGCAAACCGCAGGCCGTCCCGCACGCTCTTCAGTACCGCTTCGCGAGGCCGAGGCTTGAAGGGCGGCAGGTTCAGCAGCGCCAGCGCAACGAAAACCGGCAAGGTGCTGGCGGCGTTGATAAACAGCACCCCGGCCGCGCCGATTACGGGGACCAGCAGTCCGGCAATAGCCGGGCCCAGCAGGGCCCCGCCGGTAAAGACCACCGCATGCAGCGCAATGGCCTTCCGCAAGTCCTCGCGGGGAACCAGCGCGGGCACGATGGCCTGTCGGGTGGGTTGATCGAAGGCTCCGGCGATCGAGGCCAGCATGGCGATTACGGCGAAGTGCCAGACCTGCGCCACGTCGGCGGCAACGATGATTGCCAACACCAGGCCCAGCAACGCCTGGCTGACCTGCGTAATCCACAGCAGCGTCCGGCGGTCCATCCGGTCGGCCACCACGCCGCCGAAGAAGGGCAGCACCACCATGGGGACCCCGCGTGCCGCGGCCACCATGCCGACCCAGAACGCCGAGCGGGTCATCTCGTCGGTCAGCCAGCCCACCACCAGGATCTGCATCCAGGTTCCCGAATGCGAGATCACCAGGCTGAACCAGAACAGCGCAAAGTTGCGGTGCCTGAGCACGCCCATCCGCGGCCATTGGAGCCACCCGCGTGTCGGTCGCGCGGGCTGGAGGGTCCGCCGTGGGCTCATCGTGGTTGGCCGCGTTCGTGTCGTATCAGGGAACCATATCGGGCGACCTCGTCGGACGAAACAGCGCCGCCCCGGCGCCGGCCGCTCGTCGGACTGGCGACCGGCCCGACCTAGATACCCTCCGGAGGTACTGGCTCAAAGTCAGGAATCGCCAGCGGTTCATGAACATAGACCGCCGGCGCGCTAAAGGTGTTCTGCACGACCCGCCCGTCCGGATAGACCTCCAGTCGCTGGCTCCGGTGGCCAAACGCGAACGTAATCGCCGCTTCGAGCTCCCGGCCGTAAATGGACTCGAACGCCGCGGCCAGGACCGGCTCGTTGAGGCCGTAGGCATTGATCCAGTAGTCGTTGCCGGACTGCACGACCAGTGGGTAGGACCGGTCGTCGTACAGGAACGCCAATGTGGTAATCGTGTCCTCCGCGGCCGTTGCTAACCACGCGTCGCCTTCGAGTTTTACCGTGCCCTCTCGCGGCTGCCCCGCACTGTCCAACAGACTCAGGTGGCCTTCGGGCCGCGGCAACTCCACCTCAACCTGCGCAAAGCGCTGCAACATTGCGCTGTCCCGGTCCGTGGAGTTCCAGTACACAATCTGCACCGCGTCCGGCAGCGCGGCCAGCACCGCGTCAACGGTGCGGTCGATAGCCATGCTGACCACCAGGTCATACGCAGCCAGCGCGTCGGCCGTGGCCTGGTCAGGAGTCATGAAGTCGGCCTGCGGCACGTAGCGCCGTAACGTGTGGCGAATATGCAGTCGCTGGCTCTCGAACAGCCGGTTGGTATTCACCGGATAGGCGTCGACTGGATCGCCGATGATCACGGCGCGCGGCAGGTCGTCCACGCGGTTTGCGGCAAGCTCGTCCAACTGCGCCTGCGCCAACTCGTAGCGGCGCCACCCGTACGTATCGTCCGGGAAAAGATGCGAGCCTTCCCAGAACTCGTTCCAGCTATAGATGAACACCAGGCTCGGTCGGGCGTGCGCGGCCAGCCAGGCAGTCTCCTGTAGATATCGGTTGTCATCGCGGACGACTCGAAGCAGCCCGTCCCGCGCCGCGACGCCCCGGTTGTCGAAGATGTAGTTCCAGGTCACCACGTGGCGCCCAAACTGCCACTGCGGCGTATCCACCACGAAGTTGAACGGCGCATAGTCGTCCGGCCAGCGCTCGAACGCCAGCTCTTGGACCCGAGACGAGGCCGACCAGTCGAAGATCGCGTCGACCTCCAAAGCCCCCTCGACCCGCCGAACCAGTTCGGTGAAGAACCAGGTCCAACCTTCCGTGTCGTCCAACGCATCCGGAAATCCATAGGCATAGACGATCACGGGGAGTCTGTCATCGGCGTCGAAGAGCCACAGGTCCCGTGGAATGGCCTCGTAGAAGGCGATCACCTCGTCCGCGATCTTGCTCACGCTTGCCTCGTCCGCTGCGATGTAGGGCCTATCGCTGAGCACAGCCTTGCCCCCGGAGTGCAGCAATTCCCAGTCGTAGAAGAGCCCAATTTTCAGGTCGTGGCGGCGCAGCGAGTCCAGTACCGCCGGGGTGGGCGTCAGGCTGTCGTCCGCGAGATACCACTCCCACATCACGCCGTCCACGCCCAGGTCGCGGATCAGCCGGAAATTGGCGTCGTAGTAGGCGGGCGACCCAACCTGTTCCCGCGTGATGCCTATCCGTTCCCAGCTGAGCCCGTGGGTAAAAAATTCGCTCGGCAGGTAATCGTCGCGCCACCAGTCGAAGAATTGGACCACGCTGACGGGACGCGGCAGCAGCCGGAAACCCGGGCGGTGCGGCACTGAGGCGCGTCGGGGTACCAGGGTCGATAACTTGAAGAAACCGGAGATATCCACCCGCCGCGGCGCGTCGTCCACATCCGGCTGGAAGGCCCAGGCTGCCCGCTGCGCCCGCAGCATGTAGCCAGCGTGGGTCTCGGCCACCGCCATGGGCAGGCCGTGCAGCGCGATCGCCGCGTTGGTGCTTTCCAGGGGTTTGCCCGCCGTTCGGAATGCTTCGCGCAGCGCCGCTCGCCACGGCTCGGGACCGTCCAGCAGCGCCAGGTGACGGCTCGCGACGGCGGGCCAGTTCAGACCGGCATCGCCCGACCAGTCGGCGGATGTCGGAATCCCCAACTCGCTGAGCAGCCGGTCGGCGTAACCCCGCGCCGACAGCACGTCAAGAACATTGACCAGGGACGCCCCGCGACCAGGGTCCCAGCGCAAGACGCCGCGCTCGAAGACTTGCGCGATCCCGCCGTCGAGTTCGAAACGCCGCGACACCGGCGCGCCGATGGTTGCGAGTCCGCCCAGGTCCTGCCACGACGACCACAAGCGCGCGTCGTCGTCGTCGGTCACGGCAAACCCACGATCCGGCGAGCCGGCCGCAAAGAACGCGCCGCCGGCGTTCGAGGTGTCCGGCTCGGCCGCGTGAGCGACCGGGACCATGCTCGCGGCAAGGCTCACGCTGCAGGCCAGCAACACGACCGCCCGCAGCCGGTCCGCGAAGCGGCGCCGACCGGCGCTAACCACGCTCGCGCCTACCTACAGCCGACTCGTGATCGTCACGCGTACCGTCGACTCAGTCGAGCGGCAGGTTGACTCGCCGCCCGTCCCGCGCCGACCGCGTGGCCGCCTCCATGAACTCCATGTACTTGAAGGCTCTGGCGAAGCTGGGCGCCAGTCCCGTGTCCTGACTCCCCGTGCGGATGGCGTCGATGAAATCCGTTTCCACGTTCGGGTCGTAATGCTCGTCGGCCGGGATGTCGATCGGCGACAACTCGTCATCGTCCGACGTGCCGCCGGCAATTGTGTCGTGGTCGAAGTCGTAGACCAGGGTGCCCTGGTCACCGTAGAGCCAGACTTCGGTGGCCGGTTCGTGGTGCGCCAGGCCCGACCACTGGTACACGTAGTCCGCGCCTGAAACCAGCTCGCCCATGGCGGAAAACGAGTCTGGCACCCGCACGGGCTCAAACGCGTCGGTCTCGGGGTTGCGTCGCTCCTTGATGTGGACGTGCGTCATGGCCTGCACGTCACGCTCCGGCCCCACCCAGCGCTGCAGACCCTCGACCATGATTCCAACGTTCATCACGTTGTAGCCGCTGATGTCGAAGTCGTGCCGCCAGTGCAGCAGGTCGTTGACAACGGCGGTGTCCCCAAACGACGACATGCGAACCTGCCGCAGCGTGCCGATGAAGCGGTCCACCTTCAAGAGACGAAGCATCGTGCGATCACCGGCGACCCCGATGCCGGGAGGACAGACCGCTGCGACCAGGCCGGGATTGCGCTCCGCGGCGTCCAGCATCTCGCGCGCCTCGGCCAGGTTGCGCGCCATGCGCGCCTGGCAGAACACGTGCTTGCCCGCGTCCAGGGCGGCTACCGAAACTCGCGCGTGCAAGTACGGCGTCGCCCCGATCCAGACGATGTCCACGTCGGGGTGTTCCACCACGGCCCGCCAGTCGTCCACCACATTCGGCACGTCGTAGTCGGTGGCAAACGCCTCGGCCGTTTCGCGACGTCGGTTCGTCACCGCCACGAAAGCAATGTCGTCGACATCCGCCAGGTTGGGCATGTGCCGCGTACGGACGATGTCACCGGCGCCCACGATGCCGATGCCGAGGCTGCCATTGGACATGGGAGTTCCTGATTCGGGGAATCGTTGCCGCGGCATCATGGCACGCCCTGCGCTGGTTCGCGTACCGGGCCTCCACGGTCCAGAATATGCATGACGGCACCTGCCCAGCAGAAACCCGCATGCGCTTCAGCCGACGCAGCCGGCAGCACTCGGAGCCGCCGCGTGGCTGAGCCCGCCTCCGTCCCCCTCCGTGTCGCCATCGTCGGTAGCGGCGGTATGGCCGTGGCTCGGGCGGAGCGCATAGCTGCCCGCTCCGATATGCAGCTCGTCACCATCGCCGGTCGCAATCCCGACACCCGGGCCGCGCTGGCCACCCGCTTCGGCGTTGAGCACACGCATGACTGGAAATCCACCGTTGCGCGTTCCGATGTCGACGCGGTCATCGTCGCCACCCACCCCGACACGCACGCGCCCATGGGCGCCGCTGCGCTAGCGGCCGGCAAGCACCTCTTCAGCGAGTCCCCGCTGGCGCTCACAACCCTTGACGCCGTCCGGCTGCTCCGCCTGGCCGACCAGCGAGGACTTGTCATTCGCGTCGGCCACACAAGCCCGCTCCGCCCTGGACCGCGACTGGTCCGCGAGCAGGTCGCCGCACTGGGCGGCGCGTTGCACGACGACCTGGTGATGCACTTTCCCTTTGACCTGCGCGCCGGCCGCGACGCCGGTTTCGATCAGCGCATCAGCGGGCATCCCCTCGTCTACGCCATCCTCCTGGGCTACCCCGCCATTTACGCTCGCGGGCCAATCACCCACATCGCCGCTGCCGCCACCATGGAGCCGGCGGGCCATGCCTTCGATCGCGCTGTGGCGGTCGTCAACCTGCGGTTCCGGGACGGCGGCCTAGCGACCATTACCTATCGCCGCGGCTTCGACGGTGATTCCGAGTCGGGCCGAACGGTCATCTGCCGGCAGGGAGTGGTCGACTTCAGCGAAGCCGCGGATCACATTGGCATTACTGACGCCGACGGTGGACGGATGCTGCTGATTCCGGACGGAGACCCCTGGAACGACGAGCTGAGCGAGTTCGTCGCCGCCATTCGCGAAGGCCGGCCCATGTCAGTCTCCGCGCACGAGGCCGCAAGGGTCGTCGACATCATCGACGCCGCCCGGCGGGCGGCCGATGCTGGCTCAGCCTTCGCTGAAATCTAATCCGGCAGTTGGCGCGCGCGCGCCAATCGTCAATGATTCGGAATGGCGGAACCGATTGTCGGGTTTTCGCCTGGAGAATGCGCCCAGGCCTGATCCATGACCAGCGATAGCCCGGCAGTCCCGCCCCCGCCGCTTGGCGCTCCCACCGGCCGGCGCTCACGCCTGGCCCGCCACCGCGACCGTCTTGCGCCCTCGTTCGCCCACCGCGACTTCGTGCGGCTCTGGCGCGCCAACCTGGGGACCATGATGGCGTTCTGGATGCAGAACGTAGCCCAGGGCTGGCTGGTCGCGGTCATCACCGAATCTCCCCTCATCCTGGGCACCCTGGCCATGATTCGCGCGATTCCGATGCTGGTGCTGTCGCCGTTCGGCGGCGTCCTGGCCGATCGCGTCAGCCGCACCAAGCTGCTCATCACCTCTCAGCTGCTCTTTACCGTGGCCGGGCTGGCCATAGGCGTACTGGTCGCCACCGGCCGCATCGAGGTCTGGCACCTGGCGATTTCCAGCATCATGGCCGGCACGTCGTTCGCCATCAGCGTGCCGTCGCGCAACGCCCTGGTGTCGGACCTGGTGCCGCGGCGCCACGTCAGCAACGCCATCGCGCTCACCAGCACCACCATGAACGCCTCCCGCATCGTTGGCCCGGCGCTGGCCGGCTGGCTGATCGGCGTCATCGGCATCGCCGGTACCTACTTCGTGCAGACCGGCGGCTACCTGTGGGGCATGGCCAACGTGCTGTCGGTGCGCGGCGGCGATCAGCACCCCCGAACCCGCGGCTCGCCGTTTGTGGCGCTGCGGGACGGATTCAGATTTGCCTTCAGCACGCGTCCGCTGGCCGCGCTGCTGCTGCTGGGCCTCTCACCCTCGCTCTTCAGCATGCCGATGATCATGATTCTGCCCATCTTCGTGAAGCAGGACCTGAAGGCGGGATCGGAGGAACTTGGGTTGGTGCTGGCGGCGCAGGGCATCGGGGCCGTCGTAGGGTCGGTCGGCGTGGTCGCGTATTCGGGCAGCCGGCGCAAGGGTCCGGTGGTCATGCTCAGCGCCGCCGCCTTTGGCGCCGCGATCGTGGTGCTCGGCCTCACCCGCGCGCCGCTGGCGGCGGGCGTGGTGATGGCGGTCGCCGGCTTCTTCTCCGCGGTCTACATGGCGAATAACCAGACTATGATTCAACTGCTGGCGCCCAATCGGCTGCGGGGGCGCGTGATGTCGATCTGGATGCTGGGCTGGGGCCTCACGCCCCTGGGCATGATGCCGATCTCCATCGTGGCCGAAAATCGCGGCATGCCCACGGCCATGGTCCTCGGCGGCGGTCTCAGCGTGGCCGTCGTGCTCTTCATCATGGTCTGGGGCCGCGAGCTCTGGACCCTCGACGCCGAGGCGTCCGTGGACCCGTCCGACCACTGATCCCAATCCGCCGTACTAACATCCTCAGGTCCCTGGCCAGTGGAGCCGGCGCATGCGTAGCGGAGTCGTAGGACTACTGCCGTCCGATCCCCCTTCGATCACAGCGGCCGATGCCCAACGTGCCCGCGAACTCGGATTCACCGGCTCCAGCGTGCAGCTCGGCCAGCCGGATACCTATTCGCTCGACGAGTTTCGGCGCGTCGGCGACCTGCTCAGCGCTGAGGGCCTGACCGTCGCGCAGGCCAACGGCCAGTACCCCTCGCTGATCTCGCTGGACCCCGCCGTTCGCCAGGCCGGCATCGACGGCATGCGGCGGCACATGCAAGCCGCCCACACGCTGCGGGCCGAAACGCTCTACATCCGCCCGGGCGGCCTCAACCCCGTCGGTCCCTGGTACCCCCATCCCGATCACCACCAGGACGCCGCCTTCGACCGCGCCGTCGAGAGCATTTCTCTCATTGCCGAGGCCGCTGAGGCCGAGGGCATCACGCTCACGGTCGAGGGCCACGTCCTCTCGGTGCTGGACCGGCCCGAGCGTATCGCCGAGCTCTTTCGCCGGATTCCAACCCACGCCCTGGGCTTCAACCTGGACCCCGTGAACTTCATCGGCAGCATCTGGGACGCCTGGAACCCAACCCCCGTCTACGAGCGCCTGCTGGCGGCCGCGCAGGGACGCATTCCCGCAGCCCACTGGAAGGACTACACCCTCGAAG
>WTFW01000125.1 GCA_011523785.1 Chloroflexota bacterium | reverse complement strand
GCGCCGCATACGGCCCCATTCACATCCTCATAATGGCCGGAGCCAGCCACCCTGCGGCCCGCCTCATCGTACGGATCAGCGTCGTTAGCGGGAGCGCAAAACGGTCCGACCATGCTGAGGGCGGCGGCTCGTAGGGTGACACTGGGGTCCGTGCGGACGGACGCGACCGGACCAGTTCAGACGAGCACGCCGAGGAGGGGGATGAGCACGAGGGGGCCGGGGCCGCTGAAGGCTTCGAGGGCGGCCGTCCAGGGGCGTTCGACGATGAGGCGCCAGCCGGTGGCGCCGAGGGGCGCGAAGCCGGTGATGCGCTGGGTGCCAACCATGGGACCGCGGAGGAGGGCGCCGGAGGCGGTTTGGAAGAGCGGCTCGCCGGGCTCGCCGGAGGAGGTCACGGAACGCCCGGCCTGGTCGAGGTCCTGGTGAAAGGCGACGTAAGCGGCGGCGTCGACGAGGCCGAGGGCGGCATTGGGAGCGGTGGGGATGAGGTCCTGGAGGAGGGCGCGCCAGGGGGATTCGGCGGAGTCCGAGGCGACCAGGATGACGCCGAGGCGGACGAGGGAGCCGTCTGGTACGGCGGCGACGATTGCGGATTGGCCGGTGGAAGTCTGGACGACATCCGAGAGGGCAAGGGCGCCGGCGGCGCGGGCTTGTTGAAGGGTTGCCGCGGCCGGGGCCTGGAGGGCCTCGTCAAGTTGCTGGGCGAGGCGGGCGCCGGTGGTGCGACGGAGGAAGAGGTTGGGCGGCGTGGTGGACGTGGAACGGAGGTTGGTGCGAAGGGAGTCGGTGAGGGCGCGTTCGATGGGATCGGCGAGAGCGAGGGCGCGGTCGGTTTCGGCCTGGAGGAGAGTGTCGAGGCGGGAGTGCTGGTTGAGGAAGAGAGTGAGGACGGCAACGGCGAGCAGGACGGCGGCGGTGGGAACGGCGGCCAGGATGGCGATCTGGCCGGCCAGGGAGCGGGTCCAGCGACGGCCGGACCCGGTTGGGGAGCGCTGCTGCACGGGGCTGGAATGAGGGGCCGCGTAGACTGATCAGTATGGACGCTTCCGAGCGCCCCCGCCTGGTGATCCTGGACGCGATGTCGTTGATTCATCGCGCCTACCACGCGGTGCCGCGCCACTTCGCCACTTCGAGCGGCGAGCCGACGAACGCGGTGTTCGGCTTCATGAATATCCTGCTGCGGGTGGTCGAGGAGTTGTCGCCGGATCACGCGGCGGCGGCGTTTGACCTGCCGGGGCCGACGTTTCGGGACGAGATGTACGAGCCGTACAAGGCGCACCGGGAAGCGCCCGACGACATGCTGGTGGCGCAGTTCGGGCGGATCCGGGAGCTGCTCGAGGTATTGGCGATTCCCATCTACGACCTGGAGCCGTACGAGGCCGATGACGTGCTGGGCACGCTGGCGCGGCAGGCGGAGGCGGACGGCTTCGACGTATGGCTGATCACCGGGGACCGGGACGCGCTGCAGCTGGTGACGCCGCAGGTGCGGGTGCTGAGTACGAATCCGCGGACCGGGCAGCCGCTGATCTACGACGAGGCGGCGATCGCGGACCGGTGGGGGATCAGGCCGTCGCAGGTGGTGGATTTCAAGGGCCTGGTGGGGGATAGCTCGGACAACATTCCCGGCGTCAAGGGGGTCGGGGAGAAGACGGCGTCGACCTTGCTGGCGACGTACGAGGACATCGACGACATCTACGCACACCTGGAGGACATCCGGCCGGCGATCCGGCGTCGGCTGGACGGGCAGGAGGAGATCGCGCAGCTGTCGCGGCGCCTGGCGACGATCGTGTGCGACGTGCCCGTGGAGTTCGACCAGGAGCGGACGCGGCTGTGGCAGGCGGACGTGGATGCCGTGCAGGGGCTGATGCGGGAGCTGCAGTTCCGCAACGTGGTGGAGCGGATGGGGTTTCTCCAAACGTCTACTCAGGTCGAAGATGAACAGCTTCAGGTGCAGCCCGATCTGGTCCAGGACGCCGAAGGCGCGAAGGCGCTGGCGAAGCAGCTGGCGGAGGCGGCGCGGGTGGCGGTGTTTCCGTATACGCGGGGGGCGTCGTGGAGCGTGGAGTTGCTGGGGCTGGGGCTGGCGTGGGGGGACGAGACCGCCTACGTGAGCCTGGACGGCGAGGGCGGGCCGCTGGATGCGTTGCGCGGGTGGTTGGAGGACGCAGAGGCGGCGAAGGCGGCGTTTGACTCGAAGGAGCTGCACAGCGCGCTGGCGTCGCGAGACGTGGCGCTGCGGGGCGTGGAGGCGGACCTGCTGCTGGCGGCGTACGTGGCGACGCCGAGCGCGATTCCGCGGACGCTGGACGACCTGGCGTTCCGACGGAAGGGGCTGGAAGTCGAACCGTCCTTGCCGGACGCGCAGGTGGCGGGCGGGTTGATGCGGCCGGATCCGGAGGACGCGGCGGCGCCGGCGGCACTGCGGGCGGCGCTGGCGCTGGGGCTGGCCGACGAGATGGACGCGGAGATCGACGACCTGAAGTTGACGGAGTTGCTGCATGACGTGGAGATGCCGCTGGCGCTGGTGCTGAGCGAGATGGAGCGGCGCGGGATCACGCTGGACGCGGGGGCGCTGGGCGAGTTGTCGCGGGAGATGGCGGAGGAGATTGCGGAGTTGCAGTCGGGGATCTATACGGACGCGGGTCACGAGTTCAACGTCAACTCGCCGAAGCAGCTGGGGACGGTGCTGTTCGAGGAGTTGGGGATGCCGGCGGGGCGGCGGACGAAGACGGGATATTCGACGGCCAGTGGAGTGCTGGAAGAGCTGGTGGACGCGAATCCGATCGTGGGGCGGGTGCTGGAGTACCGGGAGTTGAGCAAGCTGAAGTCGACGTATATCGACACGCTGCCGGACCTGGCTCATCCGTCGACGGGGCGGCTGCACACGACGTTCAACCAGGCGGGCACGGCGACGGGGCGGCTGTCGTCGGCGAATCCGAATCTGCAGAACATCCCTATCCGCACCGAACGCGGGCGGGAGATCCGGCGGGCGTTCGTGGCGGGGCGCGAGGGGTGGACGCTGCTGGCGATCGACTACTCGCAGATCGACCTCCGGGTGCTGGCGCACATCAGCGAGGACGCGGCGATGTGCGAGGCGTTCGCGAACGGGCACGACATCCATTCGTCCACGGCGGCGAGCCTGCACGGCGTGTCGCTGGACGAGGTGACGGAGGACATGCGGCGGCTGGCGAAGACGACGAATTTTGGGATCGTGTACGGGATCAGCGCGCAGGGGCTGGCGTCGCGGACGGAGTTTTCGCGGGGGGAGGCGGCCAGGTTCATCGAGACCTATTTCGCGACGTATCCGGGCGTGAAGGCGTACATGGACTCGACGATCGCACTGGCGCACGAGCGGGGGTACGTGGAGACGTTGTTCCAGCGGCGGCGGTACCTGCCGGAGTTGAATTCACGGGCGTTCCACGAGCGGGCGGCGGCGGAGCGGATGGCGATCAACATGCCGATCCAGGGGACGACGGCGGACATCATGAAGGTGGCGATGGTGAAGCTGGACCGGGCAATCCGCGAGCAGGGGTTCGCGGCGCAAATGCTGCTACAGGTGCATGACGACTTGTTATTCGAACTGCCGGCGGAGGAGCTGGACGACTTTGCGGGGGCGGCGCGGGAGTTGATGACGAACGCGGTGCTGCTGCAGGTGCCGCTGGCGGTGGATGCGAAGGCGGGGGCGAACTGGCGGGATATGCGGGAGCTGTAGGGGGCCAGGCGTGAGCGAAGAGGAGTTAGCAGAAAGAGAAGACGGAGACCAAGAGGGCAAAGAGCGGCCAGCGTCGCCGGGTCCGGGGTGACGTAGCCGGGATTGCGCGAGTGGGCGTGCGATACTTGGGATGGAATCTGCTGTTCCCCATGCTTAGGGACCCTGATCCGGCGCGTGTGCTGTGCGTTGGGCGGGGCGATATCTTGAATGAGCTGGCGCCGGCGAAGGAGCCGAACCGCGATGAGGGCAACCATCGTGTATGGGTTCCTGGGGGCCGGGAAGACAACCTTGTTACGTTCGCTGGTTCCACGCCTGGCCTCGGTGGAATCGACGGCGCTGCTGGTCAACGAGTTTGGAATCGAGGGCGTGGACCAGGTGGTGCTGGCCTCGGACGATCTAACGGTGCGGCAACTGGTGGGCGGTTGCGTGTGCTGCGAGGTGCGGGGCGACTTGATGGCGGCGCTGGATGAGATTCACCGTCTGGTCGCGCCGGAGCGGCTGGTGATCGAGCCGACGGGGCTGGCCTCGCCGGACACGTTGGCGCACGTGTTCGCGAGTCCGTCGGTGCGGTCTATCGTGCAGGTGGACTCGGTGATCACGGTGCTGGACGCGACACGGTATGCCCTGGTGCGGGACCACCTGGGCGAGTTTTTTCCGAACCAGGTGCGGCATGCGGACCTGGTGCTGGTGAATAAGGCGGATGCGGCGAGCGACGCCGAGCGAAGGGACGCGCGGGCGTGGGCGCGCAGCCTGAATGCCGAGGCCGCGATCGTGGACAGCGTGTATTGCAAGGTCGATTCCGACCTGTTGCTGGCCACCATTCGGCAGGGGCGCGCGCGCAGGGCGGGGCCTGGCGAGGACGTTGATTTTGACTCGCGGATTCCGCATGACGATTTGGCCGCGAGCGGCCTGGAACGGCTGGTGCTGGACACCAGCGCATTGCCCGCCGAGCGGGTCGACACGTTCGTGGGCGACCTGGCCGCGGGCACATTTGGCGACGTAGTTCGCGCGAAGGGGTTTGTCCCCGACGCGGCGGGTTGCGCCGTGGTTGATGTGGTGCTGGGCGCCTGGGAGGTCCGCGAGTTCGGACCGGCGCCGCTCTACATCGACGTGATTGGACGAAACCTGAACACCAACGAAATGGAGCTGGCAGTTACTCATGGCATCAAGGAGCTCGCGCGCACGGCGTAGCCGGCGCGCGTCAACAGATACGGCGGCGACGTCGGCCAACGGGACCGAAGGGGCCGCCACGAGCAGTTCGGACAAGACGGTTTCACACCTGACGCATCACCGGATGATCGCGCGCAACCTGAATGCGCTGCGGGAGAACTTTGGCGAACTGCGCAAGCAGGTGGTGGAGACCGAGCGCCAGTACAAGCGCGGCGACAAGTCGCTGGATACAGCGCTGTTTCAGACGCGAAACCAGGTTGAGGCGCTGGAGAAGCGCCTGGGCGATTTCATCGAAGAGATGACCGAGGTGGCCTTCAACTCGAACCTGGAAATACGCGGCAATTCGGACCGGATCAGCGCGATCTGGGACGCGCTGGAAGCGATGGCGCCGGACGCGGCTGACATCAAGAAGCGGCGCGCGGAGTGCGAGAAACGGGAAGCGGCACGGCAGGATGAGATCGATCGCCGCCTGCAAGACCTGGCGAAGGAACACCAGACCAATGGCTCGGCGAAGCGCGCCCCGCGCAAGGCGGCGGCTTCGGGCTCGAAGCGAAAGAGCGCCGCCTGATGCGGCGGGTATCGGCGATTCCCGAAGACATTGAACTGGACATGGGCGACGAGGTGTCGTCCGACGGCCAGGACCTGCGGATGCTGGTGGACGAACTGAAGGATGCAATCTCAAAGGAGCGGCCGGGCGAACGGGCGCTGGCCAACTCGGCGCGCGAGCTGACGCGCATGGCCGGCGCGATGCGGAACCAGACGGCGACGGCGGGTGCCGGTACCGATCTGCGGCTGGGCGTCTTTGTGGACACGGCCAACGTGACCGACCGAGATCCGGACGATCCGATTCGGATCGATTTCAAGAAATTGCTGGATGACGTGACGGCGGACCGGCGTTTGATCCACGCACGGGCGTACTGTCCGATCTATGCTGATTTTTCCGGGCGACTTGAACATCAGCGGTCAGTGGCGCCGGTGTGGGAAAAGGGTTACGACATCGTGACCAAGTCCATCAAGGTGTTTGCCGATGGAACGCGCAAGGCCGACCTGGATATCGTGCTGGTGATGGACGTGATCCGGCGATTGCCGACGATGGACGTGGTGGCGCTGGTGTCGGGCGACGGGGACTACGTGCCGATGGTGGACTACCTGCGTGAGCACGGCTTGCGGGTGGAGGCGTATTCGTTCGCGGACGCGATGTCGGAGGACTTGCGAGTGGCGGCGAACGACTGGTTTGATCTGTCGTCGGCCACGAGTTTGCACGTGAATTCATCGAACGGAACGCGGCGGAAGTCGCGCGCGACGGCCCGGGCGTGATTCAATTGGTCGGGCGGCGATGAGCACGCGGCGCCGTCGGGGACGACGTCGGCGGGTTCAGGTGGAGGAGGCGCGGCGGACGCGACGGTTCGCGCCGCGGCGCTGGATCACACTGTCGGGCGTCTGGTCGGTCCTGGCGCTGCTGGCGGTGCTGATGCTGATCGTGTCGCTGATCGCGCCCGCGCTGGGCGCAGGAGTCGGAGGCTAGGGCACTGCGCGACTCACGCGAGAACCGGACCCAAGAGCGGGCCGGCGGTCGCGGGCGGACGCCGTTCGGTGTATGGCGGCTGTTCAGGGTGGGCGGTACCGATTTCAATATCGATGCCACCTGGCTGATCATGTTCGCCTTCGTGACGTGGACGACGGCGACGTCGGTGATCCCGGTCCGATTGATCGATTCGAGCCTTCAGGAAGGCGTTCGGCTCGATGCGACGTGGCCGGCGGTGTGGGCCGGCGGCGTGGTGACGAGCTTGCTGTTCTTTACGTGCATCGTGGCGCACGAGGCGGCGCATACGGTGGTGGCGGTTCGCACGGGCATTCCGGTTCGCAGTATCCGGCTGTTCATTTTTGGCGGGCTGGCCGAGATGGGGCGCGAGCCGGATCGACCCAGCCAGGAATTCTTCATTACCGTCGTGGGTCCGCTGACCAGCGCGGCGCTGGGCGGACTCTTCTTGGCGCTGGGCGATCAGCTGGAGCCGGCGTCAATCCCGGCCGTTACCGCCCGCTGGCTGGGCGAAATGAACCTGGCGCTGGCGGTGTTCAACATGCTGCCGGGGTTTCCGCTGGACGGCGGACGGATCCTGCGGTCGATCATGTGGGCGGTGACGGGCGATGTGGTGCGCGCCACGCGGGTGGCCAGCTTTGTCGGTTCGGCCCTGGGCGCGGCGCTGATGGCCTTTGGCCTGATCCAGTTCCTGCTGCTGGGTGGGGCGCTGCACTCGCTCTGGATCTCCGTGATTGGCTGGTTTCTGTGGTCCGCCGCTCGCGGCGGGTACCGTGACGCGATTCTCCGGCAGCAGCTGCATCGCTATCGGATTCGCGATCTCCTGCGGCCGGAGTCCGGCGCCGTACCGTCCGACGGGACCGTGCAGGAGTTCATCGAACGTGGGCTGTATCACGATCGCTTTGGCCTGCGGCCGGTGGTGGATGCCGCCGGAAAGCTGATAGGGATGCTGGAGGGAGACGACGTGCGCGATGTACCGTTGGAGCAGCGGGTGGAGACCCAGCTGCGCGAGATTGCTCGCCCGGTGGATGAGATGGCGGTGGTGGCGCCGGACGACCTGCTGAGCGTGGTGATCGACAAGGCGTACGAGACGGATCGGCGGCTGTACTTTGTGGTCGAAGACGGGTACGTGCTGGGCATCGTCGACACCGTGGACGTGGTCAACACGCTGCGAGCCAGGAATCGCTAGCCTGGGCCGACCGGCCGCCGGCTGCCGTCCACTATCATTTCGCGTAGTTAGCTAGCGCGACCGGAGGTTGGCCGATGGAGGTTTTTGCTCGGGCCGCGCTGTTTCTCGACCTGGCCTCGCTGGAGGTGATGGCTGGCCATCACGGGGTGCGGGTGGCGCCCGGGCGATTGCGGGAGCGGTTGTCTGAGAATCGCCGGCTGGTGCGGGCGGTGGCCTACGGGGTGCGCGACGACGACCGTCCCGATTCCGAGCAGCGCCTGGCCGGGTTGGCCGCCGAGGGATTCAAAGTTGTTGCCAAGCCGCTGCGGCGGCACGCGGACGGCGTGCGGCGAGCCAGCCTGGGTGTGGACATAGCGGTGGACGCGCTGGAAGTGGCGCCGCACCTGGATGCGCTTAGCCTGCTGACCACCGACGCCGATCTGACTGTGCTGATTGAGGCGGTGCAACGGCGGGGCGTACGCGTAGAGGTGGTCACCAGCCGCGAACTGGCGCCGCCGGCGCTCATGGAGGCGGCCGACGAGGTCGTGGAATTTGCGGGCCTGCTGAAGTCAGTGAGGTCCGAACGCCCCGGCCGTCGCGAAATGCCTACGGAGCGGGGGAACGCCCGGCCGCGCCTGGACCCGCCCCCACCGTCGCGACGGCGTCAGCGTCGACGGTCGCCCAGCCGGTCCGATAGCGAAGCCCCAACGTCCGTTCCCGAGGCTGCATCGTCGGAAGGTACGAGGGACGCGAAGCCTCCGGCCGCGAGCCAGGGCCCGGAAGCTGACGCGGAATCCGCGCCCAGCGAACCTTCCGAACCCACACGCGGCGCGCCAGGCCGAGGCTCACCGCGAGTGCTTCCACAGGAGAACTTGAGCGGGCGGGCCCTGCGAGCTTCAGCCAACGAGGACTAGATGCGCGTCGCCGTCACGGCAACCATCTGGGGCGACACCCCGTTTGCCCAGGTTGCGGAGGAGGCGCGTGACGCGGGGTACGCGGGCATTGAGGGCGTGGGCGACCTAGCCGGGAACGTGGCGCTGGCGCGACGGGTGCTGGCCGACGAGGGCCTGGAGGTCACGGCCGGCCGCTTCTTCGCCAATTGGTTCGCGGAGATGTACCAGGAGATCGAGTTCGACCAGTTGCAGCGGGCCGCGGAGTTTTTTGCCGACATCGGGGCGCAGTTCCTGATCACGTCGTCACGGCCGGTGCCCGAGCGGATGCTAACCGCGGGTCACGTAACTAGTGGGCGCCAGGACGGGTTATTGGATTACCAGTGGACGCAGCTAGCGGATTCGCTAGTTCAGGCGGCTTACGTGACGCAGCGTGACTTTGAGCTGCAGCTGCTTTTCCGCAATCAGCTTGGCTCCTACGTCGAGACGGGGGACGAGATGGATCGCCTGATCGGCATGACCGACCCCGACAGCCTGCGGCTGGCGCCGGACATTGGCTACCTGGCTTATGCGGGCGTGGACCCGCTGGAATTCCTTCGCCGAAACTTCGAGCGTATTTCCTACGTGACCCTGAAGGACCTGGACGCCGATCTGCACGAGCAACACGTGTGGGCGAAGGGCTCCCTGGAGGAGTTCTGGGA
>WTFW01000121.1 GCA_011523785.1 Chloroflexota bacterium | reverse complement strand
CGACCAAGCCGACGCCCACGCCGCCACCCCCGCCGCCGGCGCAGGCGCCCGATCGGGTGGAGCAGCCGACGTTCAGCGAGGTTGGGTCGACCGCCTTCACGGTGACCTGGTCGCCGCCGCGTGACAACGGGACGGCGATCAGGGGGTACGGCATCCAGTGGCGGCAGAGCGGATCGGGCTGGCCGAACACGACGACGTGGCGGGGCGCGAGTGCGCGGAGCGGGCGCGTGGACAACCGAGCCGCGGGCACGACCTACGTGGTGCGGGTGAAGGCGTGCAACGGCACCGGGGCGAACGGCCGCAATCGCTGTGGGGCCTGGTCACGCGACGGGCGGGTGACGACGCTGGCCACGACGGCACCGGCGCCTACGGATCCCACTGCACCAATCGCACCTGTGCATGCCTCCTGCCCGGAGACTAGCTCGACCGAAACCGCGGCAGGCCCGCCGCAGAATCTTGATGTGGTGCCCGAGTCAGACCGCCGAATTCTGTTGTGCTGGTCGCCCGTGACGCCCGTCAAGGACAAGACGAGCTATCTCGTCCAGGTGACTCTCGATCCGACCGCGGACAGCGATGACGAGCGAGCTTGGGTAGCTGCCAGAGCGAACAACGCCAAAGATACCGGACCAGCAAGTTCAACTGATACAGCCGTTATTGTGAATCTTACGAATGTACTATTGCACTTGGACGATAGAGGACTAACGACGCAACATTCGATTGGCTTCCGAATCAGAGCAAGGATTTCATCCTCACGTTACGAATACAGCGACATGGTCGTCGTGGTCGATTCTCCGATTGTCGCCGCCAGTGTCTATCGTTCCAATCGTGAGGAAGCGCACGTGAGCTGGCGGACGGCTCAGACCGTTTTACTCGACGACGGTTTTGCTGAGGGCACGTATGAACTTCGCTATTGGCTTGTGGGTGGCGATCGCACGGAACGAAGTTGGACGCCCACCAAACTCGGTCCGCGCACGGTCGAATCAGATGTGTCGAGTCCGCTTACTGTGACAGACCTCGCTGAAGATAGTATCTATGCTATCCAGCTGGTGTATCGAATGGACAACAAGGCCTCTACGCATGACGCCGATGTGTATGCGGCGCGGCATGTCTACGTACAGACCTTCGAAGGACCGCCCGTTGGGATCGAGTCGAGCGGGCCCATGATCTTCGCCGGGTTTCCAATGCAATACCCGCTGAAGACGACAACGTTTGAGTACCGCGTCTGCACGGAGACGTTTCCAGCCGGGCAGGCGACTACCTGGACCGATTTCATCAAGCACGCCTTCGGCCAGTGGGAGCTTGCCACCAATTTCACGGTCATATCCATGAAATATAGCAGCGATCCGTGCACCGACTATGCAACGACGGATGTGACGGCCACGATCCTCAAGAAGATCAGGGATCACACGGGAAGCAACGAAGATCTTACGACTGTAGTGAAATCATTGATTCGACGGGCGACGACCATGACGAAACTCAGGCCGCTTCATCACGCCGACAGCCGGCTGAATGAAGTCCTGATGTTGGATGATGTGGAGGCGCTAGGTTTAGGACCGGCGTTCAAGAGCCGAGTCGTGTGGGTCTATTCGCAGCTGGGTAGTGATATCGGCTATCTCGGCAGCGAAGACCCGCAGTCAGTCAGCAGAGAGTGCTGGACGGAGCATCCTGGATGCGCCGTGCCGACGCTGATCGTTGACTCGGACGGGGTGGGAACCGGGGACGGGTACTCTACCGATATCTTCTTATTGCGAAGCAAAGCTACCGGTGGGTTGCTGCTGCCCGGAGGTGACACCAGTGTCGATCGGTCGGATGTCAGACTCAACCAGTGCCCGGCGGGTACATCGGATACGTATGGAGTTCTCATACACGAGGCGGGTCACGCGTTGGGTCTCCGCAGCGCCGACGGATCTGATGTTCATCCGCAGTGGCCTGATTCCGTGATGGCCGGAGGGGACTACGGTAATAAGTGCTCCCCGTACCCGATAGATGTGCTGGCGAGTCGTGCGTTGTATGAGACGCGTTAAACAGTGGATATGATGTTTCTGATTGCCTGGATTAAACGCTGGTGGCGCAGATTCTGGCTGCCGGGAATTCTCATCATCGTCCTTGGCATCACGGTGTGGACATTCGAGTTCGGAAACGTAACGCTCCGATCGCTCCAACTCCAAGCACCACCGAGTTTCCGTGTGCTCGACGCACATGACGAATCGGCTCTAACTTCCGGTGAGACGACGCCCTGGCCCACGCCGGAGAGTCCGGCGCTGATTTGTCCCGAGGGCGAGCAGACCGGGGCTTCGCTGCGATTGATGCCACGCCGGCCCGTCCAGGGGGGCGAGCCGCAGGGGGCCGTGGGGGACCTGCTATTTGTCAATCTCAACCGGTACGTCCGCCTGGCGACGGGCGAGCCGCGCCTGACGCCGATCGTCCAGGTGGCGCCGCGTCAGATCATCTACCCGGCGGAGGATCCGGCGGATGGATGGGACGGATTGGCACGGTTCGACAGCGTGCGCCTGATCTCCGCCGATCTGTCGCCGGATGGGACGCGCGTGGCCTACTCGGTCTGCCACCGGCAGCCCGGCGAACTCCTCAGCCCGCCGGCTCGTGTGCACAGATACGAACGGGACGTGCAGTCCAGCGCGCCGGACGCGGTCCGGTTCCCGGTCCGCATGGGCCGCGTGCTGCATGAGATCTCGGTCTGGCAGGCGGCGACGCACGAGGCGCGGCCCGTGGCGCTCGGCCGGGTTCCGACCTGGTCACCCGACGGCGACCGGCTGGCGTTTCTCTCCGAGCACGACTACGACGTTGACTTTCCGACGCGAGAGCACGGGTTGGGACGGCGCCGCGACGCCTCGGCGTCGGAGGACCGGGAACCGGAGTTGCGCCTGTACGTGATGGCGCCCGACGGCAGCGGGATGCGGGGACTGGCGCCATCGGTCGTGGGTCAGCCGCGGTGGTCGCCCGATGGGGAGCGCCTGGCCTACATCAGCGGGGCAGGTCCACCAGGGGCGGACAACGCGTTCAGCCACGGGCTGCACGTCGTCACGCTGGACGGCAGCCACACGCGGCAGTTGGCGACGGACGTGGTTAGCCCGGTGGCCTGGTCGCCGGACGGCCAGCGGCTGGCCTTCGCCAAGGCGGAGGGACCCAACGTGGCGCTCTACCGTGTCGCCGTCAGCGGCGACGATGCCCGGCGGGTCGCAATCGTGGAGGGCTGGCAGCCGCGCACGCCGGTTGGGCGGCCGGATCCCAGGCGGGCGTCGATTACAACGGTGGCCTGGTCGCCGGACGGATCGATGTTGCTGTATGCCTGCGGCCGGCGCATCTGCGTGGTCGGCGCCGACGGTGAACCGGTGGGCACGTCGGTAGTTGCGCTGACGGGCGGCACCGAGGCGGTGTGGTCGCCGGACGGGACCCGCATTGCGGTCATCAGCCGCCATATCGCCGAGATGTCCTCTGGCAGCAGGGCCTGGCTGTACACGATGACGCCAGCCGGTCGCGACGTGCGCGTGCTGCCGCCTTGGGGCGTTATGGCGGGGCCACGCCCGGACACCGACCGCTGCCAGACGGGAGTCATCGTCCCGGATCCGGGCGCCAATCCTGGGCTCGTGCGGGACTGCGAGACGCTGCTCGGGCTGCGAGACCTCCTGGGCGCCCGCAGCCTGTGGAGCGACGATCAGCCGATTGCGGCGTGGCGTGGTGTGGCGGTCGGTGGCGAACCACGACGGGTCCGCGGCCTTGGACCGTTGCCATACCGGGTGGCCGGTCTGATCCCATCAGAGTTAGGCCAACTTGCGGGCCTGGAGGAATTGCGCCTGGGCGGGAACCAGCTGGGCGGCGATATTCCACCGGAACTGGGCCGACTATCGCGCCTGCGGGTGCTGGATCTGCGGGGGACGAATGTTGGGGGATCCATTCCGCCGGAACTGGGCCAGCTGACCAGCCTGGAAGAGCTGCTGCTGGACGGGACCTACCTCAGCGGGCCGATTCCGCCGGAACTGGGCCGGCTGGCGAAGCTCCGCCACCTGGACCTGAGCTCGACGCACCTGACCGGCGGGATTCCGCCCGAACTGGGCGGGTTGACCCAGGCAACGTTCGTGCGGATCACGGGACAACGGTCCGAACTCGACGCCTCGCTCGGCGGGTCCATCCCGCCGGAGTTGGGCCGCCTGGCGAAGCTCGAGTTCCTTGACCTCAGCCACAGCGGACTCACCGGCGGGCTGCCACCCGAACTCGGCCGGTTGGTAAACCTCACATCGCTTGACCTGGCGGGCAACCGCCTGTCGGGCCGCGTGCCGCCCGAATTGAGCCAGCTGACCAACCTGCGGATACTGACGCTCAACGACAACGAACTGACCGGCAGCATTCCCGCGACGCTGAGCCAGCTACCCAACCTGGTTCGCGTGTTCGTAGACGGCAACCAGCTGTCGGGATGCCTCCCGCCGGAGCTGGCGATCCCGAAGCGCGCCGAACTCGGGCTGCCGGACTGCGAGCCGGCGACGTGATGCGCATCGGGCGATGGATCCAGGCTGCCGGCGCTGTGAGGGCTGGAGCGGACTACGGCGAGAAGTGTGCCCCGTACCCGTTGGATGTGCTGGCGATTCGTGCGTTGTATGAGACGCGATAGGCGGCGCATGTGACGTCACTGTTTGCCTGGATTGCGGGACGGCGGTACCGGCGTGTTGTGCCGGTGCTGCTTGTGATCGCCCTGGGCATGGGGGCGTGCGGGCACTCCGATATCTTTGAAACACCTCCCAACTACGCCAGTCTCCAAACGCGTCCCCTTCCGCCTGAAGTGATCTCTTACCCCAGGTCGCGCCCGCCCCTGCCGGCGGCCGTCTGTCCCGACGACCTGCAGACGGGGGCCTCCCTCCGGTGGTTGCCGTCGATCGACGCCCAGTCGGACAAGCAACGCGAATCGACAACCGAGATCCTCTTCGTCAGCCGTACCGAGGCATACCGCCTGGCACCGGGCCTATCCCGATTGGAGCGGATCATCGAGGCGGCCAAGGGGCCGGTGCGATATGACACGGTGAATCTGACCTACCGGACCTACGGGCAGTCGTGGTTTGGCAGCGAGCGATTGACCGCCGTGGACCGGTCGCCTGACGGGACGCACGTCGCCTTAGCGGTGTGTTATGCGTCCGAGAGACCGGCCGAGGCCGCCCTCTACGACCGAAGTGCGAGGCACAGTTATCCGACGGGGCGGTATGGAATTCGGGTCTGGGAGGAGCGTGATCTGCATGAGGTGTTGATCTGGAATCGCGACTCGGAGCAGCTGAGGCGACTGGCGGTTGGTCGGGCCCCGGCCTGGGCTGCGGATGGGCAGCAGCTGGCGTTTCTCGCGGCGTACGACTATGCCAGCGGCGAAATCGATGACCGATTGCGCCTGTACGTACTGGCGGCGAACGGCGGCCACATGCGGGAACTGGCGCGGTCGGTCGTGCGCCGGCCGGCCTGGTCGCCCGTCGCGGAGCGCCTGGCCTACATCACCGGGGCTGGTTCACCACGGCCGTCCAACGCACCGGGCGACGTGCTGCACACGATCCGGGCGGACGGCCGCGAGGCGCGACAGCTAGCCACGGACGTGGTCAGCCCGGTTGCCTGGGCAGCGGACGGCCAGCGGCTGGCGTTCGCCCGGGCAGACGGCGCCGAGGTGGCGCTCTACACCGTGGCCGCGAACGGCACCGATCTCCAGCGGGTGACGACCGTTGAGGGCTGGCAGTCCCGCACGCGCGGCGGCCGGCCAGATCCCCGGCGCGCCCGGGTTTCGACGGTGGCCTGGTCGCCGGATGGGTCGATGTTGGTCTATGCCTGCGGAAAACGCGTCTGCGTGGTTCGCGCGGACGGTGTGCGGGTGGGCACGTCGGCGGTGTCGCTGGCGGGCGATAGCGAGGCGGCGTGGTCACCTGACGGCTCGCGCATTGCCGTCATAACCAACCTTGCGGCGCAGGGTCCCAGATCCCTTCGCGAGGTGCTCTACACGATGGCGCCCGATGGTCGTGACGTGCGCCTGCTGGTGCAAAAGAACAGGCGGGACGGGCTACACGCGGTTGGCGCCCGCTGGCGCAACGCTCCCCAGGTGGACGGGTGTCGGTCAGGCGTCGCAGTCCCGAATCCGACAAGCAATCGAGGTCTCGTGCGGGATTGCGAGACGATCCTCCGGCTGTATGACCGGTTTGCGGCCCAGGAGCTGTATTGGAATGATGCCTGGCCGATAACGGAGTGGCGCGGCGTGGGGGTGGAAGGAACGCCGCCGCGGGTGCGACGCCTTGGGCCGTTCTCAAGCGATTACCAGAATCTGACCGGGATTATTCCGCGCGAGGTGAGCCAGCTCACGGCCCTGGAGGAGCTGCGACTGGGCGGGATCTCGCTCGGCGGCGACATTCCGCCGGAACTCGGCCGCCTGGCGCGCCTGCGGGTGCTGGATCTGCGCGGAACGAATGTTGGGGGATCCATTCCGCCGGAACTGGGCCAGTTGACCAGCCTGGAAGAGCTGCTGCTGGACGGGACCTACCTCAGCGGGCCGATTCCGCCGGAACTGGGCCGGCTGGCGAAGCTCCGCCACCTGGACCTGAGCTCGACGCACCTGACCGGCGGGATTCCGCCGGAACTGGGCGGGTTGACCCAGGCAACGTTCGTGCGGATCACGGGACAGAGGTCCGATCTCGACGCCTCGCTCGGCGGGTCCATCCCGCCCGAGTTGGGCCGCCTGGCGAAGCTCGAGTTCCTTGACCTCAGCCACAGCGGGCTCACCGGCGGGCTGCCACCCGAACTCGGCCGGTTGGCACACTTGAAGTCGCTTGACCTGTCGGGCAACCGCCTGTCGGGCCGCGTGCCGCCCGCACTGGGCCAACTGACCAGCCTGACGACGTTGGCGCTGAGCGACAACGAACTGACCGGCAGCATCCCCGCGACGCTGAGCCAGCTACCGAACCTGGTTCGCGTGTTCGTAGACGGCAATCAGCTGTCGGGATGCCTCCCGCCGGAGCTTGCGATCCCGAAGCGCGCCGAACTCGGGCTGCCGGACTGCGAGCCGGCGACGTGATGCGCATCGGGCGATGGATCCAGGCTGCCGGCGCAGCGCACGTGGCGGCCCACTACGGGACGCGACTGTTCGTTCTGCTCGTAGTGGCGGCAAGTGCGGCGTGCGCCGACCCTGCCGCGTCTGAGACTCGGGAGCCGCCGCCAGCAGGCGCAGTGGCGGTTGCCTCTGCTACCGCGACGCCCGACGTTGCGGGGAACGCAGGGGCAACTGCACCCAATGTCGCGCTGACGCCCGACCGCGTGACGTCGCCCTCGTCCACGGCCATAGTCGATCAACTGCCGGTGGCGGCGTCCAACGCGCAGCCGAACTCAAGCGCGGCCTCAGGGCAAGGGGACCCTCAGACGGGTGGTCAAGCGGCAGCCGCCGTTGGTATGGCGCCGACCGTGGAGGAGCTGCTCGACGACGGGCAGTACCTGACAGGCGCCTCGCCGGTGCACCTGGCAATCCGGGGGACGCCGGCGGCCACGTCGGTTCGCTGTGCCTGGCGGGGGGTGGCGCGGACCACCCAGCAACGGGAGGCTGCCATTCGATTCTGGCTGCAGCTGGGTGCAGACGGGGCCATCCCAGACGTCGCGACTCTTGGGTTGCTATTCACGATGACGCTCGACGTGCTGGACCCTACGTACCGCGAGACGGCGAAGGCCCATTTCCTCGGGATCGCGCGCGGCGGGCTGTCCATGGACTATCTGTTTCTCACCTGCTTCGCCGACTACTCGGTCAGCCACTTCCTGCTGGGAAGTGGGACCACGCCCGCCACCGTGACGGTGGCGTTTGACTTCGTTGACGAGGCGCGGTCGTACGAGCTGTACGTGCGGGAGCACGAGGCGGGGACCTACGGCGACGCAGCCTTGCAGAGGCGGGGGGCGTACGAGGCGGGGTTGCAGGCGCGGGTGGTGGCGGCGGAAAAGGCGCTGAGCGCCGAGATCGGGGGCCGCGAGGCGGTGGTGTTCCTGGCGCCGATGGGGGCGCATAACGCGATCGGGTTCGAGGCCTGGCAGGCGGTGGCGTCATGGGCGGTGGTGACGGATGACGCCGGGGTGGCGCAAGCGGTGCGGGACGACGCGCCGGCGGGCGACCCGGAGCACGCGCAGACGCTGGCGAACCTGAGCAGCCGGATCACAACCGGCGCGGCCAACGACGGCCAGTCCACCAACCGGGCCACCCGCGTGGATCAGCTCCAGCAGGAGTACCGGGACCTGGGCGCCTACGCCGACATTACGCCCGGCGACGGGCAGACGACGACGTTTACGCCGGCCCAGCCGCCGGCGGCGCCGACCTGCACCAACGGGACGGTGATCCCCAATCCCGCCGATAACCGCGAGCTGGTGAAGGACTGCCAGACGCTGCGGGCGGCCAGGGACCCGCTGCGGGGCTCGGCCGCGCTGAACTGGAGCACGGGCACGGCGCTCACCAGCTGGACGGGCGTGACGACGGGCGGCACGCCGACGCGGGTGACGGGGTTGAACCTGGCCAGCCAGAGCCTAGGCGGCACGATCCCACCAGCCATCGGTCAGTTGTTCGCGTTGACGACGCTGAATCTCAGCGGCAACCGCCTGACCGGGGACGTGCCGGCCGAACTGGGCTGGCTGGACCAGTTGACCGAGCTGCGGCTGTCGGGCAACGCGCTGACGGGCTGCATCCCCCTCAGCCTGCGGGCGGTGGCGACGAACGATCTCAGTGCCCTCAACCTGCCCTTCTGCGCGCCGCCGGCGCCGGCGAACCTGCGGGCGGGGACGCCGACGGCGACGAGCGTCGCGGTCAGCTGGGACGCCGTGGCCGACGCGGCGGCCTACCGGGTGGAAGTGCGCGAGGGCGCGACGGGCACCTGGACCACGCAGAGCGACACGATCACGGGGACGAGTCACACGGTGGACGGGCTGGTCTGCCAGACGGCCTACGCGCTACGGGTGCGGGCGCGCGGCAGCGGGACGACCTACGGGACGGCCTGGAGCCAGCCCTCGGGGTCGGTGGCGGTCACGACCGGCACCTGTCCGCCGCCGGCGTTCGCCGCGTCCAGCTATAGGTTCACCGTGGCCGAGGACGTCGAGGCGGGGGTGCAGGTGGGGATCGTGCGGGCCACGGTGACCGGCGGAGGTCCCGTCACGCACACGCTGACGGCCAGCAACACTGGCAACCCCTGGGCGCTGGACGCCAACACC
>WTFW01000059.1 GCA_011523785.1 Chloroflexota bacterium | reverse complement strand
GGCGTAGGCCACGGCGGGGGTGGATTGGGGCAGGGCCGGCTGAGCGGCCAGGCGGACGTAGTAGTAGTTCCGGCTGCGCGGGTTGCCGCGGTCGGTCCAGGTCCAGTCCAGGGTGTGCGCGTCCACCGATTCACAGTGGGCCAGCGTGCCGTTGCGGTAGACCTCGATCTCGCGCAGCGGTTGGGCGGACTCGGCGACCACCCGCAGTTCGGGATCCCCTTCAATCTCACCCTCTCCGCCCATCGGGATCCCGGACACCTCCGTGTGCAGCAGGATCTTGGCGGAAGCGGCGATGGTTCGGCGCTTCCAGATGGCGTCAAATATGGCCTCGCGGGTTGGCTCGGTGGCCCAGACGCCGGTCATGCAGTAGGCGAAGTGCCAGTGGCGGGCGTGGTCGCTGGCGCCCAGAAACCCGATCTTCGCGCCTTCGCGAAGGAAGGTCTCGATCCACTCCCGCTGATCGCCGCGCGTCTGGATGATCTCCATGGAGGGCTCCCAGGCGGCGCGGTAGCCCTCGAAGACGTCCGGCTGCCGGTGGCCCTGGAAGTGGCGGGCTGCCAGCACCTCGCCGGCGGGCATTCGGGCGTCCCAGCGCTCCATCAGGTCCTCGAGGCTGGGCGACATGAGGGTGAGGGCCCGCAGTTCCTCGCCGAGTTGCTGGTCGCGGTAGAAGATGTTGGTGTGGCCCGGGTTGTTGCCCCATTCGAAGCCGAAGAGCGGCTCGAAGCGGCCGTCGCTGGTGAACGCCGCCACGGTCTCCTCGACCCGTCGCCACTCGTTGTAGCTCATGTACTCCAGGTGCTCGGTCAGCGCCCACCAGTCCATGCGGTTGTGATCAACAGCCCAGCGGAAGTGCTGTAGCGGTGTCCCGTCGTTGGGCGACATGCACTTGGAGAGGTGGGAGTGCCGGTGCATGTCGCCCCAGAGCAGCTGGTAGGTCTGGTCGCCGACGGTGATGGTGCGGCCGTCGCGGCGGGCCTGCGGGGTCGGCCTGCGATCGCCTTCGTAGCTCGAAAACTCAACTCGCACAGGCGGCGCCACTGCGGCGGTCGACGGCGCGATCGTAAGAATCTCGATCCGCTCGCGGTCCACGGGCGCGCTGCCAGCGCGCAGACGGGGCAGACCGGCGTCCATGCGCTCCCGCGTGTGCATGGGGATGTAGTCGGTGGCGTTGTGCGCCAGCAGTCGCCGGTCATCGGGCAGCGCCGCTACGCCGTAGCGGGTGTCAGGCATCCCCTGGAAGGGGCTGACCGTTTCCGGATCGGACCAGGACGAGCCGGTGTAGACGATTCGCTCGAGCCGCCAGCCGAAGTCCTTCTGGTGCGAGCTGCGGAAGCGCTGGAAGAACAGCTCGATTCCGTCCGGCCCCGCAACGAGCCGGGGCGACACGGGAACGATGTTCTCGGGCGACAGGCTGTATGTGAAGCTCTCGATCGGAATTGGCGCCTGCCCGTGGGTCCACGGGCTTTGCGCCCAGTACGTCCGGCCACCGGGATCAACGGCGGCCAGCACCAGTTGCCGCGTCATGTTGAAGCGGTGATCGTCGCCCCAGGGCGGCGATTGTTCCCAGGCCAGCCAGGCCGTGTCGTCGGCATCGACGGCGACGTCGGCATCCATGGCCAGCAGGGGCACGTCGCTGACCTGCGTGGCCGGGCCGAGCGTGCCGTCCGCAGCAATGCGACGGGCGAAGACGTGAAAGTGATGGCCGGTCCAGGCGTCCCAGGCCAGCCAGACGCCCTGGCCGACCGAGGCTTGCAGCGCCGGGCGCCAGGCGGATTGGCCGGCAACCGAGGCCACCACGGGCGGCGTCCATCCGTCGCGACGACGCCGGCTGACCACCACGACGCAGGTGTCGCCGTCGAAGCCCTGCCAGGCGACCCAGGGTTGCCCGTCGGAGTCGATGGCCGCGGCCGGTCGGGTCAGGGAGGCAGGGGCAGGCGCCACGGTTTCGGCCTCGGCGCCGGTCCAGGCCCGCACGACAAAGCCGTGGTCAAGACGCTCGCCCCAGGCCACCAGGCGCTGATCGGCGAACGCCGCCACGGCGGGATCCTGGATAGCCGTGGGGCTCTCGGTCAGCTGGACCGGGTTGAGTTCGTCGCCGGTTAGCGTGCCCGCGTAGACGCGAAAGCGCCCGGTCCCCAGGCGCGCCATGAAGTCGCGCTCGCTTTGTCCCGGAGCAAACTGCCAGTGCCCGCCGGGGTGCGACGTGCGCAGGCCGAAGAGCGCCTCTTCGGCCCAATCGCTGCCGGCCCAGGCGCCGAAGGCGCCGCCGTTGGCGTCCGGCGCCACGTCGCAGGCGTAGGCGCCTTGCAAAACCGTGGGCGTATCCGGCCTGGTCTCGGTTGCCATTGCGCCTACTCCCTGGTGCCGACCGGCGTTGGAGGTTCGCTGCTGTCAGCCTAGCGCGGTGACTGCGAGGGTCTCGAATCCGAGCGGGGCGCTTGTCGATTCCGCGCCGCGTGGGAGCGTTGAACCCGGATGTCCGGGAGCCAGGCCCGCGACGAGCGGGCTGGACCGGCGGCCGATTTGGACGTACCGGCGAGCGGGTGGCCATCCTCAGCCTGCGGGCTGCCGCGCGTGTCGTTCGCCGAGGGCGTGGTATCGGTGCAGCGGGCGTTGGAGTTGAGGTCAACCACTTCGACACCGCCCCGCTGTACGGCGGCGGGGTAGCCCAGGCGATTCTCGGGGTGGCGCTGCAGGGGCGGCCGGAACGGCGCCTGGTCTCAACCAGGGCGGGCCACCTGGCGGAGCGCGGCCGCTCAGGAGTCCTTGGTCGTGACCCACACCGGCGAGGCGTAGGCGACGGCCGGGGTGCCCTGGGGGAGGGCCGGTTCGGCGGAGAGGCGGACGTAGTAGTAGTTGTGGGTGCGCGGGTTGCCGCGGTCCGTCCAGGTCCAGTCCAGGCTGGACCCATCGACGGACTCGCGGTGAACCGACGCGCCGTTGCGGAAGACCTGGATCTCGCGCAGGCGCTGGGCGGACTCGGCGATCACTCGAAGCTGCGGGTCGCCGGAGACTTCGCCTTCGCCGCCCATCGGGATCCCGCACACCTCGGTGTGCAGCAGGATCTTTGCGGACGTGGCGATGGTGCGGCGGTTCCAGATGGCGTCGAAGATGGCCTCGCGGGTTGGCTCGGTGGCCCAGACGCCGGTCATGCAGACGGCGAAGTGCCAGAAGCGGGCGTGGTCGGTGGCGCCAAGGAAGCCGATGCGGGCGCCCTCCCGCAGGAAAGTCTCGATCCACTCCCGCTGGTCGCCGCGGGCCTGCATGATCTCCATGGCGGGCTCCCAGGTGGGACGGAAGCCCTCGAAGACGTCCGGTTGCCGGTGGCCGTGATAGTGACGGGCCGCCATGACTGCGCCGGCCGGCATGCGAGTGTCCCAACGCTCCATCAAGTCCTCGAGGCTGGGCGACATCAAGGTCAGGGCCCGTAGCTCTTCGCCCAGCTGCTGGTCGCGGTAGAAGATGTTGGTATGGCCGGGGTTGAGGCCCCACTCGAAGCCGAAGAGCGGCTCGAAACGGCCGTCGTTGGTGAATGCCGCCACGGTTTCCTCGACGCGGCGCCACTCGTTGTAGCTCATGTATTCCAGGTGCTCGGTGAGCGCCCAGAAGTCCATGCGGTTGTGGTCGATCGCCCAGCGGAAGTTGTGCACGGGCGACCCGTCGTTGGCGGCGATGCACTTGGAGAGGTGCGAGTGCCGGTGCATGTCGCCCCAGTAGAGGTGGTAGGTCTGGTCGCCAACGGTGACGGTGCGGCCATCGCGGCGGACCCGCGGGGTGTCCTCGCGGACGCCTTCGTAGCGAGGGAAGTCAACGCGTAGCGGGGGCTCGGCGGCGGCTGACGGGGGATCCAGCGCCAGGACTTCGATTCGCTCGTGAGTCGCTGGGGAGGCGCCGCCGCGGAGGAATGGCAGTCCGGCCCGCCAACGCTCGACCGTCTGCATGGACCCAAAGTCCATGGCGTTGTGCGCCACCACGCGCTGTCCATCCGGCAGCGCGGCCACGCCGTAGCGCGTGTCCGGGGTGCCGTGGAAGGGGCTTACGGTTTCCGGATCCGACCAGGTGGAGCCGGAGTAGACCATGCGTTCCAGACGCCAGCCGAAGTCCACGTAGTCGGTGCTGCGGAAGCGCTGGAAAAACAGCTCGATGCCGCGTGGCCCCGCAATCAGGCGCGGCGATACCGGCACCACGTACTCGGCCGACTGGACGTGCGTGAAGGTCTGGATTGGAATCGGGGCCTGACCGGCGCCCCACGGGCTGCGGGGCTGGTAGGTGTTGCCGCCGGCGTCGATCGCGGCAAGCACCAGTTGCCGCGTCTCGTTGAACCGGTGATTCGAGCCCCAGGGCGGCGACTGCTCCCAGGCCAGCCAGGCCGTGTCGTCGGTATCCACGGCGAGATCCGCGTCCATGGCCAGCAGCGGCAGATCGCTGACCTGCACCGCCGGGCCAAGCGCGCCATCCGGCGCGACGCGGCGGGCGAATACGTGAAAGTGATGCCCAGTCCAGGCGTCCCAGGCCAGCCACACACCGTGGCCGGCCGACGCGCAGAGGGCGGGCCGCCAGGCCGATTGGCCGGGGACCGAGGCGGCCGTGGGCGCGGTCCAACCCTTGTCGGACCTGCGGCTTATCACGACCGCGCAGCCGTCCCCGTCGAAGGCCTGCCAGGCAACCCATGGCTGCCCATCCGTGTCGATGGCGGCGGCGGGCCGGGTCAGCGAGGCCGGCGCGTCTGCGACGGTCTCGACCTCGGCGCCGGTCCACGCGCGCGCGACGAAGCGATGGTCGAAGCGCTCGCCCCAGGCCACGAGGCGCCGATCGCCAAAGACGGCCGCGGCAGGGTCCTGGATGACGGTGGGGCTCTCGGTCAGTTCGATGGCCGCGAGGTCGTTGCCGCCCAGGTGCCCCGCATAGACGTGATACCGCGCGGCGCCGAGGCGCGCCATGAAGTCGCGCTCGTCCCGGCCCAGCCCGAACTGCCAGCCCCCGCCCGCGGTGTTGGAGCGCGCCACGAACAGCGCCTCCTCGGCCCAGTCGGTACCGGCCCAGGCGCCAAGGGCCCGCCCGGTGCCATCCGGCGCCAGGTCGCACGCGTAGGCGCCCTGCAGGACGGTAGGGGTCTCAGGCGCGTCGGAACTTGGCATCTTGTCCGCGCTCCTCAGCTGGCCTGCGCCCAGCGCCGCACTTCGGCTTCAGTATCCACCGAAGGCGTCATGAAATGAGCGGCAGCGTGGGCTGTCGCGGATCCTGTTCAAACGGATCGGGTATTGGCGACCGATCACGGCGGATCGAATCCTCCAGCGATCTCAGCGCATCGGACGCCACGTAGAAGCGGCCGCGACCCTGGCCCTGCGCGACCAGAAACCCTGTGTCGCTGAGAGCCTTCAGGTCGCGACCCGCAGCGACGATGCTCAGCTCAGCGAAATCGCGATACGTCGCGTTGCGCACCTTGAAGCCGAGCGCGGCGTCCCAGAGGGCGCCGACACAGCGTTCGGGCAGGCGCCGCTGCAACACTTCCTGTTCGAGCATGTCCCAGCGTCGTTCCGCCTCGTTCGCCCGGCGCAGCAGGGTCTGAGCCTGGCGGTAGTGCGCGGTCAAGACAAACCGGACCCACGGGCGGGCGTTACGTTGGGGATGCCACATGCCTCCACCAACATCGGCCAGCACCTCGTAGTAATCATCCGTGTTCCGGCCCAGGTACTCCTCAATGCTCACGAAGGCCGGCGCCAGCACCCCCTCGCGCGCAAGGACAACGGCCTGGAGTATGCGCGCCATCCGGCCGTTGCCGTCGCGGAACGGATGAATCATGGCGAGATTCAGGTGGGCCATCGCTCCGCGGACTGTCGCCGGAACGGAGGGATCCTGCTCCTGGAGTTCGTCAACCAGTTCCTCCATGAGCCACGGAACTTCGATGGCCTCGGGCCCTTCGTAAACAACCTCTCGTGTCCGCTCGCTGCGAACGTAGATCGCGCCCGGCCGCCAGCGTCCCGCACCCTTGGCCAGGTCGTACTCCATCACCATGTAGTGGAGGCTCTTGATCAGCGACGTGTCATACGCGAAGTGGGGATCGTCGGCCAACTGCAATACAAAGGTCATGGCTCGGCGGTACCCCCTGATTGCCGCCCAGACGTCCTCAGGGGTGTCCAGCGGATCACCGCCGCCAACAGCCGCCACGGCGTCATCCAGGGTCACGTCCAGGCCTTCGATGCTGTTCGACCCTTGAATTGCCCGCGCGGACGACACGCGACGCAGCAGGCCAGTCCAGCGACGGTCCTCGGAAACTTGACCGCGCAGGGCACGGCGTAGCTCGTCTACCCTCGCGCAGACAGCCTGTTCGTGCTCATCAAGCGGTGGCGTGCTGAAAAGCATGTCGATTTGTTCTAATCATCGCGACTCACAGGCCTATTCTATACAACGTGTTTATTTGTTAAACATGATTTCACAGCGTATAGGACACTGCTTGAGATCATGTTGTAGATATCAATTCGACGTTGTGCCGCAGATCGACGCTCCCATGCGATGCCGCTCACGAAGCCGGACGGCCCGGTCAAAGAACCCTGGGCATTACCATGGTGATGAGCAGCACTAGCCAGCCTGTCCGGGAGCACACCGACGCCGCGCGATCCGATAGCCGTCAGGCACCCATGACTCCCCGTCGCATTGGCATTCTCACCGCCGGCGGGGATAGTCCGGGGCTGAATGCCGCCATCCGCGCGGTGGGCAAGTCGGCCATCGGGCGTTATGGCATGCGGGTGGTGGGGATTCGCGATGGGTTTCGCGGCCTGGTGGAGAACCGGGTGGAGGAGCTTGATTCGGAGGCGCTGGCGGGGATTCTGACCCGTGGCGGCACGATCCTGGGCACCAGCCGCGACAAGCCGCACAAGCTGCGGGTGGGCGATCAGACCATCGACATGACGGCCCGGGTCTGCGAGAACTACGCCAACCTGCACCTGGACGCGCTGGTCTGCCTGGGCGGCGGCGGCACCCACTCCAGCGCCCAGCGGCTCCTGGACGCCGGTCTCAACGTCATCACGCTGCCCAAGACCATCGACAACGACATCGCGCATACCGACACCAGCATTGGCTTTGACACGGCGTTGTCGATCGCGACGGAGGCCATCGACCGGCTGCACAGCACGGCCCACAGTCACCACCGCATCATCGTGGTGCAGATCATGGGGCATAACGCGGGCTGGCTGACGCTGGGCGCGGGGCTGGCCAGCGGCGCGGACGTGGTGTTGATCCCGGAACTGCCGTACGACGTGGAGTACGTGGCCGAATCGATCCGCCAGCGCAGCATGGGCGGCCACGGCTTCAGCATCGTGGCGGTGGCCGAGCGCGCGAAGCCGCAGAGTCCCGCGGATCTGGGGCTGACGGACGAGGCCTCAACCGGTGGACTGGCGTTCGAGTTTGCCGGTCCCACCCTGGCTCTCACACACCGCCTGGAGTCGCTGACGCGATTGGAAGCTCGACTGACAATCCTGGGCCACGTGCAGCGCGGTGGGACGCCGACGGCCACCGATCGCACGCTGGCAACCCGGCTGGGAACAGCCGGCGCGGAGGCGGTAGCCGACGGGGCCAGGGGCGTGATGGTGGCGGCCCGCGGTGAGAGCACGGCGCTGGTGGACGTGGCCGAGGTAGCCGGCCAGCGCAAGACGGTGCCGCTGGATCACCCGTGGATCCTGGCCGCGCGCGACACCGGCCTGTGCCTGGGAGCGCCGCTGGACTAGGACCGGGGGACGGGGCTGCCCGCGCCTACCTGACCATCTGCCCGCGCGGCACGCCGGCGCGAATCTCGACGGTGCGCGACTTCCAAGAGGGGTCCGCGCAGGTTGAGTCGCCCAGTGAGGACCGGGGTACTCTCGAATGAGGCAGATTCCCGCTCAGTCCGCCGAAGGAGATTGCAGATGCTGCGCCGAGCCTGGGTTTCACTGATCATCGCCGTTCTGGCGCTCACGATGGCCGTCGCCACCGCCAGCGCGTCATCGGATGAAGCCGCCACAGCCGCGACGTTGCGCACCCTCACCGTGAGCGGCAACGGCGCGGCCTCCGCCGTCCCGGACATCGCGGACCTCGAACTCGGCGTTCAGACGATCAACGAAGACCCGAGCGTCGCCATCGAGGAGAACACCAGCGCGATGGCCAGCGTGATTGAGACGCTGATCGATCTCGACATCGACGAGGACGATGTCCAAACGCGCAGCTTCAATATGTGGGTGGAGCAGGTCTACGGCCCCGATGGGCCAACCGGCGAATTCCTGTACCACGTGATCAACCAGATTGTGGTGCGGGTGCGGGACCTGGACACGACCGGCGACGTGCTGGGCGCGGCGCTGGCGGCCGGCGCCAATAACGTCAGCGGCATCACCTTCGGCGTGGAAGACACGCAGGCACTGGAAGAATCGGCGCGCGACGCGGCCGTGGACAACGCCATGGCCAAGGCCGAGCAGCTGGCGGAGCGCCTCGGGGTCAAGGTTGGCAGCCCGCGGCACGTCACCGAAATCTCGGGAGGCTTCCCGCCGGAGCCGCGCCTCGAGCGAGCGATGGCGTTCGACTCGGGCGGCGCGAGCGTGCCGGTTTCGCCCGGCGACTTCACGGTCCGCGTGTCGGTGAGCATCGTGTTCGACATCGAGCTGTAGTCGGGGCGGGGCGGCAGCCGCGTCGCGATGCAAGGGCGCTCGGTATCGTTAGCGGGGCGGCGCCGTTCCAGGGCCCCGTAGCTCAGTGGATAGAGCGGTGGTTTCCTAAACCATGCGCCCCGGTTCGAGTCCGGGCGGGGCTACCGCGCCGCGCTGGTCTGGACGCTACGAGTTTCGGCGTGTCGCCGAGCACCGTTGTCAATCTCCGGCATCATGCAGGCGTGCGCCCGCGCGTTCCAGGTTGAGGAGCTGAGCATGACCGTGAAGACCGTTGGCATCCTGAGTCCGGGCGAGATGGGCGCCGGCGTTGGTGGAGCCTTGCGGGCCAGCGGTCTTGCGGTCGTTACCTGCCTTGCCGGACGCAGCTCCGCGTCGCACGAGCGGGCCCGGGCCGCTGGAATAGAGGACGTCCCAGACCTTGGCACGCTGGTCGAGCGCTGCGACCTGATCCTCTCGATCCTGGTGCCGGCACGCGCGCGTGGCGTGGCCGCCGCGGTGGGCGAGGCGGCGCGGGCCGCGGGCGCTTCGACCGTCCTGGCCGACTGCAACGCCATCGCGCCGCAAACCGTCCAGGCCATGGAGACCGACCTGGAGGGCAGCGGCGTGACCCTGGTGGATGGCGGAATCGTGGGTGGACCGCCGCGCAACGGCCAGGGGCCCCGCGTTTACGCCTCAGGCACATTTGCCCACGTGCTGGGCCAGCTCGACGGACGGGGCATCGACGTGGTGGACGTTGGCCCGGAGATTGGCAAGGCCTCAGCCGTGAAGATGTGCTACGCCGCCATGACCAAGGGAACCACCGCTCTGCGCACGGCGCTATTGGTTGCCGCGCGGCGGCTGGACGTGTACGACGACCTGATTGCCGAGATGGAGCACAGCCAGGCCGCCGCCCTTGGCGCCGCAGCACAGGGCATGCGGCGACTGCCGAACGTGGCGTATCGCTGGATTGGCGAGATGGAAGAGATCGCCAGCACGTTTGCGCACGTGGGGGTCACGCCCGACTTTCACACCGGCGCGGCCCAGGTGTTCCGCGAGGTGGATGCGACGTTTGCGCGAGATGCCGATCTTTCCGACCTGGCCGACGCCGTTGACCACCTGGCCGACGCTGGCGGCCGTTGCTGAGCCGCGACGGCTCGAACCTGGCCGCGGACCTGCGGCTATGCTTGGGCGTGTCGCTTTCCTGGGAAGCCGCCGACTCGTGCACCTGAGAACGCTGGCCGTGTTCGCCGTACGGGCTTCAGCCCTGGCGCTCGTGGCTGGCATGGCGCTGCTGATCGTCGCCTGTGGGGAAGCTGGGGACGGCGAAATGCAGGTCAAGGATCCCGAGGTCAGCGGCGCGCGGCTGGCCGACTTCGTTCGACCCACGCCGGACGCCGCCTCGGGTCAGCCCGTGCCGGAGGTGCGCGGCACGTCCTTTGACGGCACGGCTGTTTCAATAACCAACGACGGACGCACGAAGGCGCTGGTCTTCCTGGCGCACTGGTGACCGCACTGCCAAGCCGAGGTGCCTGTCGTACAGGCCCTCGTGGACGCCGGGGGCGTTCCAGAGAACATCGACATTTACGCGATCGCCACAGCCATTGACTCGGGGCGGGCCAACTACCCGCCGGAGGCTTGGCTGGAACGTGAAGGTTGGACCTCGCCGGTCATCGTGGACACGCGCGACGAAGTTGCCAACGCCTACGGACTCGGGGGATTCCCGTTCTGGGTGTTCGTGAACTCCGACGGCACCACGGCGCTGCGCGTCGGCGGGCGGATTTCCGCCGACGAGTTGACCTTGGTTCTCCAGCACCTGCAGTAGTCCCCGCTGGTCGGCGAGCGTACATCCCGCTTCTATACTTCCGTGCCGACGGCATCGTTGGTCTGGAGCCGTCACGAGCGAAAGGCGGCGACGGGCGTGGTACTGCGAGTCGTAGCGGGCTACCAGATTCTGATGGCGTCGGCGGTGGGTATCCACTTCATCGTTACCACGCTCTACCACCCGGGCGGCGATGAGCCGTTCACGGCGTGGCAGGTCATGAATTGGTTCATGGTGGTCAGCGTGGTGATCGCGCTGGGGCTGAGCTTCCGGCGCAAGCGCGCCCTGGAGGACGATCCCCACTGGCGCGACTACCTGGAAACGAACCTCACGTTCTACGGGGCTATCTGGCTGGCGCTCTGGTTCTTCTGGAACTGGTTGGGCGTCTTCAGCGGCCAGGACAGCGGCACGTTCTGGGGCTTCATCAACCCGCTGTTCGTCATCGTGGTCGGTTCCCTGGGCTGCCGCATGTGGAGCCGCCTGGCGGCGTTGAACCGCGCGGCCTGAGTCCGAGTCCCGGCCCTTCCGGCTGGTGCGCGGCCTGAGGCGAGCCGGCGGGGGTTCGCTCTATTGCTTGGGCGCGGCGCGCCGGGTACCGTGCCTGCTGTAGCCGTGCGCGAGGGCTGGCCGATGGTGCGCTGGGGAATCGTGGGCTTGGGAGACATTGCGGCCAGGGCCGTGGCGCCCGCCATCCAGGCCCACGAGGGCAGCGACCTCGTCGCAATCTGCCGCCGTAACCCGGAGTTGCTGGACCAGTACGCTCGGCAGTTCGAAGTCTCCAACGCCTACACCAGTTACGACGACATGCTGGAGGCGGGCGGGCTGGACGCCGTGTATGTGGCGACGCCGGTGAACTTGCACGGGCCACAGACGCTGGCGGCGCTGGAGCGCGGGCTGCACGTGCTGGTCGAGAAGCCCATGGCCATGGACGCGGCCGAGGCGGCGCGCATGGTGGAGGCGGCGGACGCCGCCGGATTGCGGCTGGGCATTGCCTTCTACCACCGCTTCTACCCGATTAACGTGCGGGTGCGAGAGGTCGTGGAGTCCGGCGAATTGGGCGAGTTGATCGCCCTTCACGCCAATACCTCGGGGCCGTTCACGATGACACCCGACGACCCAAAGTACTGGCGCGTGGACCATGCCCAGAGCGGCGGCGGTCCGCTGATGGATCTGGGCAGCCACCGGTTGGACATTTTCTACAGCCTGGCCGGAAAGGCCGCCCGCGTGGCCGCCTTCAGCGATCAGCGCGTGATCCCCGGTGACGTGGAGGACACGACCTCGGTGATTGTCCAGTACGAGTCCGGCGTCCAGGCCACCATTTCGGCGCTCTGGTCGATCAACCCGGCGCGGGGCGACTACGAGGTCTGGTGCACGGACGGCCACATCAACGTGCCCTTTGCGCGCGGCGAGGAATTCACCATCGAGCGCCCCGACCGCTCGGAGACGTTCACGCTCCCCGAGCACGAACTGCACGACCTGCCGCTGATCGCCGACTTTGTGCAAGGCGTCAACGGCGGCACGCCGGTCCTAACAGGTGAGGGCGGCCTGGAAGTCCAGCGAGTCATTGATGCGGCGTACACCTCGGCGGCGGAAAGCCGGGTCGTCGCGCTCTAGCCCAAGCCCAGGAAGGTCGGCGCGGAGGATTTCTCAGTTCTTTGGCGCGCGGGCGAAGGCGTAGAAGCCGGAGGCGAGGTCTTCGGCGGCGGGGCGGTCGGCCACGTAGCGGTCCAGGAATTTCACGGGCGTGGTGAGCCAGGCGGCCACGAACTCGGCGGCGCGTTCGCGCAAGCGGTGGCGGGAAAACCCGCTGAGCACGCCCTTCACATAGCCGCGCAGCACCCAGCTCAAGGCTGAACTGGGCCCCACGCACACGCCAACCTCCACATCAGTGAAGTCGCGCAGCAGCTCGGCCACGCCGCTGCTGGTGTAGCGCTGGTAGTCGTGCGGCGAGGCGTGATAGCCCTGCATGAATGGCACTTCGATGTAGACCATGGCGCCCGGTGCACAGACCCGCGCGACCTCGGCAATGGCCTTGCCCGGGCGGCGCACGTGTTCCAGCACCGCCGTGGACAGAGCCCCGCCGAATGCGTTGGAGGCGAAGGGTAAGCGCGCTGCATCGGCCAGCACGTGCACGCCCGGATGCCGTTCGACATCGATGTTGACGATGGCCTGGCGCACGAACCCGTCCAGCGTGCCGGGCGGGAACTGCCGGCCGCCGCCGCCGACATTCAGCACGCGGGCGCCGTCTTGACGGGCGGGAGCGGAGAGGGCGCTGCTGAAGCGCTGGAGATTGCGGTGGGATGCGTGGTTATACGTAGGACTGGGCACGCGGTAGGCGCGTCGAGCAAGACCCATCAGCCGGGCGCGCATTCGACCGGTCATGCGGCGCGTTCCCGCTGGTCGAGCTCAGCAATCGCCGGGATCAGGTCGCCCAGGTCATCGATAGCGGCCGCGGCCGACTCGTCGCCCGGTCGCAGGTCGGCCGAACGCAACCAGATGGCCCGAATCCCCAGGCGCTGAGCGGCGCGCACATCGATTTCCCAGTCGTCACCGACCATCACCAGCGACTGAGCCGGCAGTCGCAGGCGCTGCGCCGCCGCCCGGTAGGGCGCGGGATGCGGCTTGAGCCAGCCGAGTTCCGTGCTGAACACCACCGCGTCCAGGTGTGGGGCCAGCCCCAGCGTCCGCAGGCGCTCAAGCAGCAGGTCTTCCCCGTAGAGCACGTTGGCGATCGCGGCAAGGCGGAGACCGGCTTCTCGCAGAAGTTGCAGCACCCGGACGGCCTGCGGCCGCGGCTGCATGGCCTCGTACCACGGCTCGAAATAGGCCGGCAGCAGTACCTCAACGGCCTCGTCGGACGGCTCCCAGTCCATGGCATCGAGCACCTGGGCCAGGATGCGGTGCGCGTTGGGCAGGGCGCACTCGTGCTGGTACGCCTCCACCAGCGCCTCTTGCAGAGCCTCGCCAAACGACTCGGCCAACTGCTCGTCGGTGAGTGTCGTTTTCAGGAATGGTCGGACTAGCGGCGCAATAGCAGCAGCGCCGCGCCGGTTGCTTGGCGACCCGACCAACGGCTCCTGGGTGAGGAGCGTGTCGCCGATGTCAAAGATCACACCACGAATTGGCATCGTGGCCGAGTGTACGCGCGGCGCGAGTTCGCGTTCGCCGGGCGTCAGGTCCGCGCTGGTGAGATACTTCCCCCAAGGGATTCCATGGTCAGCGCCGTCGGGCGGTGTTGTCCGCAGATAGACGGAGGCGGCGTGAGGGACCCGACCGAAGGCGACCGCGAGCCGCCACCCAGATCGCCCGACGAACCACCAGCAGGGGGCGACTGGCCCGAACCGGCGGATTCCGATGAGCGGCCGCCGGCGACCGGAGGGTTGGGAGGTTTCGCCTCAGACTCCGGATTGGTCTACCGGCGAGTCGGCGCGTACGTCATTGACTCGCTGCTCGTCGCGCTCACAACCACGGTCGTGGGCGTAGCCTCGGGCGTCATCAGCATGGACTTCGAAGCGCCGGCGATTGATCCATCGCTGGCGCTCTGGATGCTGATCTTCGAGGTGCTCTATCGCTGGTCCATGCAGTCGGCGTTTGGCGCGACGCTGGGCAAGCTGGCGCTGGGTCTGCGTCTCGTCGCGGCTGACGGCAGCCCGGCGGGCCCGCTGCAAATCCTGGTTCGCGAGATCGCCCTGGGCGTGATGCTTGGGGTCGCCCAGGCCACCGGCTGGGCCATCCTGCCCGCCCTCGTGCAGGTGCTGCTGGTGTATGTCGTCATCCATCGGCCGGACCGTCGCAGCCTGCACGACCTGACGGTGCAGACGCGCGTGATCCGGGTAAAGCCGAGCGACTCCGACACGCCGATGCGGCCGGTCTAGCGAATGGACGCGTAGGTCTAGACGCCGGCGTCCTTCAGGCCGATGCCGGTCGCCGCGATCAGCACCCGGTCATTGGATCCGATGACACCGGACGTGCGAAGTTGCGACGCGGCGGCAAAGCCGACGGCTGAGGTGTACTCCAGGTCCAGGCCCTCAAGTCGGGATAGTTCGGCGCGCGTGCGGCGAGCCGTACCATCGTCGATCTGAACGGCGCTGCCGCCCGAGGCCCTAATGGCCGCCAGCACCTCGACGCCGCGGGCCGGCCGTCCCACGGCCACACCGCCGGCTACCGTGGGTTGAGCCTGAACGGACAACGGCGCCTCGGCTCCCGCGGCGAACGCCGCGGCCAGCGGCGCGCAGGCTGTCGTTTGCGCGGCATGCAGACGGGGCAGGGATACCCGGTGGCCCGATGCCGCCAGTTCGCCATAGGCCTTGAACGCCCCGAGCAAGAGCCCGCCATTGCCGACGGGCAGCACGATGTGCAGCGGCGGGTCGTCAGCAAGCGCGGCCGCAATCTCCAGGCCGAAGGTCTTGGTCCCCTCCACGAAGGCCGGGTGTCGGGCGTGCGAGGCATAGGCCACGCCGGGAGCATGGGCTGCATGTTCGGCCGCCGTCGCCACGTCCTCGCGCGTGCCCGCGACCGCCACGACCTGGGCGCCATAGCCGGCAATCTGGTCGCGCTTGGCGGCGGGCGCTGACTCGGGCACGAAGATCCGGGCGCGCAGGCCTGCGCGGGCCGCGTAGGCCGCCATGGCCGCGCCGGCATTGCCCGAGGAGTCCTCGACGATAGCGTCCACACCTGCCCAGGCCAGCACCGCGATCACCGCGGCCGCCCCGCGGTCCTTGAACGATCCGGTCGGCGACACGTATTCAAGCTTGGCCAGGACGCGCGGTAGCCCGTGCGCCGCCCCCCAGCGTTGAAGGGGAACGATCGGCGTGTGGCCTTCGCCCAGGCTGATCTCCGGGATGCCCGCCGGAAGCCCAAGGGCGGGGCGATGCCGCCAGATGCCGACGCGGGCCGCGTCTCGTAGTGATGGCCAGCCGTTAACGGCGTCAGGCAACGAGGTTGGCTGCAGCGGCTCCGGCGCGCTCATCTAGGCAACTCCCAGCCGTTCGAGATCGGCGTCTGACAGCCCAAAAAAGTGGGCGAATTCATGAATGACCGTGGCGCGAATCTCGTCCTTTAGCTCGTCCACGTCGTGAAAAGCCGCCAACAGCGGTCCGCGGTAGATCGTAATGCGGTCGGGCAGCACCATGTTGTAGCCGGAGGTTCGCTCGGTCAGCGGCACGCCGGTGTACAGACCGAACAAGGTGTAGCCCTCCGGCACTTCAGCGGCTGCCAGGTCGGCGGCCGACGGCCACTGCTCGATCAGCACGTCCACATTGGCCAGGCGCTGACGCAGCGCTTCGGGAATCGAGGCGATGGCCTCCATCACGACGCCCTCGAAGGCAGCCGAGGATAGTTTCGCCACGCTCAGGTCTCGCTCAGAGGACTGGAGAAGTCCCTGTGATAGCATCCCGCGCCCTCGAATCGGGAGCCACGCGCCAGCATGGATGACGTGCGCGAGCAGGCGCTCGCGAACGGGCTGGCGGTGCTGACTCGCGAGGTACACACCGCCCCCATCGCCACTTTTTTCATTTGGTACCGAGTCGGCGCGCGGGACGAAGCCCAGGGCATGAGCGGCGCTTCCCACTGGGTTGAGCACATGATGTTCAAGCGTACCCAGCGGCTGGCCCCCGGGGACATTGGCCGCATGGTGGAAGGCGTGGGCGGCACATTCAACGCCTTTACCTACGAAGACGCCACCGCCTACCACGAAACCCTGCCCGCCGAGCATCTGGACCTGGCGCTCGAGATCGAGTCCGACCGCATGCTCAACGCGGTGTTCGACCCGGACGACGTGGAAGCGGAGCGCACGGTCATCATCTCCGAGCGCGAGGGACACGAAGCCTCACCTATGTTCCGCTTGATGGAGGCGGTGGAGTCCACGGCCTTCCAAGTGCATCCCTACGGCCATGGCGTGATCGGCAGCAAGGCCGACCTGCGCTCGATGACGCGGGACGACTTGTTCGGCCATTACCAGCGGCATTACGGACCAGGCAACGCCGTGATTGTGGCGGTTGGGGATTTCGATACGGACGACCTGCTCGGTCGGATCGATGAGCACTTCGGGGGATTCCCGGCGAACAGTTCGCCGCCATCCCTGGCCGAGTGCGAGCCTGCCCAGGACGAGGCTCGACGCGTGGAAGTTCATCACCCCGGTCCCTTCCCGGTGCTGATGCTCTGTCACCACACTCCCGAACGCACGCACGCGGACTGCGCGCCCCTGCTGGTGCTCAACGCGCTGCTCTCCGGTCCGCCCAGCGGACCCTTTGGCGGCGGCGGCACGCTGCGCACGTCGCGGCTCTACCAGCGATTTGTCGCGTCCGGCATGGCCGCCATGGTTGGCGCCGATGTCGGCGTGAACATCGATCCGTCGCTGCACCGGGTGGTGGTGATCCTGCATCCGGGCGGCGAGCCGGAGCCGATCGAGAAGGCCGTTCTGGACGAGATTCAGCGGCTGCACGACGAGGCTCCCAGCCAGGAAGAACTGGACCGCGTCGTCCGGCAGACTTATGCGAAGCGGGCCATCACGCTGGAGAGCGTCACGGCGCAGGCCGTGCAACTGGGCATGCTGGAGATGGCCGCGAGCTGGCGGCTGGCGCAGACGCTGACGGACGACCTGCGGCAGGTCACCCCGGCCGACGTGCAGCGCGTCGCCCGGACCTACCTGCGCGAACCATCGAGAGTTACGGGCTGGTTCCTGCCGGCGGCGGCCAACGGCGCGGCGGCGTGACCGCAGGCGCCCGGCACGCAATCAACGCGGACAGCGTCGCGCGGCACACGCTGGCCAACGGCGCGACGCTGCTGGTCTATCCGAATCCGGCCTCGCCGTCGGTCGCGATCGGCGCCTATCACGCGGCTGGCGCCGTGCTGGAAACGCGCGAGCAGGCCGGGCTGGCCAGCCTGACGGCCGACGCGCTGAACCGCGGGACCGCCAATCGCACCTTCCTTGAGTTCAGCGAGGAACTGGACCAGGTGGGGGCCTCGCTGGCGTTCCACGCCGACACCGAATACGCGGCGTTTGGGGGGCGAGCGCTGGCCGAAGACCTGGAACTCTTGCTGACGCTGGCAACCGATGTGCTTTCGCACCCGACCTTTCCCGATGACGAAGTAGGGCGCGTGCGCGAGCAAACGCTGACGGTGCTGGCCCACGCCGAAGACAATCCCGGGTCGCGGGCGGCCCGGCGCTTTCGCGAGTTGCTGTATGGGCCGTCGAATCCAAATGGCTGGCCGGAAGAGGGCTACGCGGAGACCGTTCGCGATGTCCAGGGGAACGACCTGCGGGCCTTTCACGCGCGCGCCTATGCGCCGGCCTCACTGGTGTTGGCGGTGGTTGGCGCGGTGGATCCGCCGGCTGTGCTCGCTTTGGCCGAAGTCACCATCGGCGCTTGGAAGGCGAATCCGGATGCCGCGACCACAACTGACTGGCGGGAAGCGCTGGATGCGGCCGACGCGCCACCGGCCATGTTCGCCGAGCCGCGGCGCGAAGACCTGGCCATCGCAGGCAAAACCCAGACCGAGTTCCTGCTGGGCTGGCTGGGAATCCGGCGCACCGATCCGTCCTACTACGCGACCATCGTCGCCAATTTCATCCTTGGACAGTTGGGCCTGGGCGGGCGCATCGGCTCCAACGTTCGCGACACCCAGGGGCTGGCCTATCACGCTTCCAGCTACGCGGTGCCCGGCCTGACCCGGCAGCCCTGGTCAATCCGGGCGGGGATCAACCCCGCGAATGTGGACCGCGCCATCGAGGCCAGCCTGCACGAGGCGCGCCAGTTGGCCGAAACCCCGCCCGACGCCGAAGAGCTGCGCCTGAGCAAGCAGGCCCTGACCGGCTCGCTGCCGCTGCGCCTGGAACGCAATGACGGCATCGCCAACATGCTGCTGACGATGGAGCGCTACGGGCTGGGCCTGGATTACCTGGGCGCTTATCCCAATCTGATTGACGCGGTAACGGCGGACGACGTGCGCGACGTAACCGCCGCCGTGATGGCCGACCCGGCCTACACGCTGGTGACGGCCGGCCCCGAATTGTCGACTGCCTGAACCAGGCCAACACTCCAGGCCTGGCGGCGGGTTAGTACGAAGAGACGCGCGGCGGCCCCGGGTCGGCGGCCAGGACAGTGGCGTCGAAGCTGCGCTGCATGAGGTCCAGCTTGATGGCCTGATGGTCCGGGCTGTCCCAGAGGCTGTCGTGCTCGTGCGGATCGGCTTGCATGTCGAATAGCTCGCCGATGCCGTGGCCGTGGTAGACGTTCAGCTTCCAGCGACGATCCCGGTACATGGTGGCGAAGGTGTGGTCCGGCGCATTGACGGCGTCCAGGTACTCGCAGCGGACGAAGTCCCGATGCGTGTGGGGCGGGGCGTCGCCGGAAAGGATGGGTCGCAGCGTGCGTCCCTGTGTGGCCTCGGGTACGGACAGACCGGCGTACTCCGATAGCGTCGGCGCGATGTCGGTGAGTTCGACCAGCGCGTCGCTGACCAGTCCGGCCTGGATCTGGCCCGGCAGGCGCCAGACCAGCGGCACGCGGCTGAGGCCGTCGAAGAACCGGCAGCCCTTTTGGGTCAGGCCATAGTCGCCGGCCGACTCGCCGTGGTCGCTGGTGAAAATGACGATCGTGCGGTCGGCCTGGCCTGACGCCTCCAGGGCTTCCATCAGGCGGCCGAACTGCTCGTCGATCTGCTCGATCATGGCGTAGTAGGCGGCCTGGACCTTCTTGCCTTCGAAGTCCTCCGGCGGTTGGGATTCACTCTGGAAGTCGATCCCAGAGGCCGTGAGACGACCCTGATGCTCCAGATCGGAGGGGCGAAAGTGCGGTCCGGGCAGCGCATCCGGGTCGTAGCGGCGGTAGTACTCCCAGGGCGGGTTGAACGGCGGATGCGGGTCGTACATGTTCACGCTGAGAAACCAGGGCTGGTCGGCCGGGCGTGCTTGGTTGATGAAGTCGATCGAGGCCTCGGTCCCCCATGTCGTCTGGTGCACTTCGGGCGGCGTGTTGTCCTGCTCGGGCGTGGGCGCCATCAGGGCGCCGGTCAGATGGCGACGGTCGAAATTGTGCAGGAGGACCGAATAGGGATCGACGCCCTGATCCTGCACCCAGGCGGCGTAGTCGTGCTGATCCAGCGGCCAGTCGTTGCGGGGCGCGTGGCTGTACTTGACGTAGCGATACCCGTCGTTGACGCGCGGCTCGCGGCCGTTGAAGGCCCCGGCCAGGTGCAGCTTGCCGACCAGCCCGCCGTCGTAGCCGGCCTCCGCCAGCTGGCGCGTGACCAGGTTGGCGGCGACCTCACGATGGACCCAGCCGTTGCCATTGCGCGGATTGTGCACGCGGCTGGGGTACATGCCGGTCAGAAAGCTGGCGCGGCTGGGCGTACAAATGGGGCTTTGACAGTAGGCGTGGGTGAACGCCGTGCCCTCCGCCACGAAGCGGTCGAGGTTCGGCGTACGGACGTGCGGGTTGCCCAGCGCGCCAATGGTGTCGAAGCGTTGCTGGTCGGTGCAGTACCACAGGATGTTGGGCCGCTGGTGCGCCATCGGAAACTCTTTGAACTGGCCGCTGGGCAGCGAACCCTACCGCACGTGACCAAACGCGCGTGCGGTCGCGTCTGGGCTCATTCGAAATTGGCGGTTCCGGAGGGGCGATGCGTGCTAGATTGCACGTGGTGACCTTGGTATCGAATCTTCCGTCTGCCGCCGTCTGCGAGGTTTCTCGTTCACGCTAAGCCTTTCGATTCTCGAACGGTAAACCTGAATCGACCTTTCCGACATCTGGTTCACTGCGGCGTTTTGCTTACTGACGGATGGTCTGGAGCTCCCGCGCGAAGGCGGGTGTAGACGGACGCACGTCCACAGCGACGGCGTTCAGGAACGGTTTCGAATGAACATATATGTCGGCAACTTGCCGTACTCGACCACCGAAGAAGAACTGCGCGAGCAGGCATCGCAGTACGGCGAACTGACGTCGTGCACGATCATCATCGATCGTGAAACGGGACGCTCCCGCGGCTTCGGGTTTATCGAGATGGCCAATGAGGACGAGGCTCTGGCACTGATCGAGGGCCTGAACGGCAGCAACATGGGCGGCCGCATGCTCACGGTCAACAAGGCCCGGCCGCGGGCGCCTCGCGGCGGCGGCGGTGGCGGCTACGGCGGCGGTGGTGGCGGCTACGGCGGCGGTGGCGGCGGCTACGGCGGCGGTGGCGGCGGCTACGGCGGCGGTGGCGGCGGCTACGGCGGCGGTGACCGCTACTAGACGGCAACCTTCGTAGGGCTTACCGCCCGACGAGCAGCTGATTCGGAAGCGCCGGCATGTCCGGCGCTTCCGGCGTTAAGCGATGCCGAGTTCAGCCAGGCGGGGCGGTTCGCCCAGGTAATAGCCGACGTCGACCAGCGCGCGTTGCAGGGCTTGGATATTGACGTGCCGTGGCGGTACGCCTTCGGCGGCGGCGCGGGCGGCCGCCATGCCGGCGACGCCGCCGGTGACCTTGGCGATCCAGCGCCAGCGCAAGCTGGCCGTGCGGTCGCGACCGATCGAGCGTCCCGCCGCCAGCATCCCCTCCACGCCCTGCGGCAGAAACTGGCCCAGCGGCATGTCGAAGTGGTGGCCCTCTTCGCGCTCGCGCAGGTTGACGAGCTGGCGGGTACGCCCGCCCTTGCGCACCTCGTCGTCGTAGCGATAGAGCGTGGTCAGCACATGCACCACGTCGTCGAACCGCCGCTCGTCCACGATGTCGTCGCGGCTGAGGGTGTAGTCGGGAATGATCGTGCGGCTCCAGCGCGTGCCCATGTAGGGCGCGATCTGGCTCACGCGGGCGTTCTCGAATCCGGGCACGTGGCGCTTGTAGAACTCGATGGTGTCGTAGGCGTGCAGCCGCGCCGAGGACTCGATGGTGGACCGTTCCATCGCGTTCAGCGCCGACAGCGTGTGGTCCGGCCAGCGCGTCTCAATGGTTGTGACGTCCTGGTCGTGGGTGGCGAACGGAATCTTGTAAGCGTGGGCGCCGCCCGGGATCGAGGCCACGTACTTGTACGCGCCGGACTCCCAGTCGGCCATCATGAACGGCAGCAACTCGCGCGGATAGTTGGCCCACACGCGCTCCAGGGCGACGAACAGCACCTCGTCCACCCAGCGCTCTTCCTCCCCGCTCAGCGGCTTGTCGCGCTCGGCCGCACGGAACTCCTCGTAGGTGTCCCAGTCCACGTCTTCGACGCGGAAGAACAGCCCGAAGCCGGCCTCCGCGCTGGCGTAGGCGTCCTCGGTCTCCGCGCCCGCCGCGGCGGCTACGTCGGCTTCGCCGGTGGTGTCGATGACGACCCTGGCGGTAATCGCGCGCCGGCCTTCGCCGGTCTCGAAGATCACGCCGCCGACATCGCCGTCCTCAACAATCGCTCCGGCCACGGTGGTGGACAGCAGCAGCGAGACATCAAGGTCGCGCAGCCGCTGCAGGGCCAGCCGCTGAAACTCGTTGCGGTCGATGACGGGAATGTGCGCCATGCCGTCCCAGCGCCACGGCACGTTGTCGCCGCCGCTGATGAAGTCAAAGGTCTTGATACCCCCGCGCGCGTCCAGCCGATCCAGGAAGTCGCCCACCTGGCCGCCCAGCCCGCGGTCGTGCTGCTGCGGGGCCTGCCACAGGTCGTGGCGCGACCCGAGCCCCGGCCCGTAATTGCCGCCGACGGCCGAGTACTCATCCACCAGCGTGGTCCGAGCCCCCGCCGCGGCCGACTCCAGCGCCGCGAACAGCCCCGAAATGCCCGCTCCCGCTACCAGCACGTCGGTGTCATGCAACACCGGCACCTCACGCGCCGGCTCATGGATCACATCGGCCACGGCGAACCTCATCTCCAGTTCGTCGACGTCGTGGTGAGCCCGGCGTCGAGGTTTGTCTGGCGGGGCACGGTAGCAGAGCGAGGACATCAGTACCTCGCGAGTCGACGTGGCCGCCAGACCTGGCGGACAGCCTCGACGGCTTTGTAAGGGAAGTCGCAACAGCCGCGGCTCGAATGCGTCATCATCTGCCGGTTGCAAAGCGAAGGCCGGCTCAGGGCGGGCGCCGACCGGACAGACAACGGGAGCGGACGATGATCAACGGTCCGGCGGTCCTGGTGGAAGGCCTGGGCAAGACCTACCCGGGCGGCGTGCGTGCCGTGGACGGGATCAGCTTTGCGGTGGAGCGCGGCGAGTTCTTCGGCTTCCTGGGGCCGAACGGCGCGGGCAAGACCACCACCATCAAGATCCTGGCCACGCTGCTGCCCAGGACTGAAGGTCGCGTGGAGGTGGCCGGCCTGGACGTGACCCGCGAACCCAAGGCGGTGCGGCAGGCCATCGGCGTGGCGCTGCAGGAAGTTGGGCTGGACGACCTCTCGAAGGGACGCGACTTCCTGGAACTGCAAGGCCTGCTGTATGGGCTGTCGCGCGCCGAAGCCCGCACCCGCGCCACGGAACTGCTGGAGCTGGTTGGGCTCTCCTCGGTGGCCGACCGGAAAGTCGGCTCCTACTCGGGCGGGATGCGGCGACGGATCGACCTGGCCGGCGCCCTGATGCACAACCCCGGCGTGCTCTTCCTGGATGAGCCGACCACCGGGTTGGACCCGCAAAGCCGGATAACTGTCTGGGAGCACCTGGAAGAGCTCAACGCCCGGGGCGTCACGATCTTCCTGACGACCCAGCACATGGACGAGGCCGACCGCCTCTGCCGGCGGCTGGCCATCATCGACCACGGCCGCCTGGTGGCCGAAGGCTCGCCGGCAGCGCTCAAGGCCGGCGTGGGCGGCGACATCGTCCACGTGGCCTTTGATGCAGGCGAGTCGCCGGACGACAGCGTGGCCGCGGCGCTGGCGGCCGTGCGCACCCTGCCCGGAGTCCGACAGGCGGACATCGACGACAACGGCCTGATCGCCACCGTAAGCGATGGCGGAGCCGCCGCCCCCGCCATCATGGCCGCCTTCCAGGACGCCGGCCTCGCCATCGCCAACCTGTCCATCACCCGCCCCTCCCTGGACGACGTGTTCCTGCAACACACCGGCCGCCAGATCCGCGACTCCGACGCCGACGGCGACGCCGAAGACCGCATGTGGAGTCAGTGGATGGGCGTCAACCGGAGGTAATGCCAATGCTTGTCCTGCGCGAGAGCTACTTCATCTACGTCCGCAACCTGAAGACCTGGCTGGCGCAGCCCTGGATGATCGTGGCGGCGGTGCTGTCCTCGGCCTTCATGTTTCTCTTCTTCGGCGAGCCGCTGCGCGGCATCACCGCGCTGCCCGGGTTTCCGGCGGACGACTACCAGGCCTTCCTGGCCGCCATGGTGATCGTGATGGCGGTGGTCTTCAGCGGCAGCGACATGGCCATGGTGCTGCTGACGGACATGATGTCGGGCTACGTCGACAAGCTGCTGCTGTCGCCCGTCAACCGCTTCTCGATCCTGCTGGGCACCCTGCTGATCGGCGGCACGCGGGCCATGGCGCAGGTGCTGGCAATCATCCTGGTAGCCACGGCCATCGGCGTGCGCTTCGAGGGCGGCGTCCTGGGCATACTCGGCGTCATCGTCGGCGCCACGCTACTGGGCGTGGCGATGGGTTGCGTGGGCCTGATCGTGGCCATGCGCACCCGCAGCGTGCAGGTCACGGTCAACAGCTGGCTGCTCTTCATGCCGCTGGCCTTCCTGACCTCGGCCTTCATGCCGCGCGACCTGCTGACCGGCTGGTTCAAGGTGGCCGTGGGCCTGAACCCCATCGAGTACATCATGGTGGCCGTGCGCGCCGTGATCATCGAAGGCTGGGTCTGGGACAGCATCCTGCCCGGCATCTGGATCCTGCTGGCCACGACGGCGGTTCTCATAGGCGCGGCGACGTACGAGTATCGCCGGGCGACCAACTGATGCCTCTTCCGCCGCAGCATGACGAATTCTGGGGTGCTCAAGCTCCACACGTGGGGGACCACGGCTAATGGCTACTTGCCGCATGGGCGCAAACATGACTCCTGCGCATCCCGGTGACTTTGTTCGCACCGAGGTCATTGAGGAGCATGGGCTGAGCGTGACGAAGGCAGCGGAGATTCTTGGAGTCCGGCGGTCGACGCTGTCGGACGTGCTGAATGACCGAGCGGCACTTTCGCCGGAGATGGCGCTGTGCATCGAGAAGGCCTTTGACGTGCGCATGGACTTGCTGCTGCAGATGCAGGCCTGGTACGACGCCGCGCGGATGCGCGCCCAAGCCGGCGAAATCAGCGTTCGTCGCTACCAGCCCGCCTGACCGCCGGTTGCCGCGTGCCCGGCGACCTGTCGATGAGGACAAAGATCGTGCGAATCGGAGCTTCGAGATTCGTCCGCCTACCCGAGTCGGCAATCGACGAGGCCCGCCTCGGAGAAGAAGTCCAGTTGCGGGTCGTGGGGGCGGGGATTCTGATCGAGCGTGGGTTCCCTGTACGGGCCGGGTGGGCCGAGGCTGCGGCACGGCTACGAGCTCAGGGCGACGATCAATTGCTTGACGCGGCGCTGCCCTCAAACTTCGATAGGGACGAGTGGGAATGGGGATGAGCGAACCCCGAGATCCGCGAGGCCTTTCGCTGGACGCTCGAGCTCAGTTCACGCGTGCAGTAAACGCCTCTGGAGCAATGTCCGCATGTCGCGTCGCCCGTCCGCGATGAGATAAACGTCTACGGTTTGATCCGTCACTCGGTAGACGATGCGGTAGGGCGTGATGAAGATCTCCCGATACTCGCGAATCCCAACGTCCAACAGTTCCTTTGGGAAACCACCGCGGTTCGGGTACTCGGACAGGCTGCTCAAGGCCTGTTCGATTCGCTCCAACACGTGCTCCGCCGCGACTGGCGAGCGATACCGGCGGATGTAGTCGCAGACATCGTCCAAATCGAGCACCGCGTCATCGGTCAGCTGAACCTTGAAGAACATCAGCGCGCCGATAGACGCTCCCGCAGTCTGGCCATGACATCGGCGGCAGGCTGCACTCGACCCTCGGCGATCTGCCGGTTGCCCAGGGCCAGAATCTTGAGGAGCGCCAGCGTCTCCTGCGTTTCCTCGTAGGCGTCAATGTCCTGCAGGACCGCCTTGGCCTCGCCGTTCTGCGTTATGACTAGCGGCTCCGGCTGCTCGTCAAGCGTTCGAATAATTTCAGCGGCATGGGCCTTGACGTAGCTGATCGGCCTGATCCGAGTTGAAAGGCTCATGTGCAACCTCCTGATCGGACTAAATATAGACCATCAATAGGTCGTCATTCGACTCGAGAAAACTGGCGTGTCGCCGGGAATTTCGCTGGTCGGGGTCGGCAGCGCTCTGATGGGAGCTGCGCCGGATGGCTTGAGTGCTCATGTTGGTAGCGCTAAACGGAAACGATGGGACGTCACGGCTTATTCCCTCGCGTATGCCGCGACTGCCTCCAACCGGCCGGCCAGCCGGTCTTCGGCGATTTCCAGGTCGAACTGACTCTGCAGGCCCATCCAGAACGCAGCCGAGTTCCCGAAGAAGCGCGCCAGCAGCAGCGCGGACTCGGCCGAGATTGCCCGCTGGCCATGGACGATCGCATGAATCCGGCGGGGGTCCACCCCGATGGCCTTGGCCAGCCGGTACTGGCTCAGATTGAGCGGACGCAGAAACTCCTCGTTCAGAGTCTCGCCAGGGTGGATAGCGGGAAGCTTGGCCTGTTGGCGTGCCGCCGCAAAGCTGTTCGATTCCTTTCGCTCGGTCACGTCGTGCTCCTGGGGGCGACTCGCGGCTGCGCCCGCGCTACACCCCTCCCAAGGTAACCGTCTGCGTCTGGCCGGTGTCTGAAGCTCGCCTGGCGGCCCAGGCGGTTTCGTGCATCCAGAGGGCGTCGTCGGCTGTGACAGGCGGTGCGCCGTTGCCCAGGCAGGCCTGGAAGAACTCGTGCTTGAACTGGTCGAACCCGCCGCTGACGCCGGTATCCGTGAAGCTGAGCCGGCGTTGTGGTGCGGTGACGCCGGCGCCTTCGCGCGTGAACCACTCGAGGCCGTCGTCGGCTTCGGGATTGAACCGCAGCCAGCCGCGGCTGCCCCAGATCTGCAGGCCGTCGTGCTTCTGTGACGACGGGGTCATGAAACCGCCGCTGAAGGTTCCGACCATGCCGTTGTCGAACCGCAGGCTGACGGCGTAGGCGTCCTCGGCGTTGATCGGTTCACCGCCCACGTTGTCGGCGAAGCCGGCCACCTGGCGCACGTTGGCGCCGGTGATGTAGCGCATCAGGTCCAGGTAGTGGCAGCCCAGGAAGATTAGATGCCCGCCGCCGCGGTCGCGGTCGTACATCCAGCCGTCGGCCAGCTCTTCCCACAGCCAGGTGCGCGGGTGCTCGGCCACGTAGTGCACCTGCATGCCAAACAGCCGCCCCAACGCGCCGCTCTGCACCACCTGCCGGGCTTCGCGAACGCCGGCCAGGCCGCGCATGTTGAAGGCGACGCAGAGGTGGGCCGATGAGCGGTTCGCCACGTCCACAACGCGCCGGTAGTCCTCGATGCGTCCGCAGGCGGGCTTCTCGTGGAACACGTGCACGCCGGCTTCCAGGCAGTCGATCAGCACCGGCGGCATCTTGCGCGGTTCCATGGTCACCAGCACGGCATCCGGCTTGTACTCGTCCAGCAGCCGGCGGTGGTCGGTGAAGCTGGCCACGAGCTTGTCGCCCAGGATGGCCGCGGTGTTGACCTCGCGTCCGAACTTGGTCCAGCCCGGCGGCGGGCCGGAACCCGGCTCGTGCTCGCGGGCCTGCCAGTGCGGATCAGGCGAGGAGCCTGTGATCGGTCGAAACACGCCGGCGACCTGGCCGGTGGCGTCCGCAACGGCGACCTCGCCGACCTCGGGATGTTCGGCGCACACCTTGATCAGGCCGTCCAGGTGCCAGCCGGCGGGCTCGGCAATCAGGCCGACGCGAAGCGTGTCAGACATAGTGAAATCTCAGGCTTGGCGGTGAGGCCGGATTGTAGGTCGTCGGCGCCCGCGGCCGGCTGTGGCGCGCGCTCGTCTACTGCGAGGCGGCGACCCGTGCGCGGCGCCGGCGCCGGCTGCGGCGACGCGGCCTGTCCGACTCACCGTTGGCCGATGGGCTTCGCTCGTGTTCCGCCGGCGGCCGGCTCGTGCGGCGATTGGCGCTCAGGCGTTCGCCGGGTAGCACCTTGTGCCCGCCGGCACCGACCGTCGCGGCGGCGGCCAGGTCGCGCGGCGTGTGGCCGTTGGTTGCGCCGTTCTCGCCTTGGATGTCTCTCCACGTGCGCCTGACCAGCTTGCCGCCCAGAATGCGCTCGATGGCGTTAAGCGCCCCCAGGTCCGCTCCGCTGACCAGTGTGATCGAGCGACCCAAGCCGCCCATGCGGCCCGTCCGCCCGGTGCGGTGGGTGAAGAGGTTCGGGTCTTCGGGCACGTCGTAGTTGATCACCTGTCCCAGGCCCTCGATGTCCAGCCCGCGCGCGGCCACGTTGGTGGCCACCAGCACGTCGATGCGTGAGCTGCGCAAACGTTCGATCACGCGGCTGCGCGCATTCTGCGCCATGGCCCCCTGGATCGAGTCGACCCGTATCCCCGTACTCTTCAGCCGCGCGCCCAACCGCGACACCTGGTGACGCGTCCGTCCAAACACGATCGTGGGCGTGCCGCGGGTCTCGTCCAGGATGTGCTGCACGGCGGCGAGGCGCTCCACCTCCGGCACGATCCAGACTTCGTGGTCGATGTCCGGCCGGTCCTCGGGTTCGGTGTCCAGTTCGATCCACTTGGGATTCTTGAGTTGACGCTCGGTGATACGCCGCACCCAGTCGGGCACGGTGGCCGAGAACAGTGAGGTCTGCCGGTTCGCCGGCGTGTGGCGCAGGATGGCTTCCACCTGGGGCGCCATCCCGATGTCGAACATCAGGTCGGCTTCGTCCAGCACGACCACACGCACGGCGTCGGTGCGAAGGCTGCCGCTTTCGATCAGGTCCAGCGCCCGGCCGGGCGTGGCCACCACAATCTGCGCGCCGGCGTCCAGGGCCTTGCGCTGCGGGCCGTAGCTGACACCGCCCAGGATTCGGACGACGCGCGCGCCCAGGCGGGCGGCCAGCGGCTCGGTGACGGAGGCGATCTGCTCAACCAATTCGCGCGTGGGTCCCAATACGAGGGCCTGCTGCTCTTTGCTGTCGGCGTCGATGCTCTCCAACAACGGCAGCACATAGGCCAGCGTCTTGCCGGACCCGGTGCGGGCCTGGCCCACGACGTCACGTCCGTCGAGCAAGAGTGGGATGCAGGCGGCCTGGATGGGTGTGGGATCGGTGATGGACTGGTCGGCGAGGTCGTCGGCGAGGTCTTGGCGAACTCCGAGGTCAATGAAACTAGCGATGGGGGATGCTCCCTGGATCAGGCACGCAAGCTCAACATGGCCATAGGCGCGCAGTTTCCGATGTTCGCGCGCTCTGGTTTTTCTTCGGCGCACGATGGCTACTTATGTTTCAACCATACCCTAAAGCCGCCGCGCCTGGGCTAGTCCTGGTTATCTCGCTTGAGCAGCGGCTTACGGATTGCCGCTCGCTACGCCTCGTCCGGCCAGACTTCCTGAAGCGCGAACCAGCTTGGATACGCACGGCGGATCAGGACCGTCAGCGCCTCGGCCATGCGCTGGACGCCGACGGCGATGCCCTCGGCGTTGGGCTTGAGATCCGAGAGCTCGACCTCGTCCAGGAACTCGACAAAGACCGTGCCGTCAGGCTGGCGCTCGATGGCCGTGGGGAGCAACGGCGCGCCGTTACGCAGGGCCAGCCATACGGGACCAACGGGCAGGCGGGCGGATCGACCGCAGAGTTCGACAACAACACCCGGTCCAGCTACCGCTCGATCGGCAACCAGCCCAATGATGTCGCCGTTGCGCAGGGCACGGAGCAACGGTCGGGCCGCGTTCATTGGGTCATAGAGGCGTGTGCCGGCGCCCCGGCGCACGCGGTTACTCAGAAGGCCCAGCCAGGCCGGCTCCACCGATTCGCCAGCGCTGTGAAAGGCGCCGTAGCGGCGGGCGCATTCCGAGGCGGCCAGATCCCAGTTGCCGGCGTGAATACCAAACAGCACCACGCCGTTGCCCAGGCGCTTGGCCTCCCGAAGCGTGGTTTCGTCAACCACCAGCCGGCGTCGGCGCCCCCAGAGATCCGGCCAGTGCATAGTGAAAAACTCGGCCAAGTATTGCCCGTACGCGGCATATACCCCCTCGGCCAGCGCTTCGATCTTCGAGTCCGGCGCATCGGTTCCAACTACGACGCGCAGGTTGGCGCGCAACCGGTCGGCTCGGGCGCCCGCGCGACGGTAAACCAGCCGGCCGGCCCGCGCGGCCAGAGCATCGACGAGACCTGCGGGTACGAGCGCGACCAGGCCGGTTCCCGCGAGGGCCAGACCGTAGAGCGTCGTGTCGCGAAGCGAGCGCAGACGGTCAGGCACGGACGGGCTTCCGGTGACTACGACCAGGCTGCGAGCAGGCCCGTCATGAGAATGACGCCGACGAGGTGGTAGGCGTTGTTGAAGGCCCATAGCTTCAGCCCGCGGCCGGCAAAGACGTACACGCCCAGGCTGGTGGTGGCGATGATCCCAACCAGGAGCCAGAGGCCCAGGATGGCGCCTTCGCCAAACCCGGCCGCACCCGTCATCTTGACCAGCAGCGCCAGCACGTAGGACTGCACCACCGCGCCGATGAGCGTGAGGCCCATGGCGGGTCCCGACCCACCGCCTTCCTGAATCTCCTCCTGGGTCATGCCGACCAGGTTGAGCCAGATGTCGCCCAAGCCGTACCGCGGGGCATACCACCACATGCCGAGCGCCATGGGGATCAGCGCGGCCACGATCACGGCCACGTAGTTGAGATCTCCGGTCCAGAGGGTCATGTCGATGTGCCTTTCCTCGTTCGCGGGGATGCGCCGTCAGTCACGGTTTAATCCGCACCCGAGCCGGGCGTCAAGCGGGGAGCGGCGCTCGCCTCCTCGTTGGTTGATTGCAACCGGCACAGGAACGCGACCCGGAATTGCGGTCCTAGTATCCTGTCCGGCAGTCCGACGCGTGCCCAGGCGGCGTCCGGACGCGACCCAGATTCACCACGAGCCGCAGCTTACGGGCGGGGGCGCAGCTCTTCCCGAGAGGTTGTGGTGTGGAGCCTCGCTGGCTGACGGCCGTCATCTTGCGCTGGTGGTGGGTGCTGCTCATTGGCATGGCCGTCGGCGGTGCGTCGGCCTGGGGCGTTTCGCAGGCCATCGACCCGACCTACCGAGCCACGGCCACCGTTCTGGTCAACCGGTCGGCCGCACCCGGCACCGTCACCTACAGCGACGCGCTGCTCAGCCAGCAGCTGGTGAAGACCTACGCCCGCATGGCAACTCAGCGGGTGGTGCTGGAACAGGTCGCCCGGGAACTCCAGCTGGCGATCGCACCGGAGGACCTGGATGACCTGCTGACCGGCGTGGCCATCGCCCAAACGCAACTGCTGGAAATCCGGGGCGAGACTTCTGATCCGGAGCTTGCACGCGACCTGGCCAACACCGCGGCGCGCGTATTCATCGAGCAGCAGCAGCCGTTTCTCCCAGCCGGACGCGAAGCGCGTGTGCTGCGAATCGCCCAGCCCGCGACCGTGCCCACGGCGCCCATCGCTCCGCGTCCGGTCGTGAACACGGTGGTCGGTGTCGTTGCCGGTCTGCTGGCGGCGGTGGCTATCGCCGGACTGCTGGAGTACCGGGACGACACGATCAAGTCTCCCGACGACGTGCAAGAGCTGGGTTTGGCCCCGCTCGGCGTCGTGGGGATCTTGCCTGGCGGCGGGACTCGTAGAGCGAGAGTCGGGAACCTGCCACCAACCGCGGCGGAGGCCTATCGCAAGATTCGAACCGGCATCGACCTCTGGGGCCTCCCCCAGCCCGTCCGCCTGCTGGTGACCAGCGCCGGCCAGGGCGAAGGCAAGTCGACAACCGCCGCCAGCCTGGCCCACACCTTCGGCCAGCTGGACCGGCGGGTTGTGTTGGTGGACGGCGACCTACGGCGCCCCCAGCTGCACCGCCTCTTCGGTCTGCGGAACACGCGAGGCCTTTCCAGCCTACTGGTGAATCCGAAGGCGGACTCAGCCGCGACGCTGCGGCCCACGGCGTTCCGCAACGTGTCGCTCCTTGCGGCGGGCGCCTCGCCGCCCAACGCCACGGAACTGCTGGCCTCGGCGCGAATGCGCGAGGTGCTGGACGATCTGGCCAACCTGGCGGATGTCGTGATCGTGGACAGTCCGCCGGTGCTTGGCGTGTCCGATCCGGTCGTCCTGGCGGCGACCGGTGGAGCCGTGGTGCTAGTCGCCCAGGCCGGGGTCACGCGGCCTGGAGCTCTGCTGCAAGCGCGGGACGCGCTGCTGAAGACAGACGCCGTACTCCTGGGCGCGGTCATCAACGCGGCGCGGCCGCGGGTCACCGCGGCGTACTACGGCGACTACGCATACGGCGCCGGTCCTTCAGATTCCGAAGGCGCCGCTGCCTGGGATCCGTCGGAGCGTGGCTAGGGACGGCCGCGCACGTAGCGGCTCTTACTTGCTGCGCTGGTACGTGCGACGACGTCCGATCGCGCTCGCCGCTCTCCTGCTGCTCACGGGAGCCGTCATCGGCTTCAGCGCTCGTTGCGCCGTGTCCGCCCTGTTCGTCAACGTCGGGCAGCTGGCGGTGCTGCACGGGGCGAATGACCTGGCGGGCTCCGCATTCGAAGCGGCTGTCGCCGTCGATCCTGCGAGCGACGCGGCAAGCAACTTTCGGCTGTCACAGGCCCTGCTTCGGGGTGACTTTGGCGGCGCGGCCGACGAACTGGCCGTACTTCGCTCCCTCGGCGGCACGCCACGGGGAGCTGCCAGCACCTCAAGCGTTCTCTTGCACCTGAACGCGATCCTGGCCCGGAGGACCGGCGATTCCAGGCGCGCGCTCTCGCTCGTTCGCGAGTCGGTCCTACGCGCCGGGGTCAACGCCCCGGAGGCTGCGCTTCGGCTCCTGGATGAGCTATCGCAGGACCTGGCTGAGCCGCCGTACGGCCCCGAGCTGGCGACCGTTGAGATTCCCGTCGATCCACGTCGCGATACATGCGGCGACGGACGACGCTTAAGGCGAGTGCAGCTGTGGCGCAATGACATTGCCAGCGGCGGGTCAGTACGCGCCGAGCTGGGCTGGCAGGCCGACGATGGCCGGCGAGGACACGAGCAATCTCGCCTGCTGCGCAATCTGGCGCCCAACGGCCTGTTCACCTGGGGCGTCACGCACGCCGGCCTCCCGCTGGGCTTTGCCGAACACCCGCCAGCGCCCCCGGACGGCCCCGTCCCGGCAGGTGCGATCTATGTTGGGTTCGCAGACCTGGATGGCCGGCCGGTTTCCGCCCTGGTGATGGACAACGCGAACGGGCCGGAGCGAACCACTCGGGTCCGCAGCGAGTGGATTCCGGCGGCGCCCGCTGCCTGCTACCTCTTCGCGAGCGAAGTCTGGGTAGGCGGCGGCCAGCCGCACTTTGGGCTGTACGTCCGTGCCACCGGGCGAGCCGACCATGCCGTCTTCGGTTTGCAGGGCGGCCTGCCGAACGGGTGGCGGCGCCAGGCGCGGATCCTGCGACTACCGCCCGACGTCGAGGCCGTTCAAGTCTTCTTGTGGAATCACCGTAGTAGCGGCACGACCGCGTTTGCCTTGGCGTTCGTGGCCCGGATCGATGGTTGACCCGATCGCAGATGCACGCGTCGCCGCCTGACGCTGCGCGCCGCGGCGAAGTGCTGGTCTCGTTCGTCGTGCCCGCCTACAACGAATCCCATCGTGTTGCAGACATCCTCGACTCGATCCGTCGACAGACGCACCCTCGGGTCGAGCTCATATTTGTCGACGACGGCTCGTCGGACGGCACACTGGACCACCTGCTGGCCCAGACGAACCTCAAGCGGGTGTCAACCCTTCGACATCCGAATCCGCGCGGTGTCGCCGCCGCTCGAAATAGCGGCGCGCGGATCGCAGCAGGCGACGTCCAGGTGTTTATGGATGCCGACCTGTCGCTTCCCGATGACTTTGCCGCCCGCATCCTGGCCCACTACGCCGCCGGGGCGGACTACGTGCTGGTTGGATCGCGTGTGGCCGATCGGGTGCGGATCCCCTCGCGATACCTGCAGAGCGAGTACGAGGTGGTGAGGGCCGAGCCGGAACTCCAGCGCAGTTCGCAAGCGTTTTCGGTTCGCACGAACGTCCTTCAGGCCATGGGCTCGTTCCGCGAGGATCTTCCGCGCGGCGACGACTCCGAGTTCGGCGAACGCGTCATGGCCGCCGGCTACCGGCGGGTCGAAGATCTGTCCATCGAAGTGCTGCACGACCGGCCGAAGACGTGGGTCGGATTCCTGGCCCTGCAGCGCCGCCGGGGTCGGAACTTCGCCTACAGCCGTCGAATCCGGCGCGGTCACGGCGTCGTCCACCTGCTGGCGGCGGCGCTGGCGCGCACCGTCCTGACGGTGGCGGAGATCGCCACTCTGGCCTTCCCGCTGCGCCGGGCCCTTCGCCTGGCCGCCTTTTCGCCGCGCGGTCGCGCCGACCTGGCTGGCTTCGCGCTCCTCGAAGCTCTGGCTCGCGCGGCGCGCACCGTGGGCGTGTGGCAGGGCGTCCACGAGGTCCTGACCGGCGCCTACCGTCCGCGCTGAACCGGAACGACGCGCCGCTCAGGTCCGGCGCGGCTCGGCGCGGGCGAATAGCTGGCCGGCGTAGGCAGTCACCAGCCAGAGACCGACGCCGACGACCAGGCTTCTGATGGCCTGCACGTATACCGGGATGATCTCGGCGTTCACGAAGATGATCCGCCATAGCAGCGCCAGGTACAGCACCGCGCCTACCGCCGTTGCGCCCGGGTGGTCCACAAGCCAGCCGTACAACAGCCGGTACAGCAGCCCCAGCGCCAGGCTCCCGATCACCACGCCCGCGAGGCCGTGGCGCAGGTAGAGGTCGCCCGTGTGGGTTATTCCGAACGAAGTTCGGTTGCCCTCCACGCCTCGAAACGCGCTGCTGACCTGGGGCGAGAACGGCGCCGGCTTGTCCGGCCAGATCGCCCGAGGCACGAACGCAAAGGCGGGAATCAGCGCCAGGTCGGCTCCCGTGACTTCCAGGTCCACCGAGTCGCCGTACGCCAGGATCGAGGCCACCGTTTCACCTGCGGTTTGCCGGTTCACGAGCGTCCGCAGCGCCGCGTCGAGAAACTCCCCCGGACCGGCCTCGATCAGTTCGCCCGCCAGCGCCACGGGGGCGGTCGCCAGGCTCGCGAGATCGGTCGGCCGCTGGAGCGCACCCTGGTGGACACGGTCCCGGTAGATCGTCACCACGCCAAACGTCACGATTACCGCCGCCGCGACTGCCAGCAGAAACCGCAAGCCGCCCAGCCGCTGAACCCTGTAGTTGTAGAGGCCGACCAGCCCGACGAGGAGGACTGCAACCACGTGCTTGGACCCAAAGGCCACCGTGAAGACCGCTTCGATCGGCACAATCACGGCCAGAACCGTCGCAACCACACCCCAGCGTGGTCGGCCCGGACGCAATGCGTAAACGCCCGCCAGCAGCACGGCGAACTGGCTGAAGCCGCCGACTTGCAATAGGAGGTTGAAGTCGTCGGTCAGCCGGTCCTGGAGATCGAGGCTGGCAAACGTGGCCCCGCGGTCCAGCAGCAGGACGCCGCGGGCGATCACGCCGACCGCATAGATCAGGCCCAGGACCATCCACGGCGCATGCGCGGGCAAGGCCATTGGTATCTGCGGTATCCGCCCAAACGCCCGCCGCCACCAGGGCGCGTAGTAGCCGACGTAGATCAGCCCCAGCGCCAGCGCGGCCAGCGCAATAGCCGAGCCACGGGTGTCGTCGATGTTCAGAAACACGAACTGATCGGCGAGATCGCTTCCCCAGTCAACCACCAGCGTTCGCATCCCGAAGTCGAGGAAGAAGAACAGCCCGATCGGCACGATTGGCTGGAACAGGTCGCCGCGGCGCAGCAATGCGTGCAGGGCCGGCGCCAGGGCCAGCACCGACAACGCGAACGCCAGCATGGGTGTTGCCAGCCGGTGTGGCGCCAGGCTGACGACCAGCGCCCCGGCCGTTCCCGTGACCGCCGCGCCCAACACGACCAACAGGACCATGACCCGGCGGCCGTGAATGTCTCGGTCGAGAGTCAACACAAGAGGTACATCTACGACACTGGCCCAACCATGGGTGCGCGCGGTCGGTCGCCGGCCGGGCTAGGCCATGCGCGCCACCTGCTCGCGCGAGATCTCGTGTTGCAGCGGCTCACCGGCGAAGTGGCGGGCGATTTCGTCCACCATCCGGCCCATCTGCCGCGCCCTGGTTTCCAGCGTGAAGCCGGCGATGTGCGGGGTGAGCACGGCGTTGGGGAGATCGCGGAAGGGCGAGTCGACCGGCAGCGGCTCTTCGTCGAATACGTCCAGCACGGCGTCGATCTTTCCGGCCGCCAGAACCTCGAGCAGGGCATCCTGGTCCACCAGCCAGGCGCGGGCGCAGTTGACGAACAGGGCGCCGGGCTTCATCAGGTCCAGTTCGCGCCGGCCGATCATGTGGTGAGTTTCGGGAAGGATCGGGGCGTGCAGCGTCACCACGTCACTGGTGCGCATCAGCGTGTCCAGGTCCGCCAGTTGCACGCCCATGTCGGCGGCTTCCTGCTCGTCGACGAACGGGTCGAAGAGCACGACGTCGGGCGTGAAGGCCCGCACCAGCGGAATCACGCGCCGACCGACCATGCTGGCGGCCACCACGCCGACCCGTCGCTCGGCCAACAGCCCGCCGACGTTCGACCCGCCGCTGACCTGCTTCCAGCCACCGGACCGAAGGGTCTCCTGGTGGCCGATGAAGCCGCGCAGCCCCAGCAGGATGGCGCCGATGGTGTACTCGGCCACGGCCTCGGCAATCACGTCGGCCGCGTGGGTGACGCGAACGCCGCTGTCCCAGGCCGACTCGTCGACGTAAGGACGGACGGTTCCGGCGGCATGCGCCACGATTTCCAGGTTGGGCGCGGCCGCCAGGGCCTCCGGGTCCAGCTTCGGACTGCCCCAGCCCGTGATGACGGCCCGCACGTCGGGATCCAGGTGCTCCAGCAGGTCGTCCTGCGTCCAGGGTTCGTCGCCGTCGTTGCTGACCACGTGGGCGGCCAGCGTTTCCAGGCGGGATTCGTCCTCGGGCTTCAAGGTCATTTCGCGCAGCGGCCGATGCACGGTCACCACGATGGTTCCGGTAGCCATGGGGCGGTGTTCACCTCCTCGGCGAGGGGTGGCGAAACATACCGCGTGGGACCTGGCGGCGCTCACGCGGTTGCCGCCACGGCCGCATAGACCTCCGCCAACTCGCGGGCGGTTCGTTCCCAGCGAAAGCGCTGAACAAGGGACAGCCCGCGAGCCTGAGCCGCTTGGCGGGCTGCGTCGTCTTGCAATAGCCGCGCCGCCGCGGCCGCCAGCCCTCGTGTATCCGTGGCTGGTGCTTGCAGGGCGGCGTCCCCGGCGATCTCGCGGAATGCCGGACAGTCCGAGGTGACGGCGGGCGTACCGCACGCCATGGCCTCCAGGGCCGGCCAGCCAAAGCCTTCCCAGTGCGACGGCGCTAGCAGGACCTGGCAGCACGCGTAGAGCGCGGGCAGGTCAGGTTCGGGTACGTAGCCGGTTTCGACGATCCAGGGTTCCAGTCCCAGGGATCGCGCGAGCTGTCGCTGGTCGGAGGTCAGGCGCTGGCCCGCCTTGACGAAGCCGCAGTCGACGCCGTGCGTTTGGCGCAGCGCATGCACCACCCGCAGCGCGCCCTCGATGTTCTTGTAGGCATCGGCGCCCCCGACGTGCAGCAGCAAGGGGATGTGCGGCAACCCAAGTCGTTCGCGCAGTTCGGCCGTTCGCTCGGCCGGCGGCGCGCGAAAGTGGTCGGCCACCCCGCTGTGCACCACGTGCAACCGAGCCGGATCGCAGTCCAGCAATCGCCGCACGTCGTCAGCTGTCGCCTGGCTGACACAGACGACGCGTGCGGCCTGTGAGAGATGGCGAACCGAATAGCGAAACGCCAGCAGTGCCACCCGCGATGGCCGCGCTCCTGGAATGAGGCCGTCGGCCATCCGCAGCAGCATCAGGTCGTGACAGGTCACCACCGTGCGCCGTGTCCCCAGTGCGGGCGCCAGGTGGGCGTACGCGTGATCCACCACGTGGTGCACGGTGGCCGATTCGCCGGACACGCGCCGCGGATAATCGGCGTAACGCACCCGGTACTTGCCCACGCCTTCGGCCAAGCGGCCAAAGAGGTTGTCGTCGCGCTGCGGCCACGGGGGCGGTGTGACGGTATGGACGTCCAGCGGCGGGTCCAGGTATCGGAGCGCGCGCTCCAGTGTCCGGCCATAGCGGTCCATGGAGGGCCGGCAGTCGCTGGGATTCACAAGGTAGAGGTTGACGCGCGGGCGGATGCTTGCGGCGTCATCGTCCGGATGGTGAACGCTCACGGCTTGCGCACCAGGACTTCCCAGCTGGTGGCCCAGACCTGATCCAGCACCGGAAGCCGCAGCAGCCAGGGGACCGCCCGAATCAGATCAAGCCGGGCCGCTAGCGGCAGGGGGCCCATGCGATCCACGCGTTCGACCGCGAACCCAGCGTCCAGGAACAGCAGGCAAGCCGCTGAGCGCGTGAAGCCTCGCCGATGCGTGTAGTCATTCCAGACCACCCGCGGCCGCGCCATCGGCACCGATACCAGCGCCGCACCGCCGGGCCGCAGCACCGCTCGCATCTCGCGCACGGCATCCCAGGGGTGATCCAGGTGCTCGAGCACGTCCCTGGCAATCACGGCGTCAAACCGGTTGCGCGGGAACGGCAGGCGCCGTCCGGCCCCGGCGTCCCAGGCCACGACCGCACCGAATCGACCGGCGATCTCGAGGGCGCCACGGTCATGATCGACTCCGATCACTTGCACGTCGCCCGGCGCCGCGCGCGAAACGCCGCCCAGGCCGCAGCCCAGATCCAGCAGCAGCGAGACAGTCCCCAGGCGGCGAAAGTACTCACGCACGAGTTGCGGCGGCGCCCCGGATATCTGGTAATACGACCGCTTGCGAATCGGCGGCACTCGCTGGCCGCTCATGGTGCGCAACGCGTAGCCGAGTAGGCCCGAACTTGCTCCAGGCTTCGCGCCAACCGTCGCGCCACGACTTCGTGCGTGTAATGACGCTGGACTCGGTCCCGACCACGGGTGGCCAGTTGCGCGCGCAGGCCGGGGTCCTCGATCAAGCGTCGCAGGGCGGCTCGAAGCTGCCCGACGTCTCGCTCCGGAACCACGATGCCGGCATTACCGATCACGTGCGGTATCTCGCCCGAGTCTGTCCCGGCCACCGGGCAGCCCGCCGCCATGGCCTCGATCAGCACGTGCCCGAACTGCTCCGCCCAGTTCTGGGTTGTGTAGGACGGCAGGACCAGAACATCCAGTGCCGTCAACAGGGCGCCCACCCGATGGTGGCCGGCGTCCGAAACCAGGCACAGCCGTCCGGCTAGATTGGCCGCTTGAAACCGCGCCTTCAGCGCCCCGGCCATTGGTCCCGGGCCGATCGCCAGGAACGTCCAGTCCAGATCGCCAAGTGCCGATAGCGCATCCGCGAGGTCCAGCACGCCCTTTTCGGCAATCAGGCGCCCGGCGAATCCGACGACAACGCCGGGTATCCCGAGTTCGCGTCGCACCTGGCGTCGGATCAGCTCCGGCCGATCCGGCAGGTCAACGCCAACCTGCGGGATGCGATGGACTGGGCGGCGGAAACCTGAGGCCCGTAACTGATCGCGAGCCGCCTGATTTCCAGCAAAGGCCAATGGCGCCGCGCGCAGCGCACCACGCTCCAGCGTGCGCAGCGGCAACGCCCGCCGGCGGTCTGGCGGGCCGCCCCACGTGAAGAACGTAAACGGCGGACACCCTGGCAGGAGTCGGGCCAGCCAGCGGCCCTGCAGGGCCAGCAGCGAGTGCGGTTCCTGTTCCACCAGGACGACGTCCGGCCGGAAGTGCCGCGCCGCCAGGACGAGCCGTGGATCGACGTGAGACGACAGGGATCCCCGGCCGCGGAAGACAGCCCGAGCCACTCGCATGCGCACGCGAGGGTGCGCCGGTAGTTCGGGGTCCACGCGGCCGAAGTGCGGGTCGCGCCAGCCGCTCGGAACCACCAACAGGGCGGCATGCCGAGGCGAGAGGTCGGCAAACGCCTCCCACTTCCGCTGGTTAAATCGGCGCAGGTAGGTATGACTCGCCACCAGCACGCGCACCCGCCGTCACCCTTCCCCACGCCGGGTGGCTGTGCATTGAACTGGCCGCGACCGGCGTGCCCGAGACTCCTTGAGTGCTGCGTCTCGGCCCGCCGTGGGAAAATACACGCGCGTAGCGCGCCCCGCCGCGCAGCGCCCATACGGTAGCGGTCTAGTGCCCGGTCTGTCTCCGACCCGTTGTTGGAGGCGCAGGACCGGCAGGGCTGGCAGAGCGCGCCAGGGCCGGAATCACCGCGGGTGACCCTGAACGACCGGCTGGCCAGCCATGCAAACGCCTGAAATCCACGACCTGCTGAAGACCCGCTTCGGCTATGACGAGTTCCGCCCGCTCCAGGCCGACATCATCCAAACCGTGTTGGCCGGACGCGATGCCCTGGTGCTGATGCCCACCGGCGGCGGCAAGTCCCTCTGCTATCAGCTCCCGGCCCTGTGCCTGGACGGCCTGACCCTTGTGGTTTCCCCGCTCATCGCCCTGATGAAGGACCAGGTGGACGCCCTGCGCGCCAACGGTGTAGCCGCAGCCTTCATCAACAGCACGGTCCCGCCACGGGAGGGCCGCGGCATTCTCGCGGACGCCAGGGCAGGCCGGATCAGGATCCTCTATATCGCACCGGAGCGACTGGCCGTGCCGGGATTCACGGAGTTTCTTGGGTCGGTCGATGTCAGCCAGATCGCCATTGACGAAGCCCACTGCATCTCCGAGTGGGGCCACGACTTTCGCCCTGACTACCGCAACTTGCACGTCTTGCGCGAGCGCTTTCCCGACACGCCAGTCATGGCCCTCACGGCCACGGCCACCGCCCAGGTTCGGAACGACATCGTGGGGCAATTGGCGATTCCACGAGCGCGCCAGTTCGTCGCCAGCTTTGACCGCCGGAATCTGACCTATTACGTCCGCCCCAAGCGCGGGGCCTTCGATGCTCTGCTCAATCTCCTTCGGCAGCATGCCGACGGATCGGCCATCGTCTACTGCCTTTCGCGCCAGAACGCCGAAGACCTGGCGGCCGACCTCACCGACCAGGGCATTCAAGCACTGCCCTACCACGCCGGCCTCGACCCGGCTACCCGGCGAACGACCCAAGAGCGGTTCATTCGCGACGAGGTCCCGGTCGTCGCCGCCACGATTGCCTTTGGCATGGGCATCGACAAGCCGGACGTGCGCCTGATCGTTCACTTCCACCTGCCGAAAACCCTCGAGGGCTACTACCAGGAAACGGGGCGCGCCGGCCGCGACGGTCTGCCCAGTACCTGCGTACTCTTCTACGGCGCGTCGGATCGGTACGCGCTGTCCGGCTTTATCGAACAGATCCAGGACGAAACCGAGCGCGCCCGCGCGCGCCACAAGTTGCAGCAGATGATCAAGTACAGCCAGCTGCAGACCTGCCGCCGTGCATTCCTGCTCGACTACTTCGGCGAGACCTACGACCAGGCGGCCTGCGGGGGCTGCGATGTCTGCCTGAGCGAACGCGAGGAGTTTGACGCCACCGAGATTGCCCAGAAACTCCTCTCGGCCGTCATCCGCACCGGCGAACGATTTGGCGCTGCCCACATAATCCAGGTAGTGCGCGGCGGCCGCGGGCGTCGGCTGCTGGACGTGGGGCACGACCGCCTGTCGGTGTATGGCATCGCCCGCGACCATGGGCGAGTCGAACTTCACGAGATCTTGGCTCTGCTCGAAGACGCGGGATTGGTCGGACACACCACAGACCGGTACCGGTCCCTCGCCGTGACGCCACGTGGGCGCGACTTTCTGCGCCGGCGCGAGCCGCTGACGCTCTCCCGAGTCAAGTCGCAGGATGACGACCCGTCCCAACCCTGGCCCGGGCTTGATCAGCTTGAATTCGACCGCGGCCTGTTCGACCAGTTACGCGACCTGCGATTCCGGCTGGCGCAGGCCCGCAACGTGCCGCCCTACATGGTCTTCGGCGACCGGTCGTTACAGGAAATGGCTTGCTATCTGCCCCACAGCCGCAAGAGCTTCTCCACGATTTCTGGCGTCGGCCGCGCGAAGCTGCAAGAGTTCGCCAATGACTTCCTGTCCGTTATCACCGACTACGCCGAGTCTCGGGGTCTGGCGGTGCGTCCCAGGCCAGAGCGTCGGATCAGGCCCACCCGTTCGACTGCCCGCAAGAGCTCGACCCAACGCCAGACGCTGGAGCTCGTGCTGCGCGGGCTGTCCATCTCCGAGGTCAGCCGGCGGCGCGGCCTGACCGAGGCGACGATCATGTCCCACGTGGAGCACCTGATCGCCGCGGGCGAATCGCTGCCGCTTGAGCGCGAACTGCCAACCCCGGAGCGAGTGACGCGGATCTCGGAGGCATTTGCGCGAACGCAGTCCCCCGCCCTCACACCGGTCAGGCAGCTGGTCGGCGACGACTTCTCCTTTGAAGAAATCCGGATCGTACGTGCCTGGTTGGACCAGCAACGACGGCAGCGCCCGGCGCAGTCCGCTCCGGCTTCCGATTCCCCGCCACCCTGACGCACCGCATCCGGCATTCGTGCGAAGCTCAGGGCGTACACCCCGCCGCCCCGGTTGACGACGCTATGACCGACCTGCTGGAGGACGAATTCGGTGACATCATCGGCAAGGCCCGCTTTGGCCTGAACCTCTCGGCGGAGAACGTCGCCGGGCAGGTCGGTATCTCCGCCGGGGAGCTTGGAGTGCTGGAGGATTGCGAGCGCAGCCCGACAAGAGCCGAGAGCGATGCTCTTGCCGCCCTGCTGAACCTTAATCCGAAGCGCCTCTGGGCCGTTGCCCAGGATGCGTACGTGCCCAACCCGGTCCCGCTGGACCACGGCGGCGTGCGTATCCGGGTCATCCCGTATCCGCCCATGCGCGTCTACCAGTACGTGGTTGGGGACGTTGAAACTGGCCAAGCTGTAGTCGTGGATCCCGGCGCCGTACCGGAGCAAATCCTGGGTGCGCTGGCCGAGGAGCAGTGGACAGCGGCCGCGGTTCTCGTGACCCACGCCGATGCCGACCACATCGACGCGTTGCCCGCGATTCACAAGGCGCTCGACGTCCCCATCTGGATCCATCCCAACGAACAACCCCGCCTGCCGTCGCTTCAACGGGCCGACATCCGCACGTACGATCACGGCCAGCGCTTCCGGGCCGGACCATTCGAGGTCGAGGCTCGACGCACGCCGGGACACGCGCCGGGCCACAGTTCGCTGGTGCTGCGCGACCTGGTGCTGGTGGGTGACGCTATGTTCGCCGGCTCCCTGGGCCGCACCTCGCTCGGTCCGGATCACTACGCCGAGCACCTGGCGGCGGTTCGTTCGCAGATTCTCTCGCTGCCCGAAACCACCCGGCTCTTCGCTGGCCACGGGCCACCCACGACCGTCGGCGCGGAACTGGCGAATAACCCCTTCTTCCCGTCGTGAGCCGCGAATAGCCGAATGTCCCCCAAATAGGCGAGAATAGGGGGAGCGCTTCACGGACGGTTTGCCTGCGGCTACGAGCCCTTCATGTTCGTCTTTGACATCTCAACTCGATTCGCGGGCTCCACCCTGCTGTTCCGGTCGCTGTCTCTGGACGACGCGCTCAAGTCGCTGGCGCAGACCGATCTGACCTACGTGGACCTCTGGGCCACGCCGGGCGTGCTCGAGCACGTGGACCCCATGCGCGACTCGCCGGCCGAGGTGCAGGCTCGCGTCGAGGACCACAACCTTCGGCCTTCGTCGATCTCGGCATACGCCACGTTTGGCAACGACCTGGTCGCGCGGCTGGAATTTGCGGCCGCCATCGGCGCCCCGCTGGTTATTGGTACCGCGCCCGTGCGTGAGTACGAGCGGCGCGAGGCGGCCGACGATGTGCGGGCGCTGGGCCGGGCGGCCCAGGACCTGGGGGTGACCCTGGCGCTGGCCAACCAGATCGGCACCTGGCTGGACGAACCTTCTGAGATCGCCAGCTTTCTGGACGACGTCGGACACCCGCGTGTGCAACTAAGCCTCACGCCACCCCACGCGCGCCTGGCCGGCACCACGCTGCGGGCGGTGGCTGACGCGGCCGATGGCCGTGTCGGTCACACCTGCCTCTGGAGCGTCAGCCCCGCCATGCAGAACGCGGATAGCCTGGGGCCGGCCGAAGACCAGGCGCCGGGCCACGGCACCGTGGATTTTCGCGCGCTAACGGCCATGCTTGATGAGCGAAATTACTTCGGCATGTTTACCTTCATCTGGGGCAGCACGGAGAGCGTCCCGGCCGAGGAAACCGTGGCTGCCATCAACGCCGCGCGCGCTCACGTGCTGGACGTTTCCACGCCATCCTGACCGTCGCCCGCGCGACCGTTCGACACGGGGGAATGCGGGCCCTCGTGCTACGCTAGCCGCCGCCCACGAGATTGTGAAACGGTGCACAAAGCCCGGCCAAGCGTGACTCGCGCAAACGGGGACGAGAGCCGTCCCATCCAAGGGCGACGCAGCACACCATTGACCCGCAACCGCCGCATCTACGCCACGCTCCTGGCTCCCGCATTGGCGGTGGCCGTGCTGGCCCTGGCCGCCTGCGGTGTTACGCCGCAGACCACCCTCGAACCGACCACGGAAGCGGCCCGCACCGCGCGCGACCTCCTCATGTTCGTGTTCTGGGCAATGGTCGTGACCTTTGTGCTCGTGGAAGGCGCGTTGCTCTACGTCCTGATTCGATTCCGTCGGCGCAGCGGCGACGGGATTCCCGCCCAGACCCATGGCAACACCCCGCTGGAAATCGGCTGGACCATCGCGCCGGCCATTCTTGTCGTCGTAATCGTCGTCCTCACCGTCCCCGCCATCTTCTCCAACGCCCGCGCCGCCGGTCCCGACGCCCTGAAGGTCCGGGCGATCGGCCACCAGTGGTGGTTCGAGTTCCAGTACCCCGACCTCGGGGTGACGACCGCCAACGAGTTGCATTTGCCCGTCAACCGCGAGGTGGAGATCCAGCTCGAAAGCAACGACGTCCTGCACAGCTTCTGGGTCCCCAGCCTGCGCGGAAAGCTGGACATGGTGCCGGGCCGCGAGAACAAATTCACCATCAAGCCCGAGGTCACCGGCACCTTTCCCGGCCAATGCGCCGAGTTCTGCGGCACCGCCCACGCGCTCATGAAGTTTCACGTGGTCGTTGAGACGCAGGCCGAGTTCAATGCCTGGCTTCAGAATGAACGGACCGACCGCGTTGCTCCAGCCAGCGAGCTGGCCAGTGAAGGCGAAGCGAACCTCACCCTCGGCGGCTGCGTGGCCTGTCACACGATTCGCGGAACCGATTCGGCGGGCATCCTGGGTCCGGACCTGACCCACATGGGCAGCCGCAAGTACATCGCCGCCGGAATCCTGGAGAACACGCCCGAGAACATGCGCGCCTGGCTCAGCGATCCGCAGGGCGTGAAACCTGGAAACACCATGGTGATTCCCGAATTGACCACCGAGCAGCTCGACTCGCTGGTGGCCTACCTCCAGGGCCTAAAATGATGATGCGCGCGCGATGCGACGCTCAGACGCCAACCGGAGGGTGACCACATGGCGACGGTAACGGCAACCGCCCCTGACACCCGCACGTTTGCCGGCACGGCCTGGAGCTGGATCACCACGGTCGATCACAAGCGCATCGCCGTGCTGTACCTGGTCACCTCCCTCGCCTTCTTCATGCTCGGCGGCCTCGAGGCGCTGCTCATGCGCCTGCAACTGGCCACGCCCGAGTCAGACCTGGTCTCGGCCGAACGCTTCACCGAGCTCTTCACCATGCACGGCACCACCATGGTGTTCCTGGCGCTGATGCCCCTGAGCGCGGCCTTCTTCAACTTGCTCGTGCCGCTGATGATCGGCGCCCGCGACGTGGCCTTCCCGCGACTGAACGCCCTGAGCTACTGGATCTACCTCTTCGGCGGCATCTTCATGAATATCAGCTTCGTGGCTGGCGGGGCGCCCAACGCCGGCTGGTTCGGCTACGCGCCGCTCACCGACACGGCCTTCGAAGCCACCCACGCCATCGACTTCTGGGCCTTCGGCCTCCAGATCCTGGGCGTCTCCTCCATCCTGGCCTCCATCAACTTCATCGTCACCATCATCAACATGCGCGCGCCCGGCATGACCCTCAACCGGATGCCCATGTTCGTGTGGATGAGCATGATCACGGCCTTCCTCATCATCTTCGCCTTCCCCGCCATCACCATCGGCCTCGTGCTGCTGCTCTTCGACCGCTACATCGAAACCAACTTCTTTATTCCCGAGGGCGGCGGCGACCCTGTGCTCTGGCAGCACCTGTTCTGGTTCTTCGGCCACCCCGAGGTCTACATCCTCATCCTGCCCGCCATGGGCATCGTCTCCGAAATCCTGCCCACCTACTCCCGCAAGCCCCTCTTCGGCTACGCGGTTGTGGCCTACTCCGGCGCCGCCATCGCGCTGGTCGGATTCGGCGTCTGGACGCACCACATGTTCACGGTGGGATTGGGCCCCATCGCCGACACCGCCTTCGCAATCTCCACCATGGCCATCGCCGTACCCACCGGAGTCAAGATCTTCAACTGGATTGCCACCTTGTACGGCGGCTCAATTAGCTTCAAATCGCCCATGTTGTTCGCCGTGGGCATGGTCTCCATGTTCATCATCGGCGGGCTCAGCGGCGTCATGCTGGGCTCCCCGCCCATTGACGCGCAGGTGCAGGACACCTACTTCGTCGTCGCTCACCTGCACTACGTGCTGTTCGGCGGCACGGTATTTGGCTTGTTCGGGGGCATCTACCACTGGTTCCCCAAATTCACCGGGCGCTTCATGCACGACGGCTGGGGCAAGGTGCACTGGCTGCTGATGCTGATCGGCTTCAACCTGACCTTCCTTCCGCAGCACATGCTGGGCATTGACGGCATGCCCCGCCGCGTTCACACCTACGCGGCGGAGATGGGCTTCGACCTCTGGAACATGATGTCCACCGTTGGATCCCTGATGATCGGACTCTCATTCCTGATCTTCATCATCAACGCCCTGCGTTCAATTCGCCACGGCGAACCGTCCGGCGGCGACCCCTGGGACGGCGGCACGCTGGAGTGGACGATTCCCTCGCCGCCGCCCGTCTACAACTTTGCCGAGATTCCCGTCGTCGACAGCCGCTACCCGGCCTGGGACATCAAGCGCGGCGGCGGACACACCGGTGCGGTGGCCACGGCCCCCGAAGCCGACGCCGAAGCCGATGAGCCCGACATCCACATGCCCAACCCCTCCTACTGGCCGATTGTGATGGCCGCCGGCATGGTGCTGGCCGCCTGCGGCCTGATCTTCCACCAGGCCTTCATCCTCCTGGGCGCGGTCCTCTTCGCCATCTCCCTCCTGGGCTGGATCGAGGAACCCGCCGGATGACCGCCGACGCCCACGCCCACCACGAGGAACACCACAGCTCTACCGGCCTCGACAACCGCAAGCTCGGCATGTGGGCCTTCCTGGGCTCCGAGACCATGTTCTTCGGCAGCCTCATCCTGGTCATGCTCATCAACAAGCACAACACGCTGGGCGGACCGGGTCAGGAAGTCCTGGACCTGGTCCTGACCTCGTTCACCACCTTCGTGCTGCTGACCAGCAGTCTCGCCATGGTGCTCTCGCTGGCCGCCTTCAGAAACGGGTCGCTGCTCTGGGGCCGCATCTGGCTCGGCATGGTGATGTTGATGGGCTTGGTTTTCCTCGGCGGCCAGGTCTACGAGTTCACCGAATTCGTCACGCACAAGGACCTCACCCCCTCCACCAACCTGTTTGGCGCGTCCTTCTACACCCTGGTCGGCTTCCACGGCGCGCACGTCGCCATCGGCGTCCTCTGGCTCGGCACCGCCCTGGTCTATTCCTTCCGCGGCCGCTTTCAGCCCGGCATGGACATGTGGGGCATTGAGCTGGTCGGCCTGTACTGGCACTTCGTGGACCTGGTCTGGGTCGCCATCTTCACCCTCATTTACCTGATCTGATGAGCGATACCCACTCCGCGCACGCGGACCACGGCGGGGACATGGCCCACGACGCCGAGCATCATCGCCACGGCTACGCCAAGTACGTCGTCGTCGGCGTCATCCTCACCGTCATCACCATCGTCGAGATCATGATTCCCAGTATCCCGGCCATCGCCGACGCTTTCACAAGGCCCGGAGTGGTGGCCTCCCTGCTGATCCTCTCGTTCGCCAAGGGCGCGGGCGTCGTCGCCTACTACATGCACCTGCGGGACGACAACCGCCTGTTCACCGCCCTCTTCATGTTCCCGTTCGGCATCGCCTCCATGATTGTGCTGATCCTCTTCCTCTTCTTCTCCCTGACGGGCGGCTAGGCTGGAAGGTAGGAGCTAGCCCGCGCTGATCGAGAATGGCCCGGGAGCGTGCGGGTTGTCGCGAACAGCGAACATGAGCAGGTGAGGAGGCGCTGAATTGACCTTCTACCTCATCCCTGAAATCACCCTGGGCGTCGTGGTCCTGCTCGGCGCCTACGCCTACGCGGTCAGCCCCTGGAACCCTGACCGTCCCGGCCGCGTCGACCCGTGGCGCATCAGCCTCTTCGTGCTTGGCGCGGCCATCGTCTTCGCCGCCCTGCATCCGCCGATCGACACGCTCAGCGCCGAGTTCTTCAGCATCCACATGATCCAGCATCTGATGGTGACCTTCATGGCGCCGCCGCTGTTGCTGTTGGGCATCCCGGCCTGGATGGTCACGCCCCTGCTCCGCCGGCCCATGGTGCGCGTCGCCTTCCGCTGGATCACCCGGCCCCTGGTCGCCGGGCTCATCGGCGTGGCCGTCTTCTGGGGCTGGCACTTGCCAACGCTCTACGAGGGCGCGCTGAACGACCGCATCATGCACGACGCGGCGCACGTCACCATGGTGGGCTCGGCCCTGCTGATGTGGTGGCCCGTCGTCAGCCGCGTGCCGGCCGCCCCCGCCGCCAGCGTGCCGATCCAGATGTTCTATCTGTTCCTGCTGACGTTGCCATCGGGACTCTTGAGCTCGCTCTTCGTCTTCGCCGGCGAACCGCTCTATCCGGCCTACCTGCTGGCCGCCGACCCCGGCGGACTCTCGGCCCTGGAGGATCAGCGAATCGGCGGACTCATCATGAAACTCGGCGGCACCGCCCTGCTGTGGACGGTCATCACCGTCAAGTTCTTCCGCTGGGTCTCGGAGACGCCGGGCGAACGGGAACTGCTCGGTCGCGCGCCCAGGGGCGGCTAGCTCCCGGACCCCGCTACCACGCTGGCCCGCGCGCCGCGCACCGCGTGCCCCGGCGTCGGATCCAGCGCCTCGTACGTGCCCGGCTCGATATCGGCTTCCAGGTAGCCCGTCTGTCCCGGCCCGATCCGCGGCGAGTTCACCACCCCGCCCGGCAGCCGGACCTCCAGGCTGTGCGTATACGCCCCAATGTTCGTAATCGCGAATCGCACGCGCGGCGCGCTCGTCCGAATCACCGGCGGCAGGATGGCGAAGTCGCCAATCTGAACCGCCAGCTCCTCGCAACTCGGCGGCGTACAGGTCGTCTGCAACGCCGTCACCGGATCTGGCGTCGGATTGTCGATAGCGGTCTGCATCGCGCCCACCTCACAGCCGGCCAGCACCACGGCGGCGGCAACCAGCGCGATCAGGCGCAGGGCATACGGGCGGACTCGGGACATGCGGTGGCGACGATCCATGGGCTTCGGAACGAACTCAAAGCTTAGGGAAGCCCCCCACCCCGCCGCAACACAATCCAGGCGCGTCGTAGGTGTCGAAACTCAGCCGGCCCCACCCATCGCCGGCTCCGTTAGGCCACCGGCGATCGAGGCGCTCTCAGGCCCACAGCCGATCGACGGCAACCAGCACGCCACCTAGCGCGCCAAGCAACATGATTAGCCGAATGGTCAGTCGCGTCTCAAGCGCGTGAAGGTCGGCCTTGGTCGCGTAATGCTGCAAGCATCGATCAAACTCGCGGCGCGATTCGCTCCGTTCGTGGCGCAACTCGCGTCGCAGGTCTTCCAGAGTCAGCGGCTTGGTGTCCGCGGCCATGGCGTCAATGCCCATTTCCGCCCAGAAACCGCCCCGATTTCTCTAATTGTTGCGGCCAGTGACACGATTCGCAATGCGAATCGACAGTCGCCGGGTCACCCCTGCATCTACGCTTCTGAGCGTGCCTGCACTCTGGCCGTCCAATCGGCGTATACTCAAGCAAGCGGTGACTTGCGCACCGCTGGGTCGGACGATGCGACGCGCGGGCGTTCTCGGCACAAGCGCCTACCGCTTCGACAGGCGAACCATCCCTGTCCTCTTTGCAGACGCAGCCGCGCAACATCAGACCGTCGGGGAACGCGCAGCCCGCGCGCCGGGTGCGTGTGTGCCTCGCGCGGTGGAAGTCCGACGGGGATGAGGGTTAGATTCAGGGAGCGCCAGGCACCTGACGGGCCGCAAGCTCATCAGGCATTGCCGCAGCAGGGGGATGGTGAATGATCCGTGGCAGTTGAAGTCGCACTGCACCTAAACGAAGAAACGCTCGAGAACGCCCTGGCCGAGCTTGTGGCCCTGGGCTCGGATCCCGGCTTTCTCAACAAGTCCGAACTCAAGAAAGTCCTGCCCGACGAGGCGCAGATCACCCCGGAACTCGAGACCTGGTTCCGCATGCAGTTGGCCGAGGAAGAGATCGAACTGCGCGACGAGGAACCGGAAGACACGGAAGGCGGCGACGCCTCCAAGGTCACCACCATCCAGTCGCGCCGCGAGCGCGACCTGGAGCTCGAGTCCGCCAGCCAGGACACCGTTCGCAGCTACCTCAACGAGATCGGCCGCATCTCGCTGCTCACGGCCAAGGAAGAGGTCGACCTGGCGCAGCGCATCGAGCGCGGCGACGAGTCCGCCCGCGAGCACCTCATCACGGCCAACCTGCGCTTGGTGGTCAGCGTCGCCAAGAAATACACCGGCCACGGCATTCCGCTGCTGGACCTCGTGCAGGAAGGCAACGCCGGCCTGATGCGCGCCGCCGAGAAATTCGACTGGCGCCGCGGCTACAAGTTCAGCACCTACGCCACCTGGTGGATTCGCCAGGCGGTCACCCGCGCCATCGCCGAGCAGAGCCGCACCATCCGGCTGCCCGTGCATGTGCACGAGAAGCTCACCAAGTCCTACCGCGTGCAGCGCGACCTCCAGTTGCGCCTCGGACGCGAGCCGACCGACGACGAAATCGCCCACGAGATGGAGATGAGCGAAGAGCAGATCGGCGAGCTCAAGCTCGCCGCCCGCCTGCCTATTTCGCTCGAAACGCCCATCGGCGAGGACGGCGACACCGAGATCGGGCACCTGATCCCCGACGACGACGCCGTGGAGCCGGTCGAGGCCGCCACATCCCAGATGCTCACCGAGCATCTTGAGGGCGTGCTGGAGATGCTGGACCCGCGCGAGCAGAAGATCCTGCGCATGCGCCACGGTCTCGACGACGACACGCCGCGCACGCTGGACCAGGTCGGCCAGGAGTTCGGCTTGACCCGCGAGCGCATTCGCCAGATCGAGTCCCAGGCCCTCCGCCGCCTCCGCCACCCCCGCCTCGCCCGCAAGCTCAAGGACTTCCTGACCTAGCCGTCGGCGAAATCACCGTCTAAAGCAACAAGCCCCGCCGGCCATTGGCCGGCGGGGCTTGAGCGTTTCTGGTGGGTTGCGGGCTAGAAGCCGCCCATGCCGCCCATGCCTCCCATGTCGCCCATTCCACCCATACCGCCCATGCCACCCATACCCGCGTCGGGAGGCATGGCCGCGGCGGGCTTCTTGGTCTCGGGCGCGTCGGCGATCAGCACCTCGGTGGACAGCAGCATCATCGCCACGCTGGCCGCGTTCTGCAACGCGCCCCGGACCACGGTGAGCGGGTCCACGACGCCGGCTTCGCGCAAGTCCTCGATCTGGCCCGTGTCGCCGTTCCAGCCCATGGCGCCGTCGGCGTTGATCACGCGCTCCACGATCACGTCGCCTACCTCGCCGGCGTTGGCGGAGAGCTGCCGCAGCGGGGCCGATAGGGCATTTCGCACGATGCGCGCGCCCATGGCCTGCTCGCCGCTGAGCGTCTCCAGCAACTCGTCCACGGCCGGAATGGCCCGGATGTAGGCCGTACCCGCGCCCGGCACGATGCCGTCCGCCACAGCCGCCTGGGTGGCCGACAGGGCGTCTTCCACCCGGTGCTTCTTCTCCTTGAGCTCGACCTCGGTCGGCGCGCCCACGCGGATCACCGCCACGCCACCGGCCAGCTTGGCCGCTCGCTCTTCCAGTTTCTCGCGGTCGTAGTCGGAGTCGGTGGTCTCGACCTGCGACTTGATCTGCGCGATGCGCCGCGTGATGTCCTGGCGGGTGCCGGCGCCTTCCACGATCGTGGTGTCATCCTTGCGGACCACGATTCGACGCGCCTGGCCCAGCACGTCCAGGTCAAGTTCCTTCAGGTCCTGCCCCAGGTCCTTGGAGATGACCTGCGCGCCCGTCAGGATGCCAATGTCCTCCAGGATCGCCTTGCGGCGGTCGCCGTAGGCCGGGGCCTTGATCGCGCAGGCGTTGATGGCCCCGCGCACCTTGTTGACAATCAGCGTGGCCAGCATGTCGCCTTCCACGTCCTCCGCCACGAACAGCACGTCGCGACGCCCCGACTGCACGATCTTCTCCAGCAGCGGCAGCATGTCCTGGGCGTTGCTCAGCTTGTCGTCGGTCACGAAGACCGACGCGTTTTCCAGCTCGCAGGACATCGAAGTCTCGTCGGTTACCAGGTACGGCGAGATGTAGCCGCGATCCAACTGCACGCCGTCCACGAGTTCCAGTTCCAGCGCGTTGGTGCGGCCCTCTTCCACCGATACGGCGCCGTCTTTGCCTACGCGGTCCAGCGCCGTGGCAATCTGCTTGCCAATGGCCGGATCGCCGGACGAAATCGCGGCCACCCACTCCATTTCCTGCGGCTCGCTAATCGCGCGGCCCTGCTCGTTCAGCGCCGCCTCGGCCGCCGCCACCGCTTTCTCCATGCCCCGCTTAATGATCATCGGGTTCATCTCGGCGGCTACCGCGCGCAGACCGTCCTGGATCATGCGCTGCGCCAGCACCGTGGCGGTGGTGGTGCCGTCGCCGGCCACGTCGTTCGTCTTGGTGGCCGCTTCCTTGATTAGCTGCGCGCCCATGTTTTCGAACGCGTTCGGCAGGTCCACGTCACGGGCGACGGTGACGCCGTCGTTGGTGATGATCGGCGACCCGAATTTGCGCGCCAGCCCGACGTTGCGTCCCTTGGGCCCCAGCGTGACGCGCACCGCGTCGGCGACGGAGTTGACGCCGTTCAGCAGCGCGCTGCGCGCGGTTTCATCGAAAATCAGGTCTTTAGCCATGCCGGCCAGACTCCTTCGTGGCGGTCTCGCACTTCAGCGGTTGAGTTAGGTGGGAATAGGCGCGGTGCGCCTAGCGGCACGCTACCGCGCACCGACAATCGGTCAGCCATTGTAACCCAGAAACGCTTCAAATGGTCGCAACAACGCAGCCGAATGGACGGGAGACCACGCTGTTCATCGCATGGCGACAGCCTGTCAAAACGGCTGCGCGATCGGCGTTGGGCAACTCATCTCCCGCCGAATCGCTGTTCGGACACACACTGCGCCGCGGCTGCATTAGGGAGACCGCCAACCCTTGGCGGCGTCGTATACCTGATACGACACGGTTCCAGAGTCTGAGACCTCAACCCGCAGCGCCGGGATGATGACCGCGGGCTCTTGCACCCCGCGGTCCACCCAGCGGGTTAGGCGCAACGCCAGCATCCAAACACCCGGCGACGGCGTGCGCTCTGACGCTTGGACCGCGGAAAGGGCGCCACTTGCTCCGCCAACGGCAAGGGTGGACGCCGAAGCATCGAACACATACGTGTGGCTCGTCGTTTCACTGCCGACCCCCATCTGCCCAGCGAACCACTGGTCAATTACGGGCTCACCGTTATGGCGATCCAGAACTGGGATTGCCCACGGCGATGGGTCCGTTGGTACGAGAACCCAGTCCTGACCAGACCATCGGTCCGGCGCACGGTCGACGAGAGTGACGGTGAACGTGAATCGATCCCCAGCAGCGCGCGCCTCTGTCAGCCGAAGGCTTGCACGCGGCAGAGTGGCATTCGACAGCGGTTTGCCTGCCTCGTGTAGCGCATAGACGGCGACCCGGTCCGGCGGATTCCGCCAGACTTGCGTCCATGATGCAGGCGGAAACTGCCACGCCTCGTGCAATAGTGGCGTTGCGGCGAGATCGGGCACCTGCGCGCCAAGCGGATCTACGCGCCAGGGCGCTGCCGTCCGCAGATGGAAACCCTCAGCGTTTACTGTACCCACCAATCGGGCTTGGCCCGACGCCGACGCCACTCGCAGCAGCCGCACTTCATTCCGCCAGTCGGGCTGCGGCGGCAAGTACACCACGGTCCCCGATGCAATGGCGCGAAGTGCCTCGAAAGAGGCTGGATGAGGCTCGGTTTCAAGCGCAAGAAACGCGGGGCGCACTCGGTAAAGGGCCGCATCTCCGTCGCGCGCCAGGAGGTCGAAGTGGTCGGGATCTGCCAGCCAATCCCGTGCCCGCGCCGGAAGCGAAGCGACCCACGTGTCCGTGGCGTAAACATACGCAAGCCCTAAGCGTTCGAATGCCGATGGCTCCAGATAGAGACGTGCGTCAAGGTACTCGGGCCCCCAATCGAGTTCGAGTTGGACCACGTCAGCGAATCCCTGGTTATTCGGACGGCCGGTGTTCATTAGAACCGCTTGGTTCGCTGCGGCATGGAGCCATCGTTCGTCTACGCCGTTGAGCACGCGCGCATCAACGTCAGTGTGGTCGCGAATGTACGCAGCGAGCCGTCTGGACATTCCAGGGAACCTCCAGCGCTCGGACACGTTAGTCTCGGCCTGATCTGGCGTCGCTGGCCGTATCCATTCAGTATTGGAAAGGTGGACGCCATGACCTAGCGCGTTGCCCAAGCTGCGTGCGGGTGCCACTGCGGTGGGCCAGATGACAAGGACTGCGAGCACCGGAACCGTCGCATACCGCCAACGTCTGGACCGTATGCCGACGATGCGCGCGCTAAGCGCCAGCGCGAGAGCAAGAAGCGCCATGTTTCTGGCGTGTCCAGCCACTCGGTCCAGATCCTGAGGGCGTGGCGGGTAGTCCAGGCTCACCCAGATAAGCGTCAGTAGGGCAGCGCCGCCAGCCAGCGCGAGCACGAGCCCATCGCGCCGCGCCAGCGCAACCGCGGTTCCCGCGACTGCCAGCGGACCAATCTTCACCAGGCCCACACCTCCGGGGCGAGGGTCGAAGAGACCGATCGACTGCCAGTGGCCGGGTTCAAGACCTCGCGTCCACACGAGCCCAGACGAACCCGCGCCGCCGCCCAGAACACTGGCGAGGCCACCACCACCGAAGCGGACAAGTAGAACTGCCAGTGCCAGCCCAATGCCCGAGCGAAGTGCCATCCCGAGTGTGGCGAACCTTCGCGGCGGGCGCGGGCGAGTCGAAGGACCTCCAGGCCAGTCCACATCACTGCAACAACCGGTGTGAGCGTCGTCACGAGAAGGCCCAGGAAGCCGACAAGTCCTGCCAGCGTTAGGGCCCTGAGCCCCGCGGCGTGGCGAGATTCCGAGGCATGTGCCAAGACAACGAATGCTGTGGCGTATCCCAGTGGAAACGCGGGCATCCAGACATCGGGTAACGAAATCAAGGAACTCCCAACGGACTCAAGCGAAGGCCAGTAAATGTCGGCGAGTGACGCACGCAGGCCCGGAATTGGCGACCCGAGCGGCACAGGCATCCACAGGACTCCTGAAACCTTCGTGAAGTTGTTCCAGACGATTGTGTGCAGACCGTGGCTGAGCATGAGCGGAGCCAGCAACAGTGCCGTCAGCCACGAACCGCGCTGGCGCAGCGCCGTGACCACCACCAGCGAAAAGCTAACCCACGCGTAGACGCCCAGCAGCTCCCAGACGAACGCTAGATCAGGGCCGGCCGGGGGCGCCAACAACCCCGCCAGCAGGCTGGCACCGTAGTGGTACGCCGCTGGCGTATCCGGGTGCCATGGCAGCATCACCGGGAAACGGCCAAACCTAATTGAGGCCGCCAACCCGATATCAATGTGTGGATTAGCGATGCCAAGGAGTTGCCGGCTGGCCAGCGCGGCCCAGCCGAGCATTAGGACAGCGCCGACGAACCACGCGACCAGGCGAGGCGAGGGGCGCAGGCAGTCCGGTGAGCGCCAAGCCAACGCGAATCCCAGTGTGAGCATGACCGCCCAACCGACGGCCGCGCCAAGCATCCCGGGAGCTGCGTACATCGCGAAGTTGCACACTAGGCCCCACAGCGCCGGGCCGACCGCTAGGCCCTGCGCCAGCGCCGACAGCTCGTCGTCCTGCCGCAGCGCCACCCGCACGACCACGTACCCAATGCCCGCCAGCACCGCCAGTTCCGCTGCCAGCAGGAATAGCCCCGGCAGCACCGCCGGATCGACGATCACGCTCACAACTCGCGCCGCCTCACCACCAAACCAAAGTAGCCGTAGCGAGATCGCGCCATGATGCGTCTAGGACGGCCGCCAACCGTGCCGGGCGTCGTAGACCTGCGGCGAAGAAACGGTTCCGTCGTCCGAGACGTCGAAGCGCAGCACAGGCACGATGAACAAGACATCTTGGTGTCCACTGTCCCCCCGCGCGGTCAGCCGCAGGGCCAGCATCCAGGTGCCGGCCATCGGCGATCGCGTTGACGCCGCCACGCTCGCGAAGGCGCCGTCGGCCCCGCGCACGTGCAGACTGGAGTCGCTCGCATCAAAGACGTAGGTGCGGGTCGTTGTGCCGGCACCCGCCGCTGCCTGTCCGGCAAACCACTGCTCAATGATGAGTTGCCCGTCACGCTGCAGCACCGGGATGGCCCAGGGCGAGGTGTCGACAGCCCCGAGCACCCAATCCTGCCCCGACCACTGTCGCTGCTCGGGGGCATCCAGGGTGGCGGTAAATCGGAGCCGGGCCTCCCTGGCGTGCATGTCGGTCAGCCGGACGCGGACCGGCGGCGCGGCCGCCGCTGCTGGTTCACCATCGCGGGCCGGTGCGTAGACGGCCACCCCGCCGGGCGGATTGCGCCAGACCTCCTGCCAGCCCGCCGGCGGATACGTCCACGCCTCGTGCAACAGTGGCAGGGCGATCAGCTGGGGCACGTGCGCGCCCAGCGGCTCCACCGTCCACGGCGCCGGCGTCCGCAGATGCAGGCGCTCCGGGCTGATCTCGCCAACCAGCCGCGCCTGGGGGAGCGCCGAAGCGACGCGCAGCAGCCGCTCCTTGAGCTCCCCTCGTGTCTGAGGTCGCAGGTAGACCACGGTTCCCGGCGCCACGCCGCCCCGCAACGCCTCGAAAGAGTCCGGGTGCGGGGGCGCCTCCAGCGCCAGGAAGGCCGGGCGGACGCGATAGATCGCTTCGGGCCCGTCGCGAATCACCAGGTCAAACAAGCCCGGATCCGCCAGCCTCTGCCGCGCCCGCGCCGGCAGGCCGGCAACCCACGATTCCGTGGCGTAGACATACGCCAACCCCAACGTCCGAAAGGCCGCCGGCTCCAGGTAGTGGCTGGCATCCAGGTACTCGGGTCCGTGGCGCTGAATGAGCTGAGTGACGTCGGTGAATCCAAAGTTGCTCGGGCGGCCGGTATGCAAGAGCACCTCAAGGTCCGGCGAGGGATCGAGTACCGGCGCGTCCACCGCGGTGTGGGTCCGGATGTAGGTGGCCAGGCGGCTGGATAGGTGCGGCATCAAGAACCGGCGTGGCTGGACTTCGTGACCCAGCTCGCGCGCCTTGCGCCATCCGCGCCCAGCGTCGGACAGCTGGATGCCGTGCCCGAGTGAACTTACGGCGCTACGGACGGGCCCGGCCACCGTGGGCCAAACGACCAGGGCCACGAGCAGCGCGCTGAGGGTATACCGCCCTCGTTTGGATGACAGGCGGGCGAGGTTCACGCTGAGCGCCAGCAGCAGCGCCACCAGCGCTAGGTTGCGGGAGTGCCCGGCTACACGCCCCAGGTCTTGGGGAAACGGCGGATAGTCGAATGCCAACCACGCGAGCGCCAGCAGTAGGGCGCCAGCCGCCAGAGCCACGACCAGCCGGTCGCGCCACGCCAGAGCTATCGCTAGGCCCGCCACCGCCACGGGTCCCAGACCCACCAGGCCCACGCCGCCGTGGCGTGCATCGATTGTGCCGACGACCTGCCAGTGGCTTGCATCAAGGACGCCAGTCAGAGCCAGGCCCGAGCTCATCCCAGCCCCCATGTTCGCCGAGAGTGCTCCCCCTCCAAACAGAATTAACAGGCCGGCTGCTGCCAGGCCGAAGGCTGACCGCAGCGCCGGCGTGAGCGCCGCGACACCCGACCGGCGGGCCTGGATGACTCGCAGGGCATCCAGGCCGATCCAAATGACTAGTGCCACGGGCACGAGCGTCGTCACAAGCAGGCCCAGGAAACCGACGAGCCCCGCCAGAGTCAGGCCGCCGCTCCATGTCGGCCGGCCTGTCCGCGCCGCCTGCCTAACGACGATGAGCACCAAGGCGTGGCCGAGAGTAAACGCGGGGTTCCAGACGTCCGGCAACGATCCCAGACGACTTCCTACGGGTTCGCCTGTTGGCCAGTAAATGCCAGCCATCGCGGCGCGCGTGTCCGCCATCGGCAAGCCGCTTGGCATGGGAACAAGCAGTATCGACACTTCCTTGCTCACGGATGTATGCATGCCATGGCTGATCAACAGCGGTGCCAGCAAGCACGTCGTCAGCCACGATCCACGGTGGCGCAGCGCTGTAACGACAACCAACGCCAGGCTCGTCCACGCATAAGCGCCAATCAGCTCCCGAACGAAGCCCAGGTCCGGCCCAATTGGCGGCGCGAGCAACCCGACAAGCAGACCGGAACCGTAGTGATACGCCGCCGGCGTCTCGGACTGCCACGGCAGCATTACCGGGAACCCGCCGTAGCGCAGCGTTGCGGCCAGCCCGAGACTTGTATGTAAATCGGAAATCCCGAGAAGTTGCCTGCTGGCCAGCGCCACCCAGCTCAACACCAGCACAGCGCCGGCCAATCCCGCCACCGTGCGCGGCGACATCGGCAGCCGGGTCGGCGATCGCCACGCAAGCGCAGCACCCAGCCCGATCACGACCGCCCAGCCTGCGCCCGCACCCGCCAGTCCCGGGACGATATGCAGAGTGAAGTTGACGACGATTCCCCACAGCGCCGGACCGACCACAAGCCCCTGCGCCAGCGCCGACAGCTCGTCGTCCTGCCGCAGCGCCACGCGCACCACGACGTATCCCACAGCCGCCAGCACGCCCAGCTCCGCCGCCAGCAGCAGCAGGCCAGGCAGCACCGTCGGATCGACGATCACCAGATGAGCGCTCCCGTCGTCATCACTGATGAACGTGATGGGCTAGACAGTCGCCAAACTGGCCTCTCGAAGGTCGTCTCTTGCGATTCAATCTGCTCCCGCGCAGTGAGGCAGGCAAACTGATTTCTCGTAGCTTGGACACGACGGCACCGCCTCGCTGCTGAGCAGGCTCCGAACCACCCGCCATGTCAGTCGATGGACGCGCAGAGCCGCCGATAGTCGACGATGACTCTCTCGACAAGTCGCGAAGGCAAATAGCAACCGGGTTGGACTTCTGAATGTCCAACCGCGCTCACTAAGACGCTTCAGCCGCCTAGCGCCCTCTCCAATACGGGTTCGGCGACCAGTAACGCCGATTCTTGATGCCCAGGGCGAACGTGGCCTCGGTGCTGAACTGGATTGAGTGTTGCAGCCGCGTCAGTGCGTCCTCACGGGTCGCCGCGCCCATGGCGCGGTAGTCGCGCCCGTCGATCACGGCGTTGGCGTTCCACCCGGCCAGGCCCTTCCAGACGCTGACCTCAATCTCGATGTCGTCAAACTCGATATACGTGACCTCGCGGTCGTCGGTCGCGGTCGGATCGGTTGACACGGCAGTCCAGAGGTGTGGCGGATTGGTCGGGCGATTATACGGCCGCCCCCCGCCGGCGGAGGACCCCGCCGACCTGTCGGACCGACGTCTTCTTCACGTTGCCGTCACCACCGCCGATTCCTGCCCGGCCGTTTCCGCTCGTTGCGATCTGCAAGACCGTTCGTGGTGAGTATGGCGAAGCGGCCAGTCTCGAGTCCCCGAAGAGCCCGCCCTGAGCTTGCCGAAGAAACCAAGGCGAACCACAACCCCACGGCAATCAAGTCCCCCGGGCAGTCCAAACATGCAGTCCTTCCCGGGACACGAACCATTGCCTCCCATGCCAACCCACCACCTCAGTCGAATCGGCCACGCCAGCTCTTCCCGCCCGGCCTGCAGCCTTCGGGGTCGCACGGGCCGACGTGCTCGTGTCGATCGTCGTTCTGACGCTCATGGCCGCCACCTGCGACACCCCGGCCCAGACATCTGACACGCGCGGCGTGACACTGACCGGTGACCCAGGGCAACCGCTGGAGCCCACGCCGGTTCGAACCCAGGTGCCCATCCCAACGCCCACGCCGGTTTGAGCCCAAGCACCCGTCCCAACGCCCACGCCCACACCCACGGACGCTCATTTCGACCGGGCCGTGCTCGTTACGCTCCATCGCAGGACCCGCGGCCCGCAGTGGACAACCGACACCAGCTGGCTCAGCGACGCACCGATCGGAACTTGGCACGGCGTCACGACCGACGGCGACGGTCGCGTCACCGAGTTGATTCTCGTTAGGAACCACGTAAGCGGGCGGCTTCCGCCTGAGCTGGGTCGCCTCACGAGTCTGCGAGTGCTGTCTCTTGGCGGCAATCAACTGCGCGGGATGATCCCTCCCGAGCTGGGCAGCCTTTCCAATCTCCAGCGTCTGGTGCTCGCCGAAAACGAGCTGGAAGGGCCGATCCCACCCGAGTTGGGGCGCGTGGTAAACCTCAAATCGCTCTGGCTGAATGACAACCACTTGCGGGGAGCGATCCCGTCCGAGCTCGCCAACCTGACTGGCCTGGACGAGTTGATACTTGGCGGTACCAATCACCTCTCGGGGTGTATCCCCGAGGTGCTGGGCATTGCAAAGCACAGTGATTTCGCCGCGCTCCGGCTGCCGTACTGCGACCTCAACGGTCGCGTACCGACAACCGCCGGCCCGCAGCCGACCAGGGCGCCCGAGACCATTCGCAACGCTGAACGCGAGGTGTTGATCGAGCTGTACCACGCAACCGACGGCCCGAATTGGGAGACATCCTCGAACTGGCTCAGTGACGTTGCCGTCGGCGAGTGGCATGGCGTGGTAACAGATCTCTCCGGCCGAGTCGTAGAGCTGCGGCTTCCGGACAACCAGCTAGCCGGCGTGATCCCGTCCAACCTGGGGAAGCTCACCCACCTGGAACTGCTAGCGCTCAGTAGGAATAGGCTCATTGGACAATCCCGCCCCAACTCTCCAGCCTCAGCCGGCTGTCCGTGCTGACCCTTTATGGGAATCAACTGAGTGGGGAGATCCCGCCGAAACTCGGAAACCTTGGCCGGCTGCGATGGTTGGATCTCAACACGAACCAGCTACAGGGAACAATCCCTTCCGAGCTGAGCCGGCTGTCCAAGCTGGAAACGTTGGACCTGAGCATCAATAGGCTCACTGGGCCGGTCCCACCTGCACTGGGCAGTCTCTCGCTCCTTGAAGGGCTGAAGCTCAATGGAAATCAGCTTCATGGAGCAATCCCGGCCGAGCTGACCGGCCTGTCCCGGCTCTATGTGCTCGCACTTGGCGGAGGCAACGACCTGACCGGCTGCATCCCCGAGACGTTGCGAGCCGTGCCACTCAGTGACGTTCCGAATCTCGGGCTGCCGCTCTGCGGGCCAAGCTGAACCTCGAGCATTCCGGGAGGAGCAACCATCAGGTGCTCGAACTCCCGCCAACCCCGGCACGGAAACGGCTCACCCTCCCGCGCCGGCAGCCGCACAGGGCCTCGCCGCGTCACAGTGAACACTTCGGCCCCGAAAGTGAACACCTTGGCCGGAAAAGTGAACACATTCGGGCGAATTCGCGCCGGGGAGTGAACACATTGGCGCGCGAACTGTAGACATTGCCGGAAACACGCTGAACACCTGCCCGGCCGATGCTGGCCCACGCTCCCACCGATTTCGCCGGCCTGCTGACCGGCCATCCGGTCGCCTCAACGCCTCCTGAACAGTCCTCGCTGGCTCAGCCCCTGAGGCCCGGACTTGCCAATCGTAATCGGTTTGTATACACTGGGGGTGCACCCGTTGCCTCCACGTCCTCTGGAGCCGTTTGATCCTCGCCCTCGTTATCCGCCCGCTGTCTCACCTTGCGCTCTGGCTCGGCTCGCCGCCCCGTCGCCGTCAAAGCCTCCTCGTCGCACGCCCTCCCAATCCGACCCCACGCGTGGGATCCCCAAGCGCGACGTGGGGATCCCACGCGGGGGGTCGGAGTGGGGGGGGGTGCGACGCGGAGGCTTTGACGGCGACGGGGGGGCGGGCCGGGCCAGAGCGGAAGGTGAGACAGCGGGCGGATAAAGAGGACGGGGCG